>JAZQUJ010000021.1:0-32529 GCA_045631245.1 Bianqueaceae bacterium
AACGGCTGCAGCATGGAGAAGGGCACGAAGTTGTCCTGATCACCATGAATGAACAGCATGGGTACTTCTGCATTAGCTACATATTGAATGGGAGCAGCTTCCTTGTAGGAATAATGATGCTTCAGGCGCATCAACAGATCGCTGAAATGCAGGGTCGGAAAAGCGGGCAAGTGATACTTGCTTTTTAATATATGCACATTTTGCTCCCAACCGGAGGTGTAGCCGCAATCTTCGATCACGCACTTAACATTATCGGGCAGGTATTCGCCGGCAGCCATCATGACGGTGGCGGCACCCATGGAAACGCCAAGCAGCAAAATCTGAGCTTCAGGATCCTTTTCACAAACCATGTTGATGTAAGCCTGCAGATCGTAATGCTCATGAAAACCAAACCCAAAGTAATCACCTTCACTGCCACCATGACCGCGCTGCTCGGGTAGAAGCAAATTGTAACCCTTTTCCATGAAATGTATCGCCTGGGGCAGCATGGAGCAATAGGTGCTGGAATAGCCGTGCATAATGATGGCATATACATGGCTGTCGGCAGGAAAATAGTGAGCCTTCAAAGTCAACCCATCAAAGGCGTTCAGCGTCCATTCTTCATGGCTTCGCTCTGTAAAAAGACGTTCTTTGAGTTCAGGGAATTCGTTGTAAGCATCAAATTCAGCAGCAGGGGCATGTTTTCGGCTAAAGAAACTTTTATACATATACAGGGCTCCGGCAGCGGAGGCCACAGTGCCCAGAGCTACTACGGCAGAGGCAATCAAAGATTTCTTTTTCATGGCATTACACTCCTTTTAAGGATATATGGAACCCACAGGAAAGGCGGAAGGCTCAATCCTGTGGGTAAATCAAACATTATAGATATTAGATGAGTCCCAGCAACAGTTCCTGAGAACGTGCAAGGAAAGCAGTCAGCTGCTCTGCAGTCAGCGGGCTGTGACTGAGGCGTGCCAGATCATATACCTGCTGAGCCAAAGCGGCAGAACGATCATCCATGGGATGATCCAGAATATGAGCGATCAGCGCATTTTTCTGGTTCAGTACCAAAGTGGTTTCGGGATCGGGATTAAAACCGGCCATACCCATAGCACCGTACATTTTCATCATTTCCTGCATACGACGGGCTTCTTCGGTCATTTCGATCATGGCAGAAACCTTTTCATCCTTCAGGTTTTCCAGACGAACCTTCAAATTTTCGTTAGCAAGCAGGCGGCGGAACAGAGTTTCAGCGGCGGTCTGAGCCATTTCAGGAATCTCCGTATCCTGATCCTTCAAGATCTCATTCAAATCCGCATCCACGCGAAGGAAGTGCAGGTCCTGATTTTTGGACTCCATGAAGGACATGAAGGGAGAGTCGATAGCGGTGGAAAGTTCTACTGCATCCATATTCTGATCCTTTAGGATCTGCAGATACTGCGCCTGCTGACGGGCATCGTTGGTGTAGAATACCTTATTTTCATGTTTTTCCTTGGCCGCTTCCAAATATTCATTCAAAGTCAAGTATTTGTCAGCGATTACAGATTTGTAGATCACGCTGTCTTTCACACGATCATAGAATTTATCGTTGCGCAGGCAGCCATACTTAATGAAAGGATGAATATCATTCCAATATTTCTCATAATTTTCACGATCACTGTTAAACAACTGATTCAGCTTATCGGCAACTTTACGAGTAATATATTCGGAAATCTTCTTCACATAACCATCATTCTGCAAAAAGCTTCTGGATACGTTCAAAGGAATATCGGGGCAATCCACGGCACCCTTTAAAAGCAACAGGAATTCAGGAATAATTTCTTTAACATTATCAGCCACGAATACCTGATTGCAGTACAATTTTACCTGACCTTCAGCGGATTCGAATTCATTACCCAGTTTGGGGAAGAACAGGATACCCTTCAGGTTGAAAGGATAATCCATGTTCAAATGGATCCAGAACAAGGGCTCCTTAAAGTCAAAGAAAACCTTGCGGTAGAATTCTTTATATTCCTCATCGGTACAGTCTTTGGGGTTCTTCAGCCACAGAGGTGCGGTTTCGTTTAAAGCAGCAGGCTCCGTCGGGTTTGCGGTCTCGCCGCCTTCCTCAGTATCATTCTTAGCATCTTCGGTGGAAGTCAAAAATACCGGAATCGCCATGAAAGAGCAGTACTTATTGGCGATGGTCATCATTTCGTATTTCTGCAGGTACTTTTCGCCGTCTTCGTTCACGTGCAGAATGATATCGGTACCGCGGGTAGTGCGGGTGCCTGAGGTCATTTCAAAAGTAGAGCTGCCATCGCTGGTCCACTGCACGGCTTCAGCGCCGGGCTGGAAGGACAGAGTTTGGATCTCCACCTGTGCAGCCACCATGAAAGCAGAGTAGAAGCCCAGACCGAAGTGGCCGATGATGGGGTCTTCGTTGCTGTCCTTGTATTTTTCCATGAACTCAGCAGCGCCGGAAAAGGCGATTTGATTGATATATTTTTTCACTTCGTCAGCGGTCATACCCAGACCGTTATCGGAAATGGTGATGGTTTTAGCCGCAGGATCCAAATGAATGGTCACACGGTAGTCGGTGCCATCCGCTTCGGCCTCGCCCAGTGAAACCAGATGCTTAAACTTCTGGATCGCATCCACTGCGTTGGAAACCAGTTCACGAATAAAAATATCCTGATCGGAATACAGCCATTTTTTAATAATAGGAAACAGATTTTCGCTGTTAATGGAAAGATTTCCCTTTTCTTGTACAGACATTTCATAACCTCCTGATTGTCGCACGCAGTCGCGCTCGGCGGTCAATGCCAAGAAAGCACGCTGGCGCGCAAAAACATGATTTAATTGCTCTGGGTCAGCAGAATCTGATGCGCCTTAAAGTAAACAGGCACTTTTTCATCCCACAAGTGTTCCGGAGTTTTGTCCATGGTGAAGGACTTGGTGGCAACACCTGTAATCAAATTCAGCACGCCCTTTTCAAAGCGAATGTTAATAAGGAAAGATTCGATAAAATCCTGAGCAATGTCTGGGACTCGGGTAGGGGGAACCGCCAGCGTGATGTTCATAAAGCTAGGGGTGTGACCGCCTTGAATGAGTCCGCGTATTTTGGGCTGGATCTCATCCCAAAGTAAATAGGGAGAGGTACGGCCTTTTTTTTCTTCTTCGGTCCAATAGTCGCTGTTGATACCGCCCTGGATCTCGATACGGCTCATCAGTCCCAGTTCGGCGCTGCGCAGCTGCCAGCCATGAAACAGATCACCGGAAAGAAGACCTGCCATAAAGGGTTTGACCTCAGGTACAGAAAATGCTTTCATATAGAATCCTTTCTCAAAGCCTGCCGTGTTCCCAAGGGACGGCAGGGCAAAGTAAATCGACAATTCGCCTGTGTTTTGTAAAGTTTAAAATCACTCTGAAACCTTATTATATCATAGTTTGCGGGATTTTCAATATGGAAAAATCTTCCGGTATAGAAAAGCTTTGATTGTTTCATAATAGTCTCGTAATCCAAATCATGAGGAGGCTTTCCAATGGAAAACAATCAGAATAAGAATCGCAATCAGAATGAAAATCTGAATCGTATGAACAATAACAACCGTTCTAATCAGAATCGTAACGATCAGAATGAGAACCGTTCTAACGAGAATCGTTCCAATGAGAACCGTTCCAACCAGAATCGTAACGATCAAAACAACAACCGTTCCAATCAGAACCGTAAAGACAACGAAAACGAAAATCGCTATCGTTTCTAAGGGCTGAGAGAATCAAAACGGAAAATTAAAGGGACAAATAAGAGCCGTCGGTGAAAATCGAGGGCTCTTGTTTTATGTTCATATCATGGGAAAGCTTCACAAAGAATCCTTTTTGTGGTAAAATGAATCTAATTGTAATTACATATTGTATGTAATAGGATCATAGGAGGAACATTGTATGCAGTGGTGGTTGGATGCCAAATTTGGCCTATTTATTCATTGGGGTCTGTATTCTATGCTGGCAGGAGAATATAAAGGAAGAAAAACAAATAACATAGCAGAATGGATCATGCATGATTTTCAAATTCCGTCGAAGGAATATGCGCAGATTGCAGAGCAGTTCGATCCAAAGGAGTTTGATGCGGAGAAAATTGTGCAGCTAGCGAAAAAAGCGGGCATGGGCTATATCGTAATTACATCTAAGCACCACGAGGGTTTTGCTATGTACGATTCTGCCTGCAGTGATTATACGATTGTTAAAAGTACAACCTTTGGACGGGATCCAATTCGAGAATTGGCACAGGCCTGTCAGCGGGAGGGAATTCGGCTGGGCTTTTATTATTCGCAGGCGCAGGATTGGTACGATGAAAACGGCTACGAACAGGATGCGGATAATGAGGCTAAAAACTTCCGTAAATATTTGGATGAAAAATGTAAACCGCAGCTGAGGGAACTGTTGACGCAATATGGCCCGGTGGCTTTGATTTGGTTCGATACACCTTTGATCATGACTGCGGAGGAATCAAAGGAACTGAGAGATTTGGTGAAAGAACTGCAGCCGGACTGTCTGGTGAGCGGCCGTATCGGAAGCGGTCTTGGTGATTATGCCTCCACCGGCGATAATTTTATCCCTCTTCTGCCTACGAAGAAGCCATGGGAGGTACCGGCGACATTGAACCACACCTGGGGCTTCAACAAATTTGATACTGCCTGGAAACAGCCGGAGGCAATCATTCGAAACCTGATCAAAATCGTAAGCCGAGGCGGAAACTATCTGCTGAATATTGGCCCGGATGGCTTGGGCCGAATCCCGGAAGAGAGTCAGCGTATTTTGGAAGAAGTGGGCGACTTTATGCAGGGAAATGCAGAAAGCATTGTGGGAACCAAAGCCCTGCCGGTGTATCCCTATGACTTGGGCTGGGGCTATTTGACCGGACGGAGCGGCAAAGTGTATATTCATGTGCTGGAAGAAAAGCCCATGGTGCAGCTTTTGAATATTGTAAGTAAAATGAAAAAGGTTTACCTTCTGGCAAACGGTGAGGAACTGAAGTTTGAACAACGAGAAACCTGTGAGGGAGATGCCTGTTGGAATATCTGGTGGCCGAATGATGATCAAAGCGCAGCCAGAGAACGTCTGGGAGCCGCCGGTAAGGTTGATATGGTCATTTGTGTAGAGATCGAAGGGGAGGAAGCAGAGTTTGAACCCATCGATTTTTGAGTATTTTGATCAAAAAAGGCTGAAAGGTGCGATCTTTGATCTGGATGGTACCCTGGTGGACTCCATGGGAGTGTGGCACCGAATCGACGAAGAATTTTTAGGACGCCGAGGTTTTCCGGCCGATGAAACCTATAAGCAGGCGGTGAAAACCATGAAGTATGAAACGGCGGCCCATTATACGATCGAACGATACGGTTTGGCGGAATCACCGGAAGAAGTAATGGCAGAATGGGATTCCATGGCCCTGCATGAATATCGATACAATATTAAATGTAAGCCGGGAGCAAAACAACTGCTGCAGGAGCTGAAGTCACGGGGAATCAGAATCGCCCTGGCCACTGTATCCCATAGAGCTTTGCTGGAAGCAGTGTTAAAAGGAAACGATATTTATGAACTGTTCGATGTGCTCACAGATGTGTCCCAGGTTGCCCGCGGAAAAGAAGAACCGGATCTGTATTGGTTTGCTGCAGAGCAGATGGGACTAAAGCCGCAGGAGTGTATGGTGTTTGAAGATGTGCTTTTGGGAATTGCTTCTGCAAAACGAGGCGGCTTTCATACCTGCGGGGTGAAGGATCATGCTTCCGATGCTGAGGAACAGGAGATTCGTCGGGTGGCGGATTACTTTGTGGAACGGTTTTATTAAGGAAAAGAATTTATTTTCCCACTAGACCTTTTCTCTAAAATGCTATACAATAAAGGGCGTGTAAAAAAACGTCAATATATAAAAGAAAGGGATATCATCAAAAAATGAAAAAAATCATTAAACTGTTATTGGTATTCATGCAGCTGGGTGTGTGCACCTTTGGCGGTGGTTATGCTATGCTGGCACTGCTGCAGCGCGTGGTCGTGGATAAATATCATTGGGCAACGGAAGAAGAATTAATGGACTACTATGCCATAGGTCAGTGTACTCCCGGTATTATTTCGATTAATACAGCTACTTTCATTGGATATAAACAGGCCGGTTTGTTAGGAGCCGTATGTACGACTGTGGGATTTGCCATTCCTTCCATTGTTATTATTACGATCATAGCGGCTTTTATTCAAAACTTTGCGGATCTGGATAGTGTTAAGCATGCACTGGCCGGTATTCGTGTGGGTGTTTGTGTGCTGATTTTTGATGCAGTGGTTAAATTAGGTAAAAAGGCGCTGATCAATGTACCCTCGATCGTGCTGTTTTTGATTATTACAGCTCTGGCTGTGTTTACTCCCATCGATACCGTGATTTTGATTGTGGCTGCAGGTGTTGCAGGATATGTAATGTATCGTGTAGGAGGTAAAAAAGAATGACAACATTGATTCAGTTGATTATTGAATTTTTTAAGACCGGCTTGTTTGCGGTGGGAGGCGGTTTGGCTACGTTGCCCTTCCTGTATGATATTGCAGAAAAAACCGGATGGTATACCAATCAGGATATTTTGAATCTGATTGCCATCTCTGAGTCCACTCCCGGTGCCATTGGTATTAACATGGCGACCTACGTTGGATTTCTTACGGAAGGTGTGCTGGGTGGTATTCTTGCAACGCTGGCTTTGATCGCGCCTTCGCTGATTATCATTATTATTATTTCTAAAGTTCTGGAGCAGTTTAAAAGTTCACCGGTTGTGCAAGGTGTTTTTAAAGGTCTTAGACCGGCTTCCACTGGTTTGATCGTAGCTGCGGGACTGAGTGTTGCGGAACTTGCATTTTTGAATCTGGAAGCTTGGACCGGATTCAGTGTTAACAGTCTGTTGGCTGTGATCAACTGGAAGGCCATTGTACTGGCGGTGGTTGTATACTTTGGATTAGTGAAATTTAAAAAGCACCCCATCATTTACATTGCGATTTCAGCAGTGGCAGGTATTGTGTTCCAGTTTTAATGGTGTGCTACCCGAAAAAGTTGTACTGTATATATTTGAAAAAGGACTGCGAGGGCAGTCCTTTTTTGCGTCAAAATATGGCACAGTTGAAAAGTTTCATTGCGTTTGCAAGAAGTCTGGGGTATACTAAAATCATTATCGACCATGGAGGCATATAACCATGAAACAGGAAATCATCCATTTGAATCAAGAACGGAATGTATATTTGACTGCTTACACTCTTCCGGTGGGTGGAAAGTTTGATCATATAGTAAAAAGACCGGCAGTATTGATTTTGCCCGGAGGAGCCTATCAATATTGTTCTGACCGAGAGGCGGACCCTGTGGCTTTTGCTTATTTAAAGGCGGGCTATCAGGCTTTTATTTTAAATTACAGCGTGGCAAAGCATCAAACCTGGCCGAATCCGCTTCAAGATGTGGAACAGGCATTGGAGCTGATCCGAAACCGAGAAGATTGGAACGTGTATACCGACAAGGTAGCAGTGATCGGGTTTTCAGCGGGAGGCCATTTGGCAGCAGCGGCAGCTACCATGGCGAAGAAGCGCCCCAATGCAGCAATTTTAGGATATGCAGTGGCGGGAGCAGATGTGAAAGGCTGCAATATAACAGCTCCGGACACCACAAAATATGTTGACCGACATACCTGTCCGTGCTTCGTGTTTTCTACCTGTTCCGATAGTCTGGTGCCGATTCGAAATTCCATTGATTTTATGAGTGCTTTGGCGAAGGCACAGATTACCTTTGAAAGTCATATTTACGCCTATGGTCCTCATGGATTTTCCACAGGGGACAGCTCGGTGCAGGCGGGTCAAAAGGGTCTTTGTGATCGGGCAGGAAACTGGGTGGAAGATAGCATTGGATTTCTGCGTGACATATTCGGTGATTTTTCCCGGGGCGGTCTAACCGAGCCCAATTGCAACTGTTATACGACTCATGATTATGATTTATATTTGTCGGCAGATTGTACTTTTGGCTGTTTGCTCAGCAATCCGCAGGCCAAAGAGATTATGGAAACGTTGCTTGCATATGCACCCAAGGGAATTAATCTGGAGGCAGTGGGCGGCATGTCCATGCGAACCATGCTGAATTTCGTGGGCTATCCGAAAGATAAAATAGAAGAATTGGATACGCAATTACGAAAGATTCAAAATACGGCTGAACAGGAGGAAAGCGATCAATGAAAAAACTGATCATATTATTGATGTGTCTGTGTGTAGCAATAGGCCTGTTGGGCTGTCATAAAACCCGAGATCGATCGAAAGGGGAAACCGGAAAAGAAGAAGTCGGCGCAGAAGTTCAAGTCGATGAACCGCTGACGTTATATTATATAGAGAATCAGTATCATCAGGGGGTTCCCATGCTTTTAGGCTGGTATCGTACTCAAAAAGGTGCATTCAAAATAGAAGCAACTGCGTTTAATACTACCCAGGAGCTGGAAACTGCATTGGCAGAGGAATATCCGGATATCATTATGCTGGACAAAATGGGCAGTGGTTCTGCTTTGGATCCCTTTGCATGGGTGCGCGACGGAAACATTGCGGGCCTGAATGTTTTTATGGAAAACGACACGAATTTTGATAGAACGAGTTACTTGAGCGGTGTACTGGAAGCGGGTACCTACGGCGGAGAACAGTATATTTTACCCCTCTCAGTGGCGAATCAGTACTTGATGATCAACGAATCAGAACTGAAAACGGGAACTCTTTCCGCCTTGGGCGGCAGTTTTACCGGAGAACAGCTTCTGGAGGAATTGATTCGAGATGCACAGGCGCATTATGGCGACACTTATTTTACTCATATTCCTTTTTATTATGACTTGAGTGGAATGGGTGCCTGGATCTATGAAATTTTGGAGCTCACGGGAGCTATGCACGTAGATCGCGAGAACAGTGAAGTGCTTATTAACGAAGAAATGTTTGCCTTAACTATGGAATACATGAAGGTATTGATCAACGATGCGAATCTGTTATATGGCGGCAGTGTGGATCTGAATGGCGAGGATTTCCTTTCGGTGGAAAGCTATTGTACAGCTGTGCTGAGTGACCGAAATGCACCCTACATGACCCGTTACATGGGCAGCGCCAGTCATCAGCTTTTAGAAGAGGAAATGACGATCCTGCCCTATGCGTTGGCGGAGGGCGGCTATGCGGTAAACATCAACGTGATGGGCATGGTGAGCGCGAGCTCTGATCAGCAGGAAGCGGCCTATCAGGTACTGACCGCCATGATGAATGTGCCTAAGGATAAGTGGGAAACTCTCAACGTAGGAGATACCTTTGTGCAGATGAGTTCACCGAATCAAAAGGAGGCACTGGCTTTGGTGGATTCCTTTGCCGTGTTGGATAAAGGTAATTTTAACGTTCTGGGTGCCCACATCAAACGGGAACCTTTGACAGAAAATCAGGTGAAGATTTTACGGGATATGATCGAAAATAACCGCTCTGCTTATATTGTCGATCAAAATATCGTAGGTGCCATCGAAGCGTATGTGTGGCCCTATGTGGAAATGGACGGTGCTGATTGGGCTCAAATTGCTCAGGATACGGCCCAGGCCATTGAGAGCGGTATGTGATCCATAGGTGAAAATAGATAAGGAGAAAGTGATGTTATCACAAAATGAAATGCAGCAGGTCATCGACTATACTGCGTCAAAGGGCACAGAGTTCAGTGAACTGTTTCTGGAAGATCGGGCCGATCAGGAGGTGCGCTACAGCGATGGCAATGTGCAGGCTGTGAAAAATGTGCATATCTACGGAGCGGGTCTGCGGCTGATCAATGGTACCGAAGCCATTTATACTTATACCAACGATGTGACATTAAAAGGTCTAAAATCACTGGCCGATGAAGCCCTTAGCTTGTTGAGCAGCAAAGCTGCAACGGGAACGGAGGCTAAAGTTCTGACTTTGGCTCATAGGATCGCCGATCCCAATCCGGTGGGCAAGGAGCCTTCAATGGCGCAGCTGAAGGAAAAGATAGAAATTGCCAGACGGGCCAGCGGAGCGCTGGAAAGTGCCGGAGTACCGCTGCTGGCTCAGAATGTGGTATACAGTGACATGGACCAAAGGATCTGGGTAGCTAACAGTGAAGGTGTATTGGCCTCTGATCGAAGGGTCAATACACGGGCACGGGCCTATTATACGGTAGGTAATGAGAAGGGCAGTTCCTATGAGTGGGCCGATGTGGTAAAGTGCGGCGGTCTGGAAGGCTGGAACAACGATGAACTGGAAACGTATCTGCGGGAGAAACTGCGATCTACCTATACCTGCATGAATGGAGAAACCCTGCGATCCTGCAGAATGCCGGTGGTGATGGCTGCCGGCAGCTGCGGCACTTTGTGGCACGAAAGCTGCGGACATAGTCTGGAGGCGGCTGCGATCGCTGATGGAAACGGTGATTTTATTGGATTGATCGGAGAAACCGTTGCCGGTCCGAAGGTGACATTGATTGACGATGGTACCCTGCCGGGATTATATGGTTCTTCCATGATCGATGATGAAGGACATCAACGACAGCGAAATGTGATGATTGAAAAGGGAGTGTTGAAAACCTATTTATGTGATCATCTGCAGGGCAAAAAGATCGGAATGCGAAGCAATGGCTGCGGACGCAGACAGGACTATACCTTTGCGCCCACATCTCGTATGAGCAATACCTATTTAGCACCCGGCAGCGATGATGAGGATGAAATGATCCGTTCTTTGGCGGAGGGCTTGTATGTGAAACGACTGGGCGGCGGTAGCGGTGGCTCGATTTTTTCGCTGCTGTGTACCGAAGCCTATTTGATCAAAAACGGTCAGATCGATCGACCGGTGAAAAACTGTATGATCACCGGGCGAGGAATCGATGTGATCAAAAAGATCGATCGTGTGGGTTCTAAATTGCAGGCGGAATACGGTGGCTTTTGCGGTGCCGGTTCAGGATTGGTGCCTACTACCTCCTTCCAACCGCAGGTACGAATATCGGAAATGACGGTGGGAGGTGAAGGCTGATGGAGATCAAACAGAAATACGATGCCTATATGAAGCAGATCCAGGGAAAACCGGGACTGTGGGAAGTGAACGGGGAAACCAAGGAGCATCTTTCATTGTTCTATGAGGAAGGAAAGAGGATCAGCGGTGGTACCGATCATCAGACAGTGCTGTATGCCCGAGCGGGAGAAACAGCCACAGGGTATGCGGTGAGCCAATGCCTTTCCGAGGATCCGGCGGCACTGCTGCATCAGGCGGCGGAAAACGGAAGTGTATTGGAAAATAACGGTGCTGCTAAAGGCGGAGTGGTGCCAGGTAATGAGAATGTGTGCTCGGTGGAGGAAAGAAAGCCTCTGGCCGATGTGGAAACCTTGAAACAGATCGTAGATCGTGCCGAGGTTGAACTGCCCGGTGAGAAAAAGACGTTTGCCATCAAAAATACTGTGCATAGTCAGTTTGTGTCCAATCAAAAGGGGTTGAGCCGGTATTACAGCCGCAGCCACTTCGAGTTAAACGCCTATGTGGACGGAAGAGAATATGTGGCTACGGCCACAGCACCGGAATTGATGCAGTTTCAAAACATGGCAGCGGACATAGCAGAGATGGCTAAAAATGATTTGCCTGAGATCAAGATTCCTTCAGGAAACTATCGAGCGATTTTAAGCAATTATGTGATGAATATGTTTTGGATCACCGGCTGGATGTTGTTCAGTGGTCGATCCTATGCAGGTGGGGCCGGGGCTTTTGCAGGCCGGTTCTTGCAGCAGATTGCGTCGGAGAAGGTGAACATTCAGGATGTTCCGGCTTTGCCGGGAATTGGATACGAAGCTCCCTTTGACTGCGAAGGTACAGATGGTGTTGTTGTCGATCTGATCAAGGACGGTGTGTTCAGTGGGCTTTTGCATAACTTGGAAACAGCGCAGAAGATGGGCATGGATCCCACCGGCAATGCGGGTCGGACTGCCGGTTTGGTGGTCGGCACCGATGTAACCATTACGCCGAAAAACTTTGTGATGTGCCCCGGTACTGTTTCCGATGAGGAGATGCTGGCGAAGCTGGGCGATGGCTTATATGTGTTTGATGCCTTCGACCAGTTCCATGCGGTGAATTCCGCTTCGGGACAGTTCAGTTTTCCTTGCAGTGCGGTGCTGGTGGAGGGCGGTGTACGCAAGGGTGTGGTCCGCGGCCTGACTATGAATGGATCCATGGGGGATCTATTGATGGATGTGGAAGCGGTAGGTGATCGGTTAAGTTATATGCCGCTGCTGATGCATTACACCTATCAGGTGGCTGCACCTGCGATACTGGTGAAAAATTTGAATGTGACAGTGAATATATAAGGGCTGCTGCCCATAGATGCAAGATCTATGGAGCAACAGCCCTTTGGCTTTTAAGTGGATTGTACCGCAAAAAATATGAGTTTTTGGCATGAATAAATATACATAGATGTTGTATTTTATTCATATATAGTGTATAATGAAAGAAAAAAAGAAAGGGAGGCTGAATTCAATGAAAAAATTCTTCCACCACATGTTTGTAACTCTTTTGTTGACTTTTGTGATTCTACTTTGTGCATGTTCTGTGAATGAAAGACGAGAAGAAGATTCTTTTGAAGCAGACGCCCTTGAAACGGACAGCTTGGACGGAGAAGAGGATGTTGCGCAAATGGAGGTTGATTTTGATGAGCCGATCCGTATTTTCTATATGGATAGGGATGCCGGTCTTTTGACCAATTTTGCGGCTCTGTATCCTGAAATTGAATTGGAACGGTGCCCGATATACCCCAATTTTGAGGGACAAGATTTGGATATTGCATATTGGGCCGAAAAATGGGGCGATCCGGATATTGTCCTGCTCAGTGACCCCGGGTATTGGGATATTGAAACTGAATATGAAAACGGTCAGGTTGAAGATATTAGAGAATATTGTGCAGCCGATGAGACTTTAGATGTATCCAACTATGTGGGTGGTACCTTTGAAGTATTTGATAATGGTGAGGCTATGCTGGGTCTGCCGTTATCTTGGTTTAAAAAATGTTTAATCGTAAAAGAATCCCAATTGGTGGGTTCTGAACTGGAAGGCTTGCCGGAGGATTATACCGGTCGGGAATTGTTTGAGGCGATGCTGGCTGAAATCAAGAAAGAGAAGTACGAAGAGAAGTTCTGTTGGCTGTATCCACTTGCATTTTCCAATAATTTGACAGAAGTTGCACCTAAAATTGATGGGAAATTTGAGATGGACGAGGCAATGTTCAAAGTGCTTTTTGAATTTTCAGTGCTGAATGATACGAATTATGAGGTAGCAAGGGAAGCTTTTGGGGATTTCAGCGAACATGCAAATCAAAGACATAGTGAACCTGCGCTGGACCCTGAATTGTGTCCGGATGGGTATTTTGGTACATTTTTGAGAGGAGCACCGCAAGTAGCGGCGATTTATGCCAAGAGTGTTGCCGTAATGGATCAGGATGATGTGAAGTTGTTCTGGGTTCCCACCATCGATAACGGCGAAGAATATCTTGGTAATGTGAGAGATTACGCGTTCATAGGTAAAAATTCAGCTAGAAAACAACAGGCTTATGAAGTGATCCGTATGATGATGGATATGCCTGTAACCTTGATGACGCAGCCTTCCGGTCTAGGTTCGGAGATATATAGCTCTGTCAATATCGAACAATCTTTAGCGTCGTTGGATTATTTTAATAATCTGGAACAACAGCTGAGCATCCGTGATGCGACCGGTCAGATATATTATCAACTGGATCAACAAAAACTAAACGAAGAAGAAGTAGAAGAAATCCACAGTGTCATTACCGGAATGGTCGGTTTGTATGCAAATTACAGTTTGGAAAAAGGAAATGAAATTAGTGCCAGTTATCATGATTACCAGACTTTGGCTCGAGAGAGCGGAAAAATCGACCACACAATGTGCTATGCTGAAATGCAGAAATTCTTCCATGTAAGTGAAGAAAAGAACGTGATCCAACAAGAAGATTCTAAAAAGGAAGAAGATAGCGTGGAAGTAGTAGAAGAAAAAACTCAAAATACAACAGAATCAGATGAGATACTTGCCTTAAAGGAAGAAATTCGAAATACGGAAATAGGTGGAACTTTCCAAATGGGTAAAGTTGAGCAGGATAATAATTTGGATAATGGGACGGAACCTATTGAATGGATCGTGTTGGAGAAAAGCGAGGGAAAAGCTTTTGTAATTAGTAAACAGATCTTGGGATTCTTAACATTTGCAAAGTGGGATAGTTGGTGCGCGTTTAACGATGAGTGGGATTGGGAACCGGAGAATCTTTTTACTTGGAGATTAGATCGAAACCAGCATAGAGCCTGGTTGGAAGAAGAAATGTATGTAAATAGCTTTTCAAATGATGAAAAAGCACTCATTCTGCAAACCTACAATGAAACAATTAGTTGGAAAGATGATGACTTCGATGAAGAGTCGTGGGATTATTTGTATATTCCATCCATAGAAGAAGTTGATCAATACTTGTCAAATGATGATTTGCGAAAGGCTGAGATGACAGCTTATGTAGATGAAAAGGTTATAAAATTAGATGGATATGGAACATGGTCTCTTCGTACAGAGGGTGTAAGTCCGAAGTATTCAAAACAAGTGAAAGAGAATGGAGAAATTGGTGAAATGTATTGTGTTGTCGAAAATGGAGTTCGCCCGGTCATGTGGCTGGATATCGGTTGAGCAAGATGTGGCATGTTAACCAGAATAAAAACAAATTGACGACATATTCGCTGTAACTCTTTCTGGACGAATCGGAAGAATCGTGTATAATATAAGCAACGAACTAAAATTTATGGAATTCTTGGAATGAGTACAAAATGAAAAATACATTTAACACTCGGGTCGACCGTACCGGATCGATTGAGTGGCTGAAAGATTACTTCACCCCGGACTATATCAAAGAGCAAAATATGCTGGGCTACGCTGGGGCTGAGTTTGAATTTCCCACTTGTCCGGCCTTTAGCCGTGGGGTAAAACAGGTGGCTGAAAAGGGACTCTTTGGCTTTACTTTGGTGGGGGATGATTATCGAAATGCAGTAAAATGGTGGATGAAAGAACTTCGTGGCTATGAAGTTCAGCCGGACTGGATCGTACCCACCCAAGGAACGATCTTCTCGTTGGCAACCGCCATTCGCTTATTTACCGATCCCGGGGACAGCATTATAGTTCTGTCTCCCAATTACAGCCGCTACAACCAGGCGGCCACTCGGCTAAAACGGGGCACTGTGACGATCCCGTTCATCGAGGACAAGGGAAGATATAGCGTCGATTTTGCCGCCTTGGCGGCGGCTTTTGCAAAGCCGGAAAATAAATTGTTGGTGATCTGCAATCCCAACAATCCCACTGGTCATGTATACAGCCGAGAGGAGCTGACGCAGATTGCAGAATTATCCAAGCAATACGATATGGCTGTATTTTCCGATGAGATTTTTGCTGAGGTGGTGTTTGAGGGCAACAAAGCGATTCCTTACGCTCAGGTGGCAGGATCGGATGCGTTTGCTATTACGTGCACTTCCATGGGCAAAGTATTTAGCTTGACCGGCGTGAACCATGCCAACCTGGTCATCGAAAATGCAGCGTTACGTGAAGCTTATATCGAACAGCGCAATGCCGATCATTTCGGCAGCGTGGATCCCATGGTGTATGCAGGCATGATGGAGGCATACAGCGAAGAGGGTATAGATTGGGTGCTGGCACTGCGGCAGTATGTGTGGGAAAATGTTCTAATGTTAGAACATTTCATGAAGGAAAATTTACCGCAGGCACGGATGGTTCGTCCGCAGGGGACCTTTGTGGCATGGGTGGATTACAGCGCCTATGAAGATATCTGGTCTGAGCTGGACCGGGTGCTTCGGGAGGAAGGCCTGTTTGTGGGCGACGGCGGTGAAGAGTATTTTGGAAGGAATACCTGCGTGCGGTACTCGCTGGCAGTGCCTAAGGCTGAGTTGAAAAAGACATTAGAACGAGTTGCCGAGGCTCTGCAGGCACGACAACTGCAATAACATAGAAGAAAGGTCGTGAATTTGTTGAAAGAAAACAGAATTTGGTATACAGCTCCTGCAAAGGAGTGGAATGAAGCTTTGCCCTTGGGCAATGGTAAGCTGGGTATGATGGTGTTTGGCGGCATAGCCGAGGAGCAGGTGCAGCTGAACGAAGAGACCTTCTGGACAGGCTGGGAATTTGATGGGTACGACAGTCCCGAAACCTTTGAACATATTGATGAGATGCGTCAGCTGATATTCAATGGAAAATATGCGGAAGCGCAAAAGTTATGTAATCGGTATATGATCTGCCGCGGCAAGGGAGATGCCGATGCGGAAGGTGCCTTTGGATCCTATCAGACTGCGGGTGAGTTATACCTCAGTTTGGGGCAGACCGATGGACAGAACGAGATGCAGGGCTATTGCCGTGAACTGCTGCTGGATAAGGGCGCGGCCTTTGTATCCTGCGGCAGCTGTCAGCGGGAATACTTCGTATCGCCCACTTATAACACTGCGGTGATCCGTATTAGTGGAGCAACCGAGCCTGTGAAGCTGCGTTATGAAAGAAAGAACGCCACCATTTTGCAGGATGAAAATGAGATCAAGGCAGAGGGTTATTTGCCTACGAAGTTCGCGGTGTTGATTCGAAAGAAAGTCGCCGAAGAGGCTACCTATATTTATATAACCGCTGCCACAAATTATAAGACGAAGGCTGATCCGGTGAAAGTTTGTGCGGAAACTCTGGACCTTGCCATGGCAGCTGGATACGATGCCCTGCGCGTCGATACGGAAAAATATTTTTCTGAAATGTTAGGTCGTGCGGCTATCAGCTTCCCAGAGTCCGGATCAAAAGCAGAAGTTCCCACCAACGAGCGTATCGTAAATCCCGAAAATGATCTGGGTTTGGTGGAACTATACTTCAACTTCGGTCGCTATCTGCTGCTGGGCTCCTCCCGCGGAAAATTGCCCGCCAACTTGCAGGGCATCTGGTGTAAAGATTACCTGGCTCCCTGGAGCGCCGATTATCATATCAACATCAATATCCAGATGAACTATTGGTTTGCGGAGGTGTGCAACCTGCCGGAGCTGATCGATCCCTTTTTCGACCTGATCAAAATGATTGCCAAGGCCGGAGAGAAGACTGCACAGGTAACCTATCACTGCCCGGGCTGGGTGACCCATTTCACCACCAATCCCTGGGGCTATACCTCTTTGGGTGGGCATCCGGTATACGGTGCCTTTGCCGCAGCGGGGGCTTGGTGCCTGCGTCATGTGAAGGAACGCTGGCTTTACAGCGGCGATGATGCCATCATTAAAGAGTTTTATCCTATCATTCGTGGTGCCTCCGAGTTCTTCTGTGCCTATTTGACTCGCGATCCTCGCAACGGCTATCTGGTAACGATTCCGGCAAGCTCGCCGGAAAACTCCTTCCTGAGTCCCGAAGATGGAAGCCGTGTGAATGTATGCGCCGGCCCCACCATGGATACCAGCATTATTCGTGAATTGTTAGAATTTAATATTGAAGCGGCCTGCGTGGCAGGCGAAGATCCGGCCTTTATGCAAAAATTGAAGGATACACGAGACGCCCTTATGCCACTGCGCATCGGCAAGTATGGGCAAGTCATGGAGTGGCCTGAGGAGTTTGAGGAAGCAGAGCCCGGACATCGCCATATCTCTCATCTGTATGGCCTATACCCGGCAGCGGAGATCCGCCAGTCCACACCGGAGCTGTTTGACGCGGCCAAAGTTACCATTCAGCGGCGCTTAGCCAGCGGTGGTGGTCATACCGGTTGGTCCAGAGCCTGGATCATCAACTTCTTTGCCCGCTTGGCCGATGGTAATGCAGCGTATGAGAATATTCTTGCGCTGCTGAAGAAGAGTACACTGCCCAACATGTTTGATAACCATCCGCCCTTCCAGATCGATGGCAACTTCGGCGGCACTGCCGGCGTTACCGAAATGCTGCTGCAGAGCCACGATGGCTGCATCGAGCTTCTTCCGGCTTTGCCGGATGCCTGGAAAGCAGGCAGTTTTGAAGGCTTGATGGCCCGAGGAGGCTTTAGGGTTTCCGCTCAGTGGCAGGAGGGTACAGTGGTACACTGCAAGGTGACAGGAAAAGAAGGTAAAGCCTTTAAGGTTAAGATCAACGGTGAAATGATCGAGGCCGTAGGTTCTTTTGCTATGTAATGGCTCAAATTAAAATAATAAAAAAGAGGGTATCGCGAAAGTTTTGATTCGCGGTACCCTCAAATAGTTATGAAAGATACTTGCTAAGTGTGAAGCGGGCCAGGCGGATATGCCTGCGGGCAACGGTATAGGACATGGCCAGTTCGCTGCCGTTATAATATTGAATGAAGGGGTAGAAGCAGCTGGAGTGCATCTTGGCCTGCAGAACGACCTGACTGTTTGCCAGATTATCGGTGTCAATTTGCAGAATACCGATATGTTCTCTGGCGATGGGGGCATGGAATAGGTACAAATGATCATTATACCAAATGAAATCGCCGCGAGATTGGCAGTCGTCTACTTCCACTGGCAGATCCCAGGTTCTGGTGATCAGATCGTAGGCAGTTAGAAACCCGCAGGGATTTTCGTTTTGCTGACGAACAAAGTAATATACCTTATCGCTCAGTACATAAGTGGCGTTCTCCCACTTGGAATCGTTGATGAAATCCGGTTGAGCTACGTATTCCCAGGTGATCAGATCCTTGCTTTTAATGATGCAGGTGAAGTCGCCGCTGTAGGTGCCGGAATAGTAATAGCGGATCCCGTTCTCCATGCGGGAGGAGAGCTTTTGCATGATGCCAATATCGGAATACATTTTTTTGCAGGGAAGATCGTTGGCTGCCAGAGCGTTTTGAATGCCACTGATGGAAAAGTCGTTGACAGTGCTGCCCACTTTAAAGCGGTTCACACCGATCTCACCCAGAGTTTTAGTGGACAGTGTAAAGGGACAATAGAAACGATAATAATTTTCCTCGGTACGGGCGGTCCACATAACAAAAATAGTATCTTCATCCTTTTGCATCAGTATGGTGTCGTAAACCATGTCGATGATTTTATCACCTACTTTGTCGCCGGTGGTTTGAAGATCAATGAAGGTCTTGTTGTCTATATCATCCAAAGGCGCATATACCAGCCGTGCGGTTTGGTTTTTAGGATCCTCCGAGGGTTCCTTGGTGTTGGCATAATAGGTCATATAAATGGTATCTCCAACGGTGAGAAAGGTGGATACGTGAGCCATTTTATCGCCGGGTTTTTCAAAGTCGGAAACAAAGCGATTGGTGATCTCGTTGGCAAAAGCATCTCCTTTTTGGAGAGCTTCTTCGCTGACAATGGCTGAAATTCGTTTGGCGACTTCGGTAATGGGTGCACCGGGGGTGATCACCAGTTCCTTGGCGGTGGGGTGGTCCGGGGAAAATACATTATTTTTCATAGAGGCGTCCTCAAATTTCTTTAACCAAAAGCACACTTTGGTTGGTCATGCAGAATTCTAGTTGGTCGGTGGTTTGGATCAACTCGCCGTCGTGGGTTTCATCCAGCAGATACACCTCGTAGCAGCCATTGCGGCCGAAGTCGAGGGCAACGGATTTGGCATCAGCGTTGTCATCGTCGCTGTAATGGGTGAGGATCGCCATGACCTTTCCTTCTGCATCCGTGCCGCAGAGGGAGTAGATGTTTGCAAGGCGATTTTCTGGCTGGATGGCCTTAGCCATATCGTAGAACTTACCATACCAATAGAGCGGATAGTAACCCTTTAAGGGATCATAGGTATAATAATCGAAGGCGCCACAGAATACGGAGGGGCGGGTATCGTAATACATGAGCATGTCAATGTCAGTACTGCGCTGAGCTTCGCAAATACAGGCCATCACAAAGGCAGCGCCCTTCATGCCGTGGATGGACTGTATGGTATATTTGAATTCATCGGTCCAGCCTTTTACATAGTTCCATTCGTTCAAAATGGTTTCAGCGCTGGCATAGCCGTAGCGATTCAGTAAAGCTTTGATTTCAGCAGCTTTTTTCGTCATAGGAGCCGGATCGGTACAGTAAATATGCCAGGAGAAAAAGTTGATGGGCACATTGCGCTCCTGCATGGTGCGAAGAAAGTCCTCAGCCCAGCCGGTGTTAAAGGCTAGAGCCGGACCGCCGATCTTCAAATGAGGAAAGCAGCCCTTTAAATGTTTGGCGGCGATTTCATAAAAGTCAAAGAACTGAGCTTTTGTGCCGCCCCAACAGCGTTTGTTGGGTGAGTCATCGTTATCCAGATCCGGTTCGTTCCAGATTTCCCAATACTTCATATTCAGCTGATAGCCATCGGCCCAGCCTTCAGTATAGTGACGAATGATATGCTCGCAGATCACCGCCCATTTTTTGAAATCTTTGGGAGGAATCGTGCCGTGTTTTTTGATCTGATGTTCAATGGTCTGGCCTAAACGGAAGAAGGTCTCGGTACCGGCATCCAGGCATACCAGGATGGCCTCATCGGTACAGGCAAAATCGTAGGAAGCAGGATCTTCCGGATCCGCATCAAAATTCGGGAAGATGCAGGTAATGTCGTGGCTGTAAGGTCCACCATATACACCATGCATGGCAGAATCATGATTACGGGAATAGGGGATCCGCGCGGCTTTGTAAGCTTCAAAATTACTGCGGTATTGATCGGTGGCGTGGCGCTTGTGCCAAGGACCGCCGTTGGTGGCATTGAGAATTTTAAATGAAGCGCCGGTTTGGTCAAGATTGAATTTTAAAGTTTCCATAGAGATGCCTCCCATAGGTTTTTCTTTGATTGTAGCGAGAGGCTCTGAATCTGTCAAGATGTAAGGGAAAAGAGAAAAATAAAGGGCAGGACCTGTGTGTTTCGGCTTGTTACAGACTGGTAGTTGTGATATAATGGGAGTAATTTGCGTCAACAAAAGAGGAAGTTTTAATACAAGAAAAATCAATATAAAGAAAAGGTAAGAATGTAAAATGAAAGATCTTAGAGGATGGGTAAAAGTAATGTTGCTGCTGATTGCAGTGGGTGTCGTTGGGTGTCTGTATCATTTTGTAGTACAGCCCGGTATTCAATATTTTGATGCCAAGGCACACATGAAAGATGGTGAATATAAGGAAGCACTGGTACTGTTTGAATCGATTGATGGTTTTCTGAACAGTGAGAAAAAAGCTGAGGAATGCGGAATCGCGATCTGCGGAGAAGAAAAATGGAACGAGATCGAAGAACTGACGATTGGCGACAGTTATATGTTTGGTTCCTATGAGCAGGACAACGATCTGTCCAATGGTAAAGAAGAAATCGAATGGCGGATCCTCGATAAAAAGGGAACCCAAATCTTTGTGATCAGTGAATATGTACTGGATTGCCAGCCCTATGATTGGGGCGGTTTGCCCATCACCTGGGAAGGCTGCTCTCTTAGAAAGTGGCTGAATCAGAATTTTATGGAAGAAGCTTTTGGTGGTGAAGAACAAGGCATGATCCCAACGGTAACGGTTCCAGCTGACAAAAATCCGGAGTATAGTGTACAAGCAGAGCCCGGTAATCCCACAGAAGATCAGATCTTTCTGCTCAGCGGTAAGGAGTCCGAAAAATATTTTAAATCCGATGCAGATCGAATTGGTGTCGCCACGCCCTATGCTGCAGCCCAGGGGATACAGCTTCACACTGAAAACGGACATTGCTGGACCTGGCTGCGAACCCCCGGTATCCAACAGGACTGTGCGGCGAATGTGGGAAGCAACGGACACATTTATTACATAGGTGAATATGTACAGCGTTTTACCGATGGTGTGCGGCCTGCCATGTGGATCGACCTGCAACCGTAATAAGACTTAGAAAAAAGGAAGTTTTACATATGAAAAAGTATGATATTGCCGCCTATATTTGGCCTGCTTACACCGGCGATGAGCCCCGCACCCGCCTGTTCTGGGAAGAGGGGCTGGGCGAATGGCAAACTGTAAAAAACATGCAGCCCAAACCCTGCGGTTACAACTGGAACCGCAAACCTCTGTGGGGTTATGTCAACGAAGCGGATCCTAATGTGATGAGCATGCAGATCAACGCAGCCCTTTCCCACGGCGTTAATGTGTTTATCTACGACTGGTATTGGTATGACGAGCGGCCATTCCTGGAAAACTGCCTCAACGACGGTTTTCTGAAGGCACCCAACAACGATCAAATGAAGTTCTATATCATGTGGGCCAATCATGATGCCAACTACACCTGGGATAAGCGCAATGCAGGCAAGCTGGACACTACCATATGGAAGGGCGCCGTTGGGCGCAAACAGTTCGAGATCATTGGCAGACGTTGGATCGAGCAGTATTTTGTAAAAGAAAACTACTACAAAATCGATGGCAAGCCTGTGGTCAGCATTTACGAGATGAATAACTTTGTCAATGGTCTGGGCGGAGTGGAAGAAGCCATGGATGCCATGCAGTGGCTCGATGAGCAAGCGAAAGCTGCCGGTCTTTCCGGTGTGCATTTTCAATTTGTTCGCTGGAACGGACAAAGCGAAAACATTACCGGCGTGGACGGTGAGATCATGGAGACCAACGCGGCTCTTACCGAAAAAATGGGCTTTGAATCCTTAACTCATTATCAGTTCGTTCACTTTGCCGATATCGATCGGGACTACGCCGAGATCATACCGGATGTGAAAAAAGAATGGACCAAGATCAAGGAAGAGTTTCATATTCCTTATTATCCCCATGTGTCCATTGGCTGGGATAATAACCCTCGTTTTATGGAATTTCGTCCCGGAGTGGTGAAAAATAATACCCCAGAGGAGTTTGAAAAGGCCCTGCGTGAAGCAAAGGTTTTTGCGGATGCAACGGGTGTGAACCTGATCACCATCAACAGCTGGAATGAATGGACCGAAACCAGCTATCTGGAGCCGGATGACCTGTACGGATACGGCTATTTGGAGGCAATCAAAAGAGTATTTAAAGACTCTGAAACATAATTGGAGATTTTCATGAAACATAAAGGAAGTTTGATTTTTGCTATTATTGGCATATTGTTGTTCGCAACTTCAATCTGCACAGTCAAATATCTGGAATCCAAGAAAAACGAAGAACATGTTCAAGCAAGCAATGAGAAACTTGAAGAAAACGTGAGCGAAGAGAGCGTGAGCGAGGAAAGCTCGGTGGGAATTGTGGACAGCTCTGCGGACGAGATGGAAAGTTCCATGATCGAGGATGAGTCTGTGTCAGAAGAGTCTGTGATAGAAGAGTCTTCTGATGTGATGGAAAGCGAAGTTATCGAGGAAAGCAGTGAAGTGATAGAAGACTCCTCTCTAATTGATATCGATCTGACCGCTCCTGTAGAGTTTGATATTGAAGATAATATCTATCTGGATGCCCTGACCTATACCGGATATAACATGGAAAAGCATCGTGAAGATGGATTGATGTGGACCTATGTGCTGTCAGCAGAAAAGGCTGGAAAAGGCTGGCTGTCCGACATTACATACGGAAGCGGTAGTACCGGATTGGAAACTACGGAAGAAGGCCTGCCGGATATCGAAGATTTTGAGATGGGCGGCTTGGTATGCGCTTCTTTTGCATCCTACGTATACTTTAACTACCTTCCCAATGTGGCCGGGGTGGATACATCCTGTTTGACATTGCCGGATCATACTCCCAGTGCCAACAGTTTCTACGAAGCCGCTAAACAGTGGCTGGCGGATGGCTATACCACCAACATTGGTTTTGATGCCTACGATGGCGGTGAGGGCATTATTTTTGAGCCTCACGAGGAGATTCCGATCGGCTCAATCTTGGTATTTCATGACTATTATCAGCCCGGCAAGACCACGGCTGACCACATCACAGTTTATGTGGGCGAAAAGAATGGCTACCACTGGGTCATCCAGACCGGTAACAAAAACGGCCCTGAGTTTTGTGCAGTGGAACGCTTTAAATTTGGTCCCGACCCCATGTGGCCTATGGCCATCTTTACCACGCCTACCTGTGTGTATGAGAGCATCAACGCACAGAATGCAGGAATTGATTTAAATCAATAAATACAAATCAATAAACATAAAAAATGGAGTATCCGGTGATTAGACGGATACTCCATTTTTTTTATCTTGTTGATTAGATTTCATAGTCCAGGCAAGCGCGGCTCTTGGTATAGGGGCGTACATAGGTGTTAGCCACATGTACATGATCGGGATGAACAGCGTAGCCCTTCAGAGCTTCTTCGCTCTCTAAAGTGCTGTCCAGCATCATGTCAACATTGGAGGATGCCAGTCCATTGATGTTGATCTGGATCTGTGTAAGGCCCGGAACCTTGCCTAAAAGACCTTCCAGTTGCTGCTTTGCAGCTTCCTTAACTTCCTGCTTCTGAGCCTCAGTCAGCTCATCCTTTAATTGCCATAAAATAACGTGTTTAACCATGATAAATTTTCCTTTCGTCGAAGAATTCCAGTGCTATTATTGTATCACAGCTTAGGAAAAAACGAAAGTCAATCCGTAGAAAAAGAAGTGTTTTGTTGTAAGCGGCTGCAAAATGTGCTATACTGAATGCAACTATCAACGTGAGGTGTAAGGCTATGAACTATCCGATTTTTACCGGCACCCATGGCAACTGCCACATCCAGGGCATCGCTGTGGACCATAAAAAAGGTTATATCTACTATTCATTTACCACCATGCTGATCAAGAGCACCCTGCAGGGGGAGATCATTGGCAGCGTGAATGGTTTGACGGGTCATCTGGGCTGTATCGATTTTAATGAAGAAGACGGCCGTGTATATGGATCTTTGGAATATAAAAATGATGTGATTGGTCGGGGTATTTTAAAGGCTCTGGGCAAAGAACAGGAGATCCAAGATGCCTTTTATATTGTTATGTTCGATGTGGATAAAATCGATCGCATGGACATGGATGCTGAAAAGGACGGCGTTATGACGGCAGTATTCTTAAAGGAAGTCTACGATGATTTCAAAGGAAACGGCTTGAATAAAGCAGGCGAAGTGGTAGCTCACAAATATGGCTGCAGCGGTATCGATGGTACTACGATTGGCCCAATGCCAGGCGCGGATGACGGCAAACAATATCTGTTCGTGACCTACGGCGTGTACCGTGATGAAAGCCGTGCCGATAATGATTATCAGGTGATGCTTTGCTATGACATCGCCGATTGGGCGCAATATGAACAGCCCCTGAGTCAGGAGGCCATGCACCGAAACGGACCGTCTGAACCCACCCGAAAATTCTTTGTTTTCACCGGCAACACCACCTACGGTGTACAGAATCTGGAGTACGATGCCTATACCCATCGCTTCCTGATGGCGGTGTATCGCGGCTCCAAACCGGAGTATCCCAATTATGACCTGTATGCGATCGATGCTGCAGTGGCTCCTAAGCAACAGGCATTGCAGGGCCTGAATGAAGAGGGAGAAGTACTTACTTTGGCCAAAGCCGGAAAACTGCACGAGGCATCCGGTGTATATGGCTGGAACTTCCCTTATGGATCTACCGGACTGTGGGCCAAAGGTGATGGTACCTACCTGATTTCAGAGAATCATGTGGGAAAAACCGGGCAGTGCAGTTACATTTATGAATATTCATACGACGAAGCACGAGGCTTCGTGATCAACCAATAAATTTTATGAAACGAGGAGACATGAACATGCCAAATCTAGCAATTAACGGAGGTCCTAAACTCCGTGAAAAGGATTTTACACCATGGACCCAATATACCGAAGAAGATCAAAAAGGTTTGCTGGCTACCTACGAAAGCGGTAAATGGGGTTACGGTGGAGAACAAAATCAAAAGTTCTGCGAAGAATTTGCCGCCTATACCAAAGCAAAACATGTAATCACCTGTGCTAACGGTACCGTAAGTATCGAACTGATCATGCAGGGTCTGGGTATTGGTCGCGGCGACGAAGTCATTGTTCCGCCCTATACCTTTATTGCATCTATTTCTTCTTTGATCTACGTTGGCGTGACTCCGGTGTTCGCGGACATCGATCCTGAAACCTATAATCTGTCACCGGAAGCGGCAGAGGCTGCGATCACACCCAGAACTAAGGCAATCATGCCGGTATATATCGGTGGCCGTCCGCCGGAAATGGACAAATTTGAAGCTCTTTGTGAAAAATATGGTTTGCATCTGATTGGTGATGCGGCCCAGGCTGTGGGCAGTGAGTATGCCGGTCGCGGAATGGCAGACTTTGGTATCGCCCATTCCATCAGCTGTCAGAATTCGAAGAATCTGACCAGCGGTGAAGGCGGCATCATCCTGACCAACAATGATGAATTGTACGAGAACATTACCCGCATCCTGAACATGGGTAAGGGGCCCGAGGGAACTTATACCACCATCGGCTGTGCAGATGGCATGTCTGAGTGGCAGGCTTCCATGCTTCGTACCCAGCTTCAAAAGCTGCCGGAGCAGATCGCTCGCCGTATGGAAAATGCAGCCTATCTGGATGAGCAGCTGGCTAAACTGGATTTCGTAGAGCCCTTAAAGAAAGATGAAAAAATCATTCGCAATAGTTATCATTTATATGTACTTACATTAAAGGAAGAGATGCTGCAGGGCGTGTCTCGCGATGCCTTCCTAAAGGCTCTGAATGCCGAGGGCATCCCGCTTACACCTGGTTATATGCCGCTGTACACCTTCCCATGCGTGGATGGTACCTATGCAGAAAAATGCATCGGTAGCCGCATCAATGTGGCTCCGGAGTGTCCGGTGACCGAGCGCAAGGCCCGCCACGAAGGCTGCTGGCTGATCCACCAGACGTTGCTGGGCGATCGCAGCGACATGGACGATATTGTAAATGGATTGATCAAAGTATATAACAACTTGGACGAACTGAAAGGGGGCGTGCAGGCATGAATCTGGAGCAGAAACAGTTAATTGAAATTTTGGATGGAGCCTGGGGCACCATTGGTCCGAAATCCCTGGAAGCCGGTAAAGCTCTGGCATCTTACTGCGGCGTACAATATGGCCTGACTCTGTTCAGTGCATCGGTGGCTTTGGAGGCTGCTCTGCGCGGACAAAACATTGGATACGGTGACCAGATCATTATGGCGGCCTATGGCGATCCGCTGGAATCCATGACCACTGCATTGGTAGGAGCCACTCCGGTGTTCGCGGACATCGATCCTGAAACCCTGACTCTAACAGCGGAAACCGCAGAGGCTAAGCTGACTGTGTACACCCGTGCGATCATCATGGGCCTGCAGGCAGGTAACACCGCTCATGTGAAAGCAGTAGCCGAGCTGTGCCGCGAGAAAGGTTTGTTATTTATTCTGAATCTGTCCGATGCCTTTGGTGCTGAGGTAGAGGGTGAGCCGGTGGCTAAGTTGGCAGATCTTTCAATTATTAACATGGCCGAGGGCAAACTGCTGGATGTGGGCTTGGCCGGTGCCATTGTATGCGAAAGTGAAGACGTGTTCCAACAGTGCTTCTCCATTCATAACTGCGGACGTCCGCTGGGCGCAGGAAGCACTCTGTCCTTTGATCAGGTGCTGGGCAGCGATCTGCGTATTGCAGAGTGGCAGGCCAGCTTGATCGGCGGTCGTCTGGAACAGTACGATGCGGATTGGAAAGCAGGTAAGCGTTCTGCTAACGGCTATGCCTTGATGTACAATCAGCCGGTATGGAGCAGCGAGTATTATAAAAAACAGACAGGAAGTCTGCTGGAATATGCCGATGCGGACTATCCGAACAGTATTAAGGCTGCTGGAAAATGATGAAACAGGATTTGTATATTGGAATCGATTTGGGAACCTCCGCTATGAAGCTTTTGCTGATGGATGCGGAGGGGACCATTGTCAATATTGTTACTGAAGAATATCCTTTGGAATTTCCCAAGGAAGGCTGGAGTCAGCAAAATCCTGAGGACTGGGCGAAGGCTTTGTATCAGGGTCTGCCGAAGCTGCTTGCCGGTGTGGATGCTGCGCAGGTGCGTGGTATTGGTGCCGGTGGCCAGATGCATGGTCTGGTGATTCTGGATGAGCAGGATCAGGTAATTCGTCCGGCTATTTTGTGGAACGATGGTCGTACCACTAAGGAAGTTGTATATTTAAATGAAGAGATCGGTCGGGATCAATTGACGGAGTGGACCGCCAATATAGCTTTTGCCGGCTTTACGGCTCCCAAAATTCTATGGATCCGCGAGAACGAACCCGAAAACTTTGAGCGGATCGCGAAGATCATGCTGCCGAAGGATTATATTAATTATTTGCTGACGGGAGTACACTGCTGTGATTACTCCGATGCATCGGGCATGCTGTTGCTGGATGTAGCAAATAAGTGCTGGTCTTCGAACATGCTGGAGATCTGTGGCGTGTCTGAGACGCAGATGCCGAAGTTATTTGAAAGCTATGACTGCGTGGGTACTGTACTGCCGAGCGTGGCTGAGCTGCTGGGTCTGCCTGAGGGCGTAAAAGTGGCAGCAGGTGCCGGTGATAATGCAGCGGCTGCGGTGGGCACCGGAACCATTGGAGAAGGTGGATGCAACATTTCACTGGGAACCTCCGGAACGATCTTCATCAGTTCTAAACAGTTTGCGGTGGATGAGAACAATGCGCTGCATGCCTTTGCCCATGCCGACGGCGGTTGGCATTTGATGGGCTGTATGCTGTCAGCGGCCAGCTGCAATAAGTGGCTGCTGGAAGAGATTTTGCATACCGATGATCATGAAGGAGAGCAAGCGGCGATTATGCCTGAGAAGTTGGGTCGCAATCATGTGTTCTTCCTGCCCTATTTGATGGGGGAACGCAGTCCCATTAACGATGTGGATGCCCGCGGAACCTTTATTGGCATGAGCATGAGCAGCAGCCGTGCAGATCTGGTACAGGCGGTACTGGAAGGGGTTGCCTTTGCCATTCGTGATTCTTTCGAAGTAGCCAAGAGTTTGGGCATTGATATTCAGCGGAGCCGCATCTGCGGCGGCGGTGCCAAGAGTCCGCTTTGGAAGAAGATCATGGCCAATGTTCTGGGAATTCCGCTGGAGTGTGTAGCTTCTGAACAGGGTCCCGGACTGGGCGGTGCTATGCTTGCCATGGTGACCTGCGGTGCCTATGCGTCGGTGGAAGAGGCAGCTGAAAAGCTTGTGGCTGTATCTGAAACTGTGGAACCGGAGCCGGAACTGATGGCCTTGTATGAAAAGAAATATCAAAAATTCAGACAAATATATCCTGCCTGCAAAGAGTTGTTTGCAGAACTGGTAAAGGAGAATTAAAATATGAAAATTTATTCTGTGTTTGATCCCGAGTTTAAGCCCTACGGCCAGGTAGTACAGGGAATGGAAGATACCATTGCTGAAATTCTGGAAGAACTGAAGAAAACTCCCGTACCCGAAGGGGTGGGTTATGTGCCCGAGGAAGCTGGCCTGCAGGAGCTGCCTGCAGCGACTGAGGTTTCGGAGTATTTATACGGCGGTATGCCTGTGCAGATGGGCTGGTGTAATGGTCATAATACCAAGCTGAACTGTCTGGAATACCATCGTGATTCTGAGTTCAATCTGGGAACCAGCGATTTTATTCTGCTGCTGGCGAAACAGGATGAAATCGAAAATGGTGTGCTGGATACTGCGAAAGTAAAGGCCTTCCGTGCACCTGCCGGTACTATGGTGGAAGTATATGGAACCTCTCTGCATTATGCACCCTGTCATACCAATGCAGAAACCGGTTTCCAGGTGCTGATTGCCCTGCCCAAAGGAACCAATACCGATAAGCCCGCCATCACTCCCAGAAGCTGGGAAGATGGCCTGATGTGGGCCTGCAACAAATGGCTGCTGGCTCATAAGAATGCTTCCGAAGCTGCGGAAGGTGCCTATGTGGGTCTGGTTGGCGAAAACATTGATATTGCTGACTTGATTTGATTGGATATAATTTACTTAGATTTGATCTTGAATGAATGGAGATAATGAAAATGAACAATATTCCAAATGTAAAACTGGGTATTATTGCGGTATCCCGTGACTGCTTCCCGATTACTTTGTCTGCATCTCGCCGTGATGCGATCGCATCCGCATACAATGCGGCAGCCTATGGTGAAGATTTGTACAACTGCCCCGTTACTGTAGAAAACGAAAAGGATGCTTTGAAAGCAGTAGCCGATGTTAAGGCTGCCGGCTGTAATGCGTTGGTAGTATTTTTGGGTAACTTTGGTCCGGAAACTCCCGAGACCTTGATCTGTCAGAAATTTGATGGTCCCACCATGTACATTGCTGCCGCTGAAGGTGACGGCGATCTGATCAATGGCCGTGGCGATGCCTTCTGTGGTATGCTGAACTGTTCTTACAACCTGGGCATGCGTCATCTGCAGGCCTATATTCCCGAATATCCCGTGGGTACAGCCGCCGATTGTGCTGCTATGATCCGCGATTTCCTGCCCATCGCTCGCGCTATTATTGGTGTGAAGGGACTTAAAGTGATCACTTTCGGCCCGCGGCCGCAGGACTTTTTTGCCTGCAATGCTCCCATCAAGGGCTTGTATGAGCTGGGCATTGAGGTGGAGGAAAACTCCGAACTGGATCTGCTGGTAGCCTACAAGGCTCACGAGAACGATCCTCGCATTGCGGAGGTTTGTGAAGATATGGCGGCTGAACTTGGCTGTACCGGTAATCAGTATCCGGAACTGCTGCCTCGCATGGCTCAGTTTGAGCTGACTCTGCTGGATTGGGCTGAGGAGCACAAGGGTGCCCGCGACTATGTGGTGTTTGCGGATAAATGCTGGCCTGCCTTCCCGCAGCAGTTCGGCTTTGAGCCTTGTTATGTGAATTCTCGTTTGGCTGCTCGTGGTATTCCGGTGGCCTGCGAGGTGGATATTTATGGTGCAGTTTCTGAGTACATCGGCAGCTGCATTACCCAGGATGCGGTGACCCTGCTGGATATTAATAACTCCGTTCCGAAGTATCTGTATGATGAGGATATCGCCGGTAAGTTTGATTATAAGCTGACCGATACCTTTATGGGCTTCCACTGTGGTAATACTCCTTCCTGTAAGATGTGTGCGGATCGTGCCGTTAAGTATCAGCTGATCCAGAACCGTCTGCTGGAAGATGGCGGTGAACCTGATTTCACTCGTGGTACTCTGGAAGGCGACATTGCAGCCAGCCCGATTACCTTCTATCGTTTGCAGTGTGATTCCGAAGGTGTTCTTCGTGCTTATATTGCGCAGGGCGAAGTTCTGCCTGTGGCTACCCGCTCCTTTGGTGGTATCGGTGTGTTTGCGATTCCGGAGATGGGTCGTTTCTATCGTCATGTGCTGATCCAGAAACGTTACCCGCATCACGGTGCGGTTGCCTTTGAACACTGCGGCAAGACCTTGTTTGAGGTATTTAAGTTGCTGGGCCTGACTGACATTGCTTACAATCAGCCTGCCGGTGTTCGTTATGTGACTGAGAATCCGTTTGGATGAGTTTAAAAACATGAGAAGAACAGCAAATTGGTGGTTTTACAGCCACTGATTTGCTGTTTTTTGTTTTGGAAGAAACAGCTATATCGGAAGTAAAGACTTGACAGTTTTGGCGTGAAATGGCATTATGAGAGTAGCTTAAATGTTTTAGTTAGGTTATAAAAGGAGAAAAAGTAACATGATCAAAGTGACATTGCTTGGTGATTCCATTCGTATGATTGGTTATGGTTTAGAAGTGCCTGCTCTTTTAGGTGAAGATTTTGAAGTTTTCCAGCCGGACGATAACTGCAGGTTTGCCAAATATACGCTGAGAGGATTGTTTGACTGGGACAACGATATGGCCGGAACCCAAATTGTACATTGGAACAATGGGTTATGGGATATCTGCAATCTGTTTGGAGATGGGTTGTTCACATCCAAAGGGGAATATGTGGAAAACATGCTGAGGATTGCTGATATTCTGCTATCCAAATATGATAAAGTTATTTTTGCCACAACCACACCTGTTACTGAGCAGAATAAACATAATAAGAATGCTGATATCGAAAAATATAATGATCTGATCGTGCCTTTACTGGAAGAAAAGGGCGTTATCATTAATGATTTGTATAAACTGGTTTCATCTGATATCGACCAATACATCCGAAAAGACGACAACATCCATTTAACCGATGAAGGAATAGCAGTATGTGCTAAACAGGTGGCTGACACGATCAAGGCAGTTTCTCAATTATTGGGAGAATAACATATTAACGGTGAAAAGCTTTAATGAGAATGCAGAATTTCGTAAAAGTATTTTTAGATCAAAAGAGGAAAATGGAAAGGAGCAAATACGTATGATGATGTTAACAAAATCCCCGATATTCTATCTTATTGATGGAGTTTTATTGTTTATTTTAGCAGTGATCGAAGCTATAGAAAATCCATTGTATGTTGGCCCTGTATATTGGCCACCAATCATTCTTGGTGTGGCTGGAGTTGGTTTTTGCGTATATGCTTTGATTCTGGCCTTGAAAAATCGACGTTAAAATAAGGAGTCATAATGAAAAAAGCATTTATGTGCAGCTTGTGCCATAAGGGCATATTAGGCGGAGGACTGTATTTGAACGATACCGCCATCACTTACAAAACGAACAAACTAACTGTAGA
>JAZQUJ010000022.1:0-26206 GCA_045631245.1 Bianqueaceae bacterium
GCCAGGCTCACATCGATGCTGGTGCAAAGAAAGTTGTTATCTCTGCTCCCGCTGGTAACGATCTGAAGACTGTAGTATTCAGCGTTAACGAAGAAACTCTGTGCAAAGAAGATCAGATCATCTCTGCTGCTTCCTGCACCACCAACTGCTTGGCTCCTATGGCTAAGGCTCTGAATGATCTGGCTCCCATCAAGAGCGGTATCATGAGCACTATCCACGCTTACACTGGCGACCAGATGATTCTGGACGGTCCCCACAGAAAGGGTGACCTGCGTCGTGCACGCGCTGGCGCTGTAAACATCGTTCCCAACTCCACCGGTGCTGCTAAAGCTATCGGTTTGGTTATTCCCGAGCTGAACGGCAAGCTGATCGGTTCTGCTCAGCGTGTTCCGGTTCCCACCGGTTCCACCACCATCCTGACCGCAGTTGTTGAAGGTCATGTAACCAAAGAGCAGATCAATGCTGCTATGAAGGCTGCTGCTTCTGAGTCCTTCGGTTACAACGAGGATGAGATCGTTTCTTCCGATATCATCGGTATCACCTATGGTTCTCTGTTCGATGCAACTCAGACCATGGTTATCAATCTGGAGAACGGTACCAGCGAAGTTCAGGTTGTTTCTTGGTATGATAACGAGAACTCCTACACTTCTCAGATGGTTCGTACCATCAAGTACTTCGCTGAGCTGTAATATTTAATTACAGTATCTAACGAATAAAAAGCTGTCAGGCTTGCCTGACAGCTTTTTTGTTGTATGTGTTTTTCATACAATTAGTTGAATTTGTTTGAATTATTTCTAATGAAATAAATATTTCCTTGCTTTTTCGACTATGATTGGGTATGATTAGGATATTCAGTAAATACGATTTCATCAATTTTTTTCGAAGGATGAATGATCAAAAGAGAGGGAACAGTCATGTTTGAAACAATTCGCACTGCTGTATATATGTGTAAGATTTTTATAAAAGCAAGAAAAGTGATCCGGAAGAGTAAGAAGGTCTCACCGGAGGAGAGCTGGCAGATGGGATATGATTTTATTCGTCCTTATGCTCAAGGTATTTTTAAAGAGACTGGATCCAGAGTGATCTACCATGGCTTGGAAAATCTGCCGGAGCGCAAAGGTGTATTATTTGTGGGAAATCACCAGAGTTATTTGGATATCCCGGGTATTTTAGCAGTGATGGAAGAACCCACTGCCTTTGTGTCGAAAAAAGAAGTTGGAAAAACCCCATTTTTAGGACCGATTTTGGATGTGGTGGGTTGTGTGCATATGGACCGTGAGGATGTACGCCAATCTTTGAATGCGATTAAAGAGGCCAGTCAAAAGCTTGAACAAGGTCTTAATATGGTCATCTTTCCGGAGGGGACCCGTAGTCAGGGTCCTGTGATGGCTGAGTTCAAAAAAGGAAGCATTAAAGCTGCAACCCTGGTAGGGGCTCCCATTGTACCCTTCCGAATTGAGAATATGTATGCCATTTTTGAAGGAAACAAAGGTATTAAAGTAAAACCGGCAGAAGTACACATCTACTTTGGTAAAATGATCGATGTCGCCGGTATGAGCCGTGCTGAGCAAAAAGAACTCAGTGCAAATATGAAGGAAATTGTAGAAAATCTAAAATAACAAACAAATAGGTTTTGAATCCGAAAGCAAATATAAAAAACTCCCGGTACTTTTGAGTGCATACAACTGTAGCACGAGAAAGTACCGGGAGTGCTTCTTATACCTTCAAATTCAAAACTTTCTTTTTCCAGCCACCTTTATAGTAATAGATTGCACTGGGAATGGTAGCAATGATCCAGCCGAGAGGTTCTGCGAACCAGATACCAAAGTAGCCGAATAAGTAGGAGAACAGAAGAGATCCACCGACTTTTATAAAAAGTTCGATAAAGGCAGAAAACATGGGAAGACCAACATCTCCGATACCGCGCAGCGTACCATTGTAGATCATAACCAAACCGATGAACATGTAGAAGGTAGCATTAACAAACAGGAACTCCTGAGCGACCTTTAGGATTTCCGGCTGGTTGTCGATGAACAGTTTCAACATGGATGTACCGGTTAAATATACAAACAAAGTAGAAGCAATGGAACTGATGATACAAATCTTTACAGCAGCTTTTAGACCCTTCTGAATGCGATCGATATCTTTCGCACCGGCATTTTGACCGGCGTAGTTAGAAATCGAAGTTCCAATGGTGGTGGGAATCATCCAAGTAAGGGTTTCAACACGAACTGCAGCGGTGTATCCCGCAACAACGGTAGTTCCGTAGGAGTTAATTGTAGCCTGAATTACCATCATACCGGCGGCAAAGCAAGCACTCTGCAAACTCATGGGCAGACCAATTTTAACCACGCGGGTGATGATCTCCCAATCCGGTTTTAAGTCTCGGAGCTTAAAACGAAGCATGGGATAGTGACGGTAAATGTAAGAAACAGAGAGCAAGGCTGAAACAGCTTGGGCGGTCAAAGTTGCGATGGCCACACCGGCTACGTTCCAATGAAATACCAGAACAAACACAAGATCCAAAACGATATTTAAAAAGGAAGAGAAGATCAAAAAGTAGAGGGGGGCACGGCTGTTTCCCACCGCTCTCAGAATAGAAGCGGTCACATTATAGCCCAGTAAACAGAACATGCCGCCGTAACTGATCGATATGTAAAGATGGGACATGTCAATAATATCTGCCGGGGTTTTCATTAATTCAAGTAGCGGACGAGCACATATCATACCAAGTCCGCCCATAACGGTGGCAGCGACCAAAGTAACGATCAAGGCGTTGGCAGAAGCACGCTGCAGCAGTTTTTCATTTTTAGCACCAAAATACTGCGACATAACAATACCCATACCGTTACTTAGACCAACGGCCATGTTCATAAAGAAGAAAAGCATGGAAGAGGTGGCGCCAATAGCAGCCATGGCCTCCACACTTACAAAGTGACCGACTACAATGGAATCCACTGCAGAGTAAAGCTGCTGTACCACATTACCAATGAACATTGGAATTGTAAATAAGATCAATAGTTTAGCGGGATTACCCTTTGTCATATCATAGGTTGTTTCTTTCGCCATTTTCAGTTACATCCTCCTTGCGTGAATGGAAAAAATAGTATACGGCTTCCGCCGCGGGTCGGTTCATGCCTTCTGCCTTTCGGAGTTCTTCCACCGACAGGTTACGGATATCTTCAACGGAACCAAATGCGCGAAGCAATGCTTTACGGCGCGCATCGCCGATGCCGGGGATCTGATCCAGAACAGAACGGATTTGATCATTTGTACGAAGTTTTCTATGAAATGAGATGGCAAAGCGATGGGCTTCATCTTGAATACGGGTGATCAGGTGAAAGGCCTCTTTGTTTTTACCAAATTCAATTTCTACATTTTTATAATAGAGTCCGCGGGTGTGGTGGTGATCATCTTTCACCATACCGGCTACCGGAATATCTAAGCCGACTTCTTCTAAAACCTTAAGTGCAATATTGACCTGTCCACGACCACCGTCCATGAGGATCAGATCAGGAAGCTTAGTAAAGCTGCCAAGAGAAGGATCTTTACCCTCTTTGGATAATTGACGGATTTCTTCTAATGCATGTGTAAACCGACGACGCAGTACTTCCTCCATGGAGGCATAGTCATCGGGACCGGAAACGGTCTGGATCTTGAATTTGCGATAATCACTGTTTTTGGGTTTGCCGCCTTCAAACACCACCATGGAACCAACGGATTGTGAACCAAAGGTGTTGGAAATGTCATAGGCTTCGATGCGTTCGATGGGATATTCATCAAATTCAAGCAGTTCTTCGAGCTGCTGAACGGCGCCTCGGGTGCGGCGATCTTCAGCTTTGAGACGCGCGCCAAATTGAGAGAGAGTTAAAGCAGCGTTTTTATGGGCCAGATCCACAAGTTTGGTCTTTTCGCCGCGCTGTGGTTGAAAAATAGTAACTTTTTGACCTCGTCGGGAAGTTAAAAATTCTTCCAGCAAAGGACTATCCAACGGGAGCTCTTCCACCAAAACTTCCTTGGGAATGAAGGTGGCACCGCTGTAAAACTGCTGAATGAAGATACCAATGATAGTACCCGGTTTCATGTAGGCAGTACCTTCCATCATGAAATGTTCCCGGCCAATCAGTTTGCCACCACGAATAAAGAAGGCCTGAACCAGAGCTGTGTCTTCGTCTTTGGCAATGGCAATGACGTCGCGATCTTCTTCGGATCCGGCATGTTCCAGTTTTTGCTGTTGTGACAGGAATTTTACACCGGCGATCTGGTCGCGGTAGAGGGCAGCAGCCTCAAAATCCATATCCTCGGAGGCTTGATACATTTTAGTTTCCAGATCTTTAATGATCTTACCATGTTTTCCATTAAGCAGATCAATGGCCTGATCAATATAGTAAGCGTATTCTTCCTGAGAAATCTGACCGGTACAGGGACCGCAGCAACGTCCGATATGATAATTAAGGCAAGGCCTTTCCTTGCCGATATCCTGAGGAAGTTTTCTCTGGCAGTCACGCAGCGGCCACAATTTTTTCATCAGATCCATGGTTTGATTAACGGCAGTTACATTGGTGTAAGGACCAAAGTAGCGGTTTTTGTCCCTAAGGATCTTTCTGGTTTTGAAGATACGGGGATAGGCCTCCTGAGTGGTCACCTTAATGTAAGGATATTGTTTGTCATCCTTCAACATGGTATTATAGGGGGGACGATGTTCCTTGATCAAATTGTTTTCAAGGATTAAAGCTTCCATTTCCGTATCGGTAACAATGTATTCGAAGTATTCAACACGTTGCACCATACGCAGGATCTTGGGGGACTTTCCCTTAGGACTCTGAAAGTACTGGCGGACACGATTATGCAAATCAACGGCCTTGCCCACATAGAGGATCAGGTCACCTTCGTGCATTATATATACGCCGGGTTTATGGGGGAGTTTTTTAAGCTCTTCCTTTATGTTAAACAATAGAATTTCCATCCTTTAATGAAGTGTTTTTATTATACATTGTCTGAAAAGAAATTACAAGAAGTTGACGGAAAAGAGAAAGAATGATACACTATAAAATGGATTATTTTGAAGAATTCGGTTGTCGCTTAGGCGACGGTGCAATATAAGGAGGAAAGATGAGAAACATCAGTAAATCGAAGTTTTTCTTAGGTGCAGCCATTGCGTTTGTGGTTGTAGGTTTGATCGCCTACGGTGCGGTGGCAATATATCAGCATTTCTTTGGAATGCAGAGGCAAAATATGAGAGATACCGCGCCGATCACGGAGGCCGATGAATATAACATTATGTATAAGGGTGAGTTCCATAAAAAGGCATTGTTGATAGATGACTATGTGTATCTGGATATGGAAGTGGTGAATGAGGAATGGGCATTGGAAATGTTGTTCCATGCTGAAGATGTGAATAAAATATTTTATACGACCTACACCGAGCAGGAAGAGTACAATATCGGCGGTGAAGAATTTATCGAATGGAACGGTCAGATATATATGAAGGCGGAAACGGCTCAGGAAATGTTTGGTCTTCGGTATATGATCAATGATAAAGAAAAATTGGTTGCGGTACAGGATCCCGGAGGTTTGATCGGTGAAGTAGCTAAAGCAGGATCGTATTTATTGGCTTCGCCAAGCGAAGACGAACGAAGATATACAAAGGAACTGAAACGAGGAGAAGTTATATCGCTGTTTGAAATAGAAGACGAAAATTTTTATTTTTCCATGAGTCAGGAGGGCTACACCGGATACATTGAAAAAGAGCGTGTCAAAAAAAGTACAGAGGTGGTCAGTCAGAAAATTCCGGCGGAAATGGAAATGCCCTATAACATTTTTCCAACAGGACCGGTTTCCATTGCTTGGCATCAGCTATATACCAATGATTTTTATTACGAGACATCGGAAGACATATATGATACAGCATATTTTGTGGATGTAGTGTCACCGACCTGGTTTAAACTGAACGAACGGGGCGGCATTGATAGCTTGGCAAATTCAGAATATGTGACCTACAGCAGATATAGAAATAAACAGGTATGGGCTCTTTTCGATAACCAATTTGATGATGAGATCACCTATAAAGCACTGAGTGATACTGAAAACAGAAAAGAACTGTGTGAAAAGTTGGTGAAGTTGTGTGAAAAGTACGATCTGCATGGTATCAATGTGGATTTTGAAAACTTAAGCGAAGAAACCATGCCGTATTTCGTGCAGTTCATGCGTGAGCTTTCGATCGAGCTGCGTTCAGCGGAATACATATTGTCGGTGGATCTGCCTGTTCCCTCTGAATGGACCGATTTTTACCGCAGAGATATCATGTATGATTTGTGTGATTATGTGATCGTAATGGCCTATGATGAGCATTATAGTGGCAGTGAAGTAGCGGGCAGTGTGTCCTCACAACGCTTTACCATGGAAGCGATTTACAATATGATCCAAGAAGGAGTTAATACGGATAAACTGGTGTTGGGAGTTCCTTTCTATACCCGAGTATGGATGGGAGTGGAAGATATGCGCAGTGAGGCCGTAGGTATGGATAGAGCCTGGGGATATGTATACGATTTTGGATTGAATGTGGTATATGATGAAAAAACCGGGCAAAACTATGCTGAAGGTATGGTAGGTGAAACTCTGTATCGTATATGGTTAGAAGATAATACTTCCATGGACTGGAGACTGCAGGCAGTGCTGGATAATAAGTTGGCCGGTGTAGCTGCGTGGAGCTTAGGTCTGGAAAGTAATGACATATGGGTGGAATATCAGGAGGCGTTTTATTCATGATGTATGAAACTAAAGAAGAAATACAGTCATTTATTTTAGTAGGAGTAGATGTGGATCGTGCTGCGATTTCGGCAGAGGATTCACTGGATGAGCTGGCGGAGCTTTTGACAACGGCCGGCGGCGAGGAAGCCGGGCGGGTGATCCAGAAGATGGAAGCCATTAATAACAAAACTTATGTGGGCAGTGGTAAGGTGCAGGAGATCAAAACACTTTTGGCAGCAACAGGCGCTCATGGCATCATTTGTGATGATGAACTGACTCCCGCGCAGCTAAAAAATTTGTCGGATCTGTTGGATACCAAGATCATCGACCGTACGCTGCTGATTCTGGATATTTTCTCACAGAGAGCCAGTACGAAGGAAGGTAAGATGCAGATCGAACTGGCACAGCTGGAATATCGACTGACCCGATTAACAGGTTTGGGCACAGAATTGTCCAGGCAGGGTGCTGCGGTGGGAACTCATACCCGTGGTGCCGGTGAAACCAAGTTGGAGATGGATCGTCGCCATATTCGAGCCCGCATGGATATGCTGCGCAGCCAGTTGAAGGATGTGGTAAAACAGCGTGAACTCATCCGTACTCAGCGAAAGAAAAATCAGGTGCCTATTGTTGCATTGGTTGGTTATACCAACGCAGGTAAATCGACTTTGTTCAATCGATTGACTTCTTCCGGTGTGTTGGAAGAGGATAAGCTGTTTGCAACGCTGGACACAACTACCCGTAAGTGCGAACTGCCCAGTGGCCGCTCGGTATTGTTTGTCGATACCGTTGGTTTTATTCATAAACTGCCCCATAATCTGGTGAAGGCTTTTAGAGCAACTTTGGAGGAGGCAGCCTATGCAGATATACTGCTTCATGTGGTGGATGCGTCCCATGAAAATGCGGAACTTCATATGCAGGTGACCTATGATGAATTGATGGATCTGGAAGCTGCCGATAAACCCATTATGACTGTACTGAACAAGCAAGATCTGATCGAGGAGCCGGTGCCACTCTCCATTCCCTATGGTGCAGAAGCGGTACTGAGAATCAGTGCTCTGGAGCCTCAGGGTGTACAAAGGGTTTTGGAAGCTGTGGATCAGCAGTTAGATAAAATGGATACTGTGGTGGAAATCCTGCTTCCTTATTCCCAAGGAGGACTCAGCAGCAGTCTGCATCAGGAAGGACAGATCATAGAAGAAGAATACCGTGATAACGGAATTTATATTAAGGCACGATTAAAAGATCGCTATCTGCAGATGGTGGAAAACTATCGAATTTAAATGGATTAAATCAGAGTTAACGAAGAAGCTCTCGGCATATACTGTGAAAAACGGCCGGGAGCTTTTATGTATCCTATATTAAAAAGGAAAATGTTGATTTTAATCGTAACAATTGCCATTCTCAGTACAGCTGCTGTGGAAACGGTTTGGGGTATCAGTGAAATTTGGAAAGGGATCTGGCAAAAAGACGTGGTGATCGTAATCGATGCTGGACATGGTGGGGTTGATCCGGGAGCGATCTCGCAAAGCGGCGCGGTACTGGAAAAGGATGTGAATTTGAACATTGCAAAATGGCTGCAGGGCTATTTGCAGGAAGCGGGGTATACTGTGGTTATGACCCGAAGCGAGGATCAGGATCTGGCCGGCGATACCGAGGGACGACGCAAAGCCGCTGACATGAAGGAGCGAATACGGATCATGGAGGAAGTAAAAGGCGATATCTTGATCAGCATTCATCAAAATTCCTATCCGGAAGAACGATACCATGGACCTCAGGTATTCTTCCAAAACCACAGTGAAGAAGCGGCGGGACTGGCCCTGTTGGTACAGGCTGAAATGAATTCCTTTACTGCCCCGGAAAATAACCGAGAAGCTAAGATGGGAAAAGATTATTATATTCTAAAGAATGCACCGATGCCGGCAATTTTAGTGGAATGTGGCTTTGTCAGCAATTCGAATGAAGCAGTCATGTTGATACAGGAAGACTATCAAAAGAGAATCGCCTGGGGAATTTACAGCGGCGTGGAAAAGTATTTGCAATCCGATGGATTATAATATATAATATATAGGATTTGATACGAAAAACGAGGAAAGGGGACGCGACATGGAAACAAAGGTATGCAAAGTGTCGGAGGAAAGTATGGCACTGGCGAAGGATTATCTGGCTCAGGGGCAAGTAGTGGCTTTTTCCACAGAGACCGTATATGGTTTGGGTGCCTGGGCGATGTCGCCGGAAGGGGTACGCCGCATATACGAAGCCAAGGGTCGTCCGTCTGATAATCCTTTGATCGTACATGTAGCCCCCGGCTTTGATTTAGAAGCCATGCAGATCGTAAGTGTTGTACCGGAGGCTGCGAAAGCGCTGATGGAGCGGTTTTGGCCCGGTCCCTTGACTTTGATCATGCCTAAGGGCGAACAAATTAAGCATAACATTACCGGAGGCCTGGAAACGGTTGCGGTCCGTATGCCCGGTCATCCCGTGGCACTGCAGTTAATCGAATCCACTGGTATGCCCATTGTGGCGCCCAGCGCCAACACCTCAGGGCGTCCCAGTCCGACCACGGCTATTCACGTGTTTGAAGATATGAACGGCAGGATTCCGCTGATCATAGATGGCGGTGAGTGTCAGGTGGGGCTGGAATCCACCATTGTGGACCTGACCGGAGAGGTGCCCATGATTTTAAGACCCGGTGCCATCACTAAGGAAATGCTGGAAGAGGTATTGAATGAAGTAACCGTGGATCCGGCGGTGGCTCAGGCGAAATCGGTGGCAGATGCAGTGGTGCCTAAAGCACCCGGTATGAAGTATCGTCATTATGCGCCCAAAGGTCGATTGATCGTGACGGATGCCACGGCGCTGCAATTGAGTGAAATTATAAAAGAGGCTGTTCGACAAGGCAAAAAGACAGGTCTGATCGTAACGGATCAAATGGCAAGTCAGCTATCGTCCTATATGAAGAATGTACCGGCAGAGGTACTTTGCTTGGGCGATCGAACTAAGCCTGAAGAACTGGCAGCGAATCTGTTTGGCGCTCTGCGCGGGGCAGATGAAAGGAATTTAGAAGTCATTTACGGCGAAGCGCTTAACAGAGAGGGTGTGGGTGAGGCGATCATGAATCGTTTCCTGAAGGCCTCTTCGGAGCAGCTTTGGCTGAATCAATAACGAAATATTAACTAAACGGAGGATGAAACATGATCGCTTTAGGTTGTGACCACGCTGGTGTGGAACTGAAGAAGGAAATTATCAAGATGCTGGATGCAAAGGGATACGAGTGGAAGGATTACGGCTGCTATACCACCGAGTCCGTTGACTATCCGGATTATGCTCATGCAGTGGCCCATGCGGTGGCAGATGGAGAAGCTGAGAAGGGTATTCTGATCTGCGGTACCGGTATTGGTATCAGCATTGCTGCTAATAAAGTAAAGGGAATTCGCTGTGCGCATTGCCACGATGTATTTTCGGCAGAAGCAACCCGTCAGCATAATGATGCCAATGTGTTGGCCATGGGTGCTCGTGTAGTAGGGGGCGGCCTGGCGTTGATGATTGCGGAAACATTTTTGGAGACTCCCTTCTCTAACGACGAGCGTCACATTCGCAGAATTGAGAAAATCGAAGAATAAAAAGTAGAGCAGCCCTCATCTAGGGCTGTTTTTATTTGAATCCGTTGAGTAGAGCTGATATGAACTCAACTATGACGTTATTGGACTCATGGATATAAGTTGCTATAATAAAGAAAACGATCTCCCAGCGCACTAAAAAGCGGGATGGGAGATCGGATGAATGGTATAGTTTATTCGAAATTAAAGAATCAGGACCACTTCATTTCAGGGGTAGCCTGTTTGCCTAATTCACGGCCCAGGAAAGCACGAGCCATGTTCAGGGAAATCTCGGTACCTCTGTCGCAGGGCTCCATGCCTTCGAACTCAATGGAGATGTAACCATCGAAATCGGAATTTTTAATCACGTTGATGATCTCGGGGATCGGAAGATCGCCTTGACCGGTGATGGCACCACGGATCATCTGACCGCCAAGGGTTTCAAACCAGCTGCCATTGTTGCAGTCGAACATAACGTTCTGGGAGGGCAGCTGCTCTTTGCTGCGAATGTAGAAGTCTTTCAAATGAATGATCTGAGCCTTATGGATACACTGCTTAACCGCTGCTAAATTATATTCGTCAACGCACAGAAAGTTGCCTACGTCCATGGTCATCTTCATATTAGGACGGTCCACTTCATCAAAGATGCGCAGTACACGTTCAGAACCATTGCAGAAGAAACCATGGTTTTCCAAAGTGGTATCGATACCATACTGTTTGGCATAGTCACAGAGTTCGCGAGTACCGGCTACCATTTGGGGCAGTTCGCGATTGAAATGATAGGCGGTATTGGTTTCGAAGGGACGACGGAAGTTAGCGATGTCGTGACGCATCCATTTGATACCCAGACGGGCAGCGGCGTCGATGTGGAGTTTCACACGGGCGATCTCGGCGCGCTGAGCTTCTTCATCGGGAATCAAAAGATCTGCGTTTACGGAATAGGTGGAGATTTCAAGATCAACCTTTTTGCAGTATTCACGTACACCGTCGATCAACTCAGTGTTCAAGCATTTGTTTTTCTCATCCACAAAGGGCAAATAGAAGGGAACGAATTCGATGTGTTCACAACCATGGTCTTTAGCCCAATCGATCACATCATAAATGGTCATCTGGCCGGAACCCATATAGGGACTCAGGCAATAGCTGCTAATACCTAATTTCATTGGTAATAAGCTCCTTTCGATAGTAAAGTAGTTTTATTATATCATAGTGGCGAAAATATGACAAGATGAGAAGAAATAAGAGATATCTTATACAAAAAATAACGTAATGTTTTATAAAATAAGATTGTTTTAGGATTTTTATTGCAAAGTTATTGGTTGTTTAGTATAATTTTGGATAAAATAAACAGATTGTTTATAAAATGAGGTCGAAAACATGAGAAAAGGAAAAAAACAAACTAAGAAGTATTCGGCATTTAGTAATTTAAGCTATCTGCTGAAGGATTATTGGGCGTGGAAACCCAGTTTGATTTGGACGGGTTTATTGTATATCCCACTAGCCGTGATCGTACCGCTGTTGATCGCGTTGGTGCCCAAGGTAATCATTGATGTCATTGAGATGGGCGGCGGAGTGGAGCAGTTGGTTTGGGTTGTGCCGATCCTGGTGGCCGCTATGATTCTGATCTATCTGGCGGAGCGAATCGTTAAGCTGTATGTGGATGACTCGGGAACCCTGACCATGTTCCGTTATATGGTGGCCATTGATGTGAAGACCATGGAAGTAGATTACGAATACATAGCAAGTACCAAAGGGAAAACGCAGCGTGAAAAAGCCTGGAAAATGATTCGGGGCGGGGGAGCTTCGTATCTGTACTTGGACGTGGTGTATTTTACCTTGAATCTGGTGGGTTTGATCTCCTACGGTGGTGTGTTGGCTACCCTGCATCCAATTATTTTGGTGATCCTAGCGGTTTCCTATGTGATCACCTGGTATATCAATAAAAAAGTTAATGCCTATATTCAGAGTCGCCGCGATGAAGAGGCCGAGGTTTCCAAGGGGCTGCGTTATTTGATTCGTAATGCTATGGATTTAGCAGGTGCAAAGGATATTCGCTTGTACGGCATTCAAGGCTGGTTCAAAAACGTAGGTGATGCCCTGATCCAAAAGGAAGATGGCGTGTTGAAAGATGTAGCGAAACGTCAGCTTGGATCTGCCATGGTGTCTGCGCTGCTGGTGTTCATACGTGACGGCGCAGCTTATGCCTTATTGATCTATAAAGTGGTGCAGGGTGAGGTTTCTATCAGCAATTTCTTGGTGTATTTTACCATGATCTCCACCTTTGCCAACTGTATTTCCGGAGTGCTGGAAAACTACACCAATCTGGATCTGGACAATCGCGGTTTCGGTGATTTCCGTGAATTTATGGATCAAAAGTCCACTGTTTATGAGGGGAAAGGGGTTAAGCTTCCGGCTAAGGAACAGTGGCCCGTTGATTTAGAACTGCGAAACGTGAGCTTTACCTATGGGGAAGCGGAGAAACCTACGATTCAGAACGTGAACCTCAAGATCAAGGCAGGCGAGCGGATTGCATTGGTTGGTCTGAATGGTGCGGGAAAGACCACCATGGTCAAATTGATCAGCGGTCTGCTGCATCCCACTGAAGGGGAAATTTTGATCAATGGAGTGAATGCTGCGGACTTTGCCAGGGACGACTATTTTAAGTTATTTTCAGTGATCTTTCAGGATGTGCATCTCCTGCCCATTTCCATTGCGGGCAATATTACCCTGCAGCAGGAAGAACAGCAAGATCTCGCGCGGCTGGAGAAATGTTTGCATCAATCCGGGCTGGCAGACAAAATCAGTCGTTTGCCGGAGGGGTTAAATACTTTGATGGTGAAAAACGTAAATGAAGAGGCTGTGGAGCTTTCCGGCGGTGAAATGCAAAAACTGCTGCTAGCCCGAGCCCTATATAAAGAAGCCCCCATGCTGATTTTGGATGAGCCTACAGCGGCGCTGGATCCCATTGCGGAAAACGAATTGTATCTGCAGTACCGCGACATGACCCAAAATCGCACCTCCATCTTCATCTCCCACCGCTTTGCCAGTACACGCTTCTGCGACCGTATCGTGCTGATGGAGCAGGGCAGCATTTTGGAGGAAGGTACCCACGAACAGCTAATGGAGAAGGGCGGACGCTATGCGCAGCTGTTCAATGTCCAGAGCCAGTACTATCAGGAAGGCGGTGAGGTAAATGAGTGAGAATCAGGAAAAACGTTCCTTAAAAACGAACCTGAAAATGATCTTTGATACCATCAAAATCCTCTATCAGCTGTCACCTCGTATGATGATCGTATCGGAACTTGGGGCGATCTTTAAATCTTTCACGCCCTTTGTGAACATCTATATGTCTGCCCGCATCATCGATGAACTGGCGGGCGCGCGCAGCGCGAAAACGCTGACGGCCTATGTGCTGATTACGATCCTCGCGAATCTGCTAATCACCCTGATCAATCAGGTGGCCAATCAGATCGTAAGCCGTGAAGCTAAGCTCCTGCCGGAAAAGATCAGCTTTATGCTGTCCAAGGTCGGTTTGGAAATGGATTATCAAAATGTGGAAAACCCGAGGGTTCGTGTACTGCGTAATCGTATTGAAGAAGCGCAGAACAGCGGGCGTGGCGGCATCATCCATTGCTTCTGGAAACAGTCCTATGTGTTGGAAATCTTTTGTAAAGTGCTGATCGCTGCGGTGATGTCTATTGAGGTATTCAGTGTGCTTTCCAAGCAGCCCCTGACCGGCTTTCTGGCCTTCATGAATACACCCTGGGCGTCTGTGGCTCTGGCGGTATTGATCCTGTTTATGTCTGTCTTTTCCGGTCTCTCCTTTAAGAAGGCAGCCAAGGTGCTCTTTGACGTGTGGTTGGACTGGCCCAAACGTATGACGTTGAGTAACTACTATAGTAATGAATACGTAGGAGAAAACGGTGCAGGAAAAGATATCCGTTTGTTCAATCAGAAACCTTTGATTGAAGCGGAAATGCGCAAATGGTATGCGGAGCCGCCTTTTCTGTGGAAAAAGTTTAAGATCAATTGTAAGTATGATGGTATCAATCAAGGAATCACCAGTTTCCTCACCGGTGTCGTATACTTCTTCGTGGCTATGAAAGTGGTTAGCGGAGCCTTTGGTATCGGTTCTTTGGTGGCTTATGCGGGTCTGATCAATCAGTTCGTGGATTCCTTTGTACTGCTGATCTGTGAATCCTCCAAGATGGTGTTAAACAATGACTACATGGTGGATACCTTTGAATACCTGAATATGCCCAAGCAGATGAACACCGGAAATCGCAAGCTAGATAAAATTGATCCGACAAGCTGTGAGATCGAACTGCAGCATGTGACGTTCCGTTATCCGGATACCGAAGTGGATGTGCTGAAGGATGTTTCCTTGAAGCTGACACCCGGTAAAAGTCTGGCGCTGGTGGGCATGAACGGAAGCGGTAAAACAACGCTCATCAAGCTGCTATGTCGTTTATATGATCCCACTGAAGGTAAGATCCTGCTGAATGGTATTGATATTCGAGAATATGATTATGCAGAATACTTGAAAGCCTTTTCGGTGGTATTTCAGGACTTTAAACTTTTTGCCTTTGAACTTGGGCAGAATGTATCGGCAGCCAGTGAACTGGACACTAAGCGAGCGGAGGGCTGTTTGATAAAGGCGGGTTTTGGTGATCGAATGGAAGCCATGGAAGATGGGTTAATGACCTATCTGTATAAGGACTTTAACGAAAAAGGTGTGGAGGTCAGTGGTGGTGAAGCTCAAAAGATCGCTCTGGCCAGAGCATTGTACAAAGATGCTCCTTTTATGATCCTGGATGAACCTACGGCAGCCTTAGATCCCATTGCGGAAGCCGAAGTCTATGCCAAGTTCAATGAGATCACTAAAAACAAGACAGCAGTATATATTTCTCATCGCTTGTCCTCATGTCGATTCTGTGATGAGATCGCCGTACTGGACCAGGGCAAACTGGTGCAGAAAGGTGATCATCAGACTCTGGTGGAAAATAAGGACGGCAAGTATTATCAGCTATGGAATGCACAGGCACAATATTATATTTAATTAAGTATCAAAAGCACCTTTTTTCACGCTACTTTGGTATGCGTATAAAGGTGCTTTTTAAATAGAATTAAAAAATGGCTTTTCAAAAATAGTGCTATGTGGTAGAATGTAGCCAGATTTGCGCTCTGCGCTTAAGTAAGGAGAACTATACATGGAAAAATCAAAAGTATTTTGGGCTGACTTTAGAGCCCTGCCGGGTGATAACCTGCTGCTGAAGCTGGATCGCTTGATCCGCAAGGCAGGTCTGGAAGAGATCGACTTTGATAGAAAATATGCTGCCATTAAAATGCATTTTGGTGAGCCGGGTAATCTGTCCTATCTGCGTCCCAATTATGCTAAAGTAGTAGTAGATGCAGTTAAATCCTTGGGGGGCAAGCCCTTTCTGGTGGATTGTAATACCCTGTATGTGGGTCGTCGTAAAAACGCCATCGACCATATTGAAGCTGCTTACGAGAATGGTTTTCATCCTTTTGCTACCGGTTGTCCGGTAATTATCGGTGACGGATTGAAGGGTACCGATGAAACTCTGGTTCCCATCGATGGAGAGTATGTAAAAGAAGCGAAGATCGGTACAGCTGTTATGGATGCGGATGTATTTATTTCTCTGTCTCATTTTAAAGGCCATGAATCCACCGGTTTTGGCGGTGCCTTGAAAAACATCGGTATGGGCTGTGGTTCCCGCGCCGGTAAGATGGAGCAGCACGCCAATGGTAAGCCCACAGTAGATCAGGATCTGTGTGTGGGCTGTAAGATGTGTACCAAGAACTGTGCTCATGGTGCCATTAGCTTTACCGACAAGAAAGCTAGTATTGATCATAATGTATGTGTAGGCTGTGGCCGTTGTATCGGTGCCTGCCCCATGGATGCCATTGCAGCTCTGGGAGATTCCAACAGTGCTGAGCTGAACCGCAAGATCGCTGAATATTCTCTGGCTGTATTGAAGGATCGTCCCCATTTCCATATCAGCTTGGTAATGGATGTTTCTCCCTACTGCGACTGTCATGGTGAGAATGATCTGCCCATCGTACCGGATGTAGGTATGTTTGCTTCCTTTGACCCGGTAGCTTTGGATCAGGCCTGTGCCGATGCAGTGAATGCTCAGCCCATCGTAGAAAACAGTCTGCTGGGTGAACGCGAGCATGTACATGGCGATCATTTTAAAGATGTACATCCCAATACTGAATGGCAGGTATGTCTGGACCATGCTGAAAAGCTTGGCATTGGTACCCGTCAGTATGAATTGATCAAAATCAAATAATTTTACCTTAGGAGGAAACTGATATGCAAATTTGTGGAAAACGTTTATATGATCTGCTGAATAAGATCGGCTTTGTACGTGTATCCGGTTCTGAGGAGGAGGCAAAGGCTGCTCAGATTCTGCTGGACGAAATTAAGGAAATCGGTTTTGAAGGCCACGAGGAGACCTTCGAGGTGACCGATGCAGTGCAGACCACTGCCACTTTGGAAGTACTGGAACCCTATAACAAGACTTATACCGTAACTTGCTACCGCTGCGCAGGCAGCACCCCTGTAGAAGGAATTACCACTGAGTTCAAGTACATTGAAGATATGAACGACGTAGCTTTGGTGGGTATCGAAGGCAAGTTTGTTATGATCCAGGGACGTCTGACCCCCGAAATCTACAAGAAGCTTTTGAAAGCTAATATTGCCGGTTACATGACTTTCAGCGGTGATATTCATGATACTTTGGAAAACAGCGATCTGCCCACACCTCTGATGCGTGAGCGTTTGTATAAGCATGGAACCGTTCCGGCTTTAAATATTCGTGTGGCTGATGCCATGGAAATGGTACGTGATGGTGCTTCCAAGATCCACTTTACTGCTCAGAGCGCATCTGAAACTCTGACCAGCCGTAACGTAGTGGTTACCGTACCCGGTACCACTTACCCTGACGAAGTGATCAGCTTTGGTGCTCACTTTGACAGCGTTCCCTTTAGTACCGGTGTATATGACAATGGTGCCGGTTCTGTTATTATCATGGAAATGCTGCGCTACTTTAAAGAGAATCCTCCGAAACGCACCCTGCATTTCTGCTGGTATGGTTCCGAAGAAGTAGGTCTTCTGGGAAGTAAAGCCTATGTGGCTGCTCATAAAGAGGAACTGGAAAACCATGTACTGATGATCAATGTGGACGTGGCCGGTGCGATCCTGGGTAAGGATTCCGCTGTTGTGACCGGTGAGCAGGCTCTGGCTGATTACACTGCCGGTCTGTACCGTCAGGCTGGTATGGACATCGCTGTTAAGCAGGACATCTACTCCAGCGATTCGATTCCCTTTGCTGATAATGGTGTGCCCGGTATCAACTTCATGCGTTTTGGTGCTCCCGGTGCTGCTTTCATTCATGATCGCCGCGACATCATTGAATTCATTTCCGGCGACAGCTTGGCAGCTTCTACTGAAAAGTACCTGTACTTTGCTGAGAAGGTAGTTAATGCTGTGGTTATGCCCACCAAGAAATCCATTCCCCAGGAAATTGTGGAAAAGGTGGATGAATATTTGTTCAAGAAAGACGAAGAGAAGAAGGACGAAAAGAAAGACTGAGTCTTGTGCTCCGCGTCGAAACTCGAGAAAATTACATAAAAATTATGAAGAGATCTGTCGTCATGCATTTGGCGGCAGATTTTTTCGCCTGAGGCGATTTTTTATGATTTTGATGTTACAAATTGGAAAAGTTATGATACAATAGGTGACGTGTAAGCTATTTTGATTTAAGTGAAGGTACGATATATGCAGCTGAAAGGACTTTCAGTACAGGATGTGGAGCAGCGCAGGCAGCAAGGGCTGGTGAATGTGAATGCCGATGTGAAGACGAAAAGCATCGGGCAGATCGTGGCGCAGCACTGTTTGACGTTGTTTAACGGACTCAATTTGGCTCTGGCTTTGGCGCTGGTGCTGGTGGGGTCCTATAAAAATATGATGTTTATGGGCGTAGTATTCAGTAATACGGCCATTGGTATTTTTCAGGAAATTCGTTCGAAGCGGATGGTGGACAGGCTGGCGATCGTGGTGTCCAATAAGGCGAGGGTGATCCGAGAGGGGATTGAACAGGAAATTCCGGTGGAGGATATCGTAAAGGATGATCTGCTTCACATGAGCCGGGGAAATCAGATCCCGGCGGACTGCCGCGTGGTGCAGGGGGATTGCTATATGAACGAGAGCCTGATCACCGGTGAGTCGGATCTGATCAGCAAGGAAGTGGGCGATGAACTGCTGTCCGGCAGCTTTGTGGCTTCCGGCGACTGCGTAGCAAAAGTGGAGCATGTGGGTAAGGAAAACTATGCCGCCCAAATTAGTAGTGAAGCTAAGAGGGTCAAAGTGGTCGGTTCTGAAATCATGACCACGTTAAAGACCATTATCAAATATGTATCTTTCTTGATCGTGCCTGCGGGGGCAATCCTGTTTATGAATCAGTTTACTATTCCGGGGGCTACGATTAAGGCAGCGATTGTGAATACAGTGGCAGCGCTGATTGGTATGATCCCGGAGGGACTTATGCTGCTCACAAGTTCGGTATTGGCGGTTTCGGTGATCCGGTTGGCACAGAGTAAGGTGTTGGTACAGCAGCTGTACTGTATTGAAACCTTGGCACGGGTGGATGTTTTGTGTTTGGACAAGACGGGCACCATTACCTGTGATCAAATGCAGGTGAGCGAGGTATTGCCGCTGCCGGAAACTTCCGAGAGTGAACTACGTCAGGCCTTTCGTTCCTTTGCCCTATCGTCCCGCGATGGCGGTTCCACTGTGGAGGCGATTAAAGCCTATTTTGATGGGGGACCGGCCTGGAAGCCACAGAGGATCGTAGACTTTTCCTCGGAACGTAAATGGTCCGGAGCACGGTATGATAACGGTTTTACCTATGTGGTGGGAGCCGGTGAAATGCTGTTGGGAGAGGCCTTTGAAGCTTTAAAGGGAAGAATACAAGAACAGATCGGTACGAACAGAGTACTTTTAATGTGCCGCAGTCGGAATGATTTTAAAGGAAAAGAGGAGCTGCCTGAGGGATTGCAGCCGATGGGTTTTGTTCTGATTCAGGATATGATCCGAGAGGAAGCGCCGGATACCATTCGATATTTTACGGAGCAGGGCGTTCGGCTTAAGGTGATCTCCGGTGATAGTACCGAAACAGTTTCGCGCATTGCCTATCAGGCCGGTGTGCCGGAGGCAGAGGTCGCTGTGGATGCTCGTACTTTAGAAAATGATGAGCAGGTCGCCGAAGCAGCGGAAAAATACCATGTTTTTGGCCGTGTGACACCGGTGCAGAAACGTAAACTCATACAGGCTATGAAAGCCAAGGGACACACCGTGGCCATGACCGGTGACGGCGTGAACGATGTGCTGGCTCTTCGGGAGGCGGATTGTTCAGTGGCTATGGCTGGTGGAAGTGATGCAGCCCGCAACGTGGCCCAACTGGTTCTTACTGATAACAATTTCAGTTCCATGCCCAAAGTGGTGGCGGAGGGACGTAGGTCTATCAACAACATACAGCGCAGTGCATCGCTATTTTTGATGAAAACGATTTTCTCTTTGTGCATTGGCGTGATCTTTGTGTTCCTGCATATGCGCTATCCCTTCCAGCCCATTCAAATGACATTCATCAGCACTTTTACGATTGGCATTCCTTCTTTTGTGTTGGCGCTGCAGCCTAATAAAGAACGGGTCAAGGGAAGGTTCTTCTATAATGTGGTGACTCGGGCAGTGGCAGGTGGTGTGACCATGACCTTTGGAGTAGTCATGACCTATATCGCGGAAGCGGTGTTACAGCTGACCTATGCTCAAACCTCCACCATTATTGTGCTTCTCACAGCGGTGACAGGCATCTTTTTTGTGATCCGTATTGCCTATCCTTTTAATGCCATTCGCATTGCTTTATTGGTGGCGGTGATCGGTGGGATCACTGTAGGCATGTTTTGGGGCGGAGCATTGCTGGGTTTGGTACGTTTGCCTATGAACCTGCTTCTGTTGGCAGTTGCCGGCTGTGTGATCAATTGTATTGTATTTAATACCATTTTCAACGGTATGGAAAAATTGCGAAAGAGAAAAAGTAATCCGATAGAATCGTAATAAATTTATAAGAAACGAGGATTTGAATCATGAACTATGCAGAGGCAAAAGAACGGGCAGCGGCTTTGGTAAGCCAGATGACTTTGGAAGAAAAAACAAGCCAGATGTTGTATCAGGCACCGGCGATTCCAAGACTTGGTCTGCCTTCCTATAACTGGTGGAATGAGGCCCTTCACGGCGTAGCCCGTGCGGGTATGTCTACTGTATTTCCCCAGTCCATTGGTTTATCAGCGACCTTTGATCCGGAACTGGTGGAGCAGATCGGTAAGGCTACAGGTGAAGAGGGCCGTATTAAAAATGAGATCTATCGTTCGGAAGGTGAACGAGGTATTTATAAGGGTCTGACCTACTGGTCTCCTAACATCAACATTGTGCGTGATCCGCGTTGGGGCCGGGCCCATGAGTCCTATGGTGAAGATCCCTGTTTGAATGCCATCATGGGTACTGCTTTTGTTAAAGGACTTCAAGGACCCGGACCGGAGCTGCAGGCAGCAGCCTGCGTGAAGCACTTTGCTGTGCACAGCGGTCCTGAAGAGACCCGTCATGGCTTTGATGCCGAGTGCGATGAGCGTGATCTGCGTGAGACCTATTTGCCGGCCTTTGAACGCATTGTTAAGGATGCCAAGGTGGCAGGTGTTATGGGGGCTTATAACGCTTTGAACGGAGTTCCGGTATGTGCCAGCAGCAAACTGCAGCAGGAGATCCTGCGTGACGAGTGGGGTTTCGAAGGCTATACTGTATCTGACTGCGGTGCCATTTCCGATATCAGTGCCATGCATCATTACAAGGCTACAAAGGTAGAGGCGGCAGCAGAAGCGGTGAAAACCGGCTGTGATCTGAACTGTGGTACCATGTATGGCTATCTGCTGGAAGCGGTGGAAAAGGGATATCTGGAGGAAAAATGCGTGGATGAAGCGGTGATCCGCCTTATGACCATTCGTAACCTGCTGGATATGGACAGCCCCGATACCAATGCGAAACTCGCCATTGATACCTGGATCGAAAAACAACAGCAGTGGGCCGGCTTGAATCTGAAAGCCGCTGAGGAGTCCATGGTGCTGCTAAAGAACAATGGCATTCTGCCCTTGGATAATCCAAAGACTGTTGCAGTGATCGGCCCTAACTCTCGTAATATGGGCGCATTGGAAGGTAATTATCACGGCACAGCCGATAAAATGACCACGGTTTACGAAGGAATCAAGCAATTGCTGCCGGAAAGCACGGTGCTGGTAACCGAAGGCTGTCATCTGTACAAGAATAAGATCGAGGGGTGTGCACTGCCGGATGACCAGTTGGCGGAGGCTGTAGCCTTTGCCCGCTATGCGGATGTGGCAGTAGTATGCTTAGGTTTGGATCCCTCTATCGAAGGTGAACTGGGTGATGCCAGCAATGAATATGCTGCTGGTGATAAGCACAGTTTATACTTACCCGATAGCCAAAGACGCATGCTGAAGGCGATTTGTGAAGTGAACGATCATGTAATCGTGGTTCTAATGAGCGGTGGTGCTCTGGAACTGGGAGAGGAACAGGATAAGGTAGCAGCTGTACTGCAGGCATGGTATCCCGGTGCTGTAGGTGGTGAAGCTGTGGCCAAGGTACTCACCGGACAGGCAAATCCTGTAGGACGTCTGCCGGTTACCTTCTATTATAATGATCAGGTGGATTGGGATTTTGAGGACTATCATATGGAAGGCAAGACCTATCGTTTCTTTAAAGGAGAGCCCTTGTATCCCTTCGGTTATGGTCTGAGCTATCGTAAATTAACTTTGAGCGATTTGAAGGCAGAGGCGGGAAAGGCAGTGTTTAATGCATGCAATCCTCACAGTCTTGAAACTACAATGCCGGTACAGGTATATGTAAAAGTTACGGAAGACGGGGTTCGTACGCCGAACTTCCAGCTGGTTGCTGCTCAGCAGCTAACTTTGTCCGCGAACGAAAAACGTGAAGTGGAGATCGAACTGCCTGCCTACTGGTTGCAGGTGGTGCAGGAGAATGGTGTGCGTCGTGATGCAAAGGGTGAAATTCAGCTGTTTGTAGGCGATCATCAGCCGGATGCCCGTAGTGAAAAACTATGTGGTGAGGCCTGCTTACAGGTGAAATTACAGTAAATACTGTACGCTGTTGGCGAACGATTTGGAAAGAAAAATGCAGGAAATGAATGTGAAGCAGTCAAAAATATAGATTGACTGCTTCTTTTTTTAGCTTTTTTGATACTGAAATGAAATTTTTAAAAGAGGATATTTCATCAAATTGCATAAAAACACAAGTGTCTTTTTGTATACTATGCAGAGTTGACGGAAACTGCATAATTGTATACAATAATACAAAAGTTTTTACTGGAAGTATATCTTCTTTTAGAAAGGAAGTTTCATATGCATATTAATCAGAGTGAATTTGTTGATAATCATGAAGGAAGATTGAGAATTAATCCCCAGACCAATTTGTTGGAAATGTCACAGTTTGAATATTCGCTGCAGGATGTGGAAAATCCCAATTTGTACCGCACGCTGTTTAGCTATGAAGAAGTACCGAAGATCATGTTTAACCGCCGCGTGGTTCCCATGGATATGCCCCGCGAGATCTGGATCACCGATACCACTTTCCGCGATGGCCAGCAGTCCCGCGAGCCCTATACCACCAAGCAGATCGTGGATCTGTATGACATGCTGCATCGTTTGGGCGGCCCTCGTGGTATGATTCGCCAGAGTGAATTCTTCCTGTATAGTAAGAAAGACCGAGATGCGGTTTACAAATGCATGGAGCGTGGCTATGAGTTTCCTGAGATCACTAGCTGGATCCGTGCCAGCAAGAAGGATTTCGAAATGGTAAAGATGCTGGGTATGAAGGAAACCGGTATTCTGGTCAGCTGTTCTGACTACCACATTTTCTTTAAACTGAAGATGACCCGTAAGCAGGCCATTGATCACTATTTGGGTGTGGTTAAGGAATGTATCGAGGCCGGTATCCGTCCCCGTTGTCACTTTGAAGATATTACCCGTGCGGATTTCTACGGTTTTGTAGTTCCCTTCGTAATTGAACTGCACAAATTGATGGTGGAGACCGGTGTTCCGATCAAGATCCGTGCCTGCGATACGTTGGGTTATGGCGTTGGCATTCCCGGTGTGGCTCTGCCGCGAAGCATTCCGGGTATCATCTATGGCTTGCATCATCATGCACACATGCCCTCTGAACTGATCGAGTTCCATGGTCATAACGATTTTTACCGTGCAGTTTCCAACTCTACTACAGCATGGCTGTACGGTGCGTCAGGTGTTAACTGCTCGCTGCTTGGTATTGGTGAGCGTACCGGTAATACTCCTATTGAAGCCATGGTTATGGAATATGCACAGCTGAAAGGTACCTTCAACGGCATGGATCCCAGTGTAATCACCGAGATCTGTGAGTATTATGAAAAGGAGATCGGCTATAATATTCCGCCCCGTACGCCCTTTGCCGGCAAAGACTTTAATGTGACCCGCGCCGGTGTGCATGCTGATGGCTTGCTGAAAAACGAAGAAGTGTACAACATCTTCGATACCGGTAAGATCCTGGGCCGTCCTCCTAAGGTAATGATCAGCAATACCTCCGGCGTATCCGGCATTGCCGTTTGGATCAATCAAAATCTGAAACTGAGCGGTGACGACGCTGTAACCAAGTCCGATCCTATTGTATTGTTCTTGAAACAGTGGGTGGATCAGCAGTACGATGAAGGCCGTGTAACCGCTATTACCGATGGTGAGCTGGAAGAGCAGATGCAGATATTCATGGCACAGCAGAGCGGAGCAGAGGAGAATCAGTAAAATGGAGCAGCCAATGCAGGCCGCGAATTTAACGGCCAAGGTGTATAAGAAAATTCGAAAAGAGATCCTGCGCGGGACTTATAAACCCGGTGAGGCGCTTACAGAATTGGCACTTACTAAGTCGTTGGAAGTGAGTCGTACGCCGGTGCGGGAAGCTTTGCGTCAGCTGGAAATGGAAGGTTTAGTGGAGCTGCGCCCCAACCGCGGTGCGCTGGTAATCGGCATCAATGGACAGGATATCGAAGATATTTATGAGATCCGTTCCATGGTGGAGGGGCGTGCTGCCGAGATGGCAGCCATGGGCGCCGATGAAGTCAGCCTGCGTCAGCTCAGTGAAATCGTGGATCTTACTGAGTTTTATGTGATGCGCAAAAAGTTTGACCGCCTGATGGAGCTGGATGATCGTTTTCATCGTTCCATTTACGAAATGACCGGCAGCCGCATGTATCAGCGTATTCTGGCTGATCTGCATGCCTACGCTGAACATGTGCGAGAACGCTCTATGAAAGAGCCCGGACGTGCCGAAAAGATGGTGGCCGAGCACCGAGCGATTCTGGAAGCTATCAGTTCCGGTGACAGCCACGAAGCCCGAAGCCTTATGGTACAGCATATCCAGCGCTGCACCGAAAATATGGAAAAGAATCATTTGTTAGACATTGACGATTGGAGGGAATCCAAATGAAATATTACGCAGAGGGAACCTACCTCTTGAATAGCCGTACTTTAGCCAAGGAAGCCGGGCTTACGCCCGAAGAAGGACGGGAAAACACCCTTGCCTATCGCATCATGCGGGCTCATGAAGTACAAAAAGAAGAGGGAGCCTTTCATATTAAGTTTGATGCCCTGATCTCCCACGATATTACCTATGTGGGTATCATTCAGACTGCCAGAGCCAGCGGCATGGAAAAGTTTCCTGTGCCCTATGCTTTAACCAACTGCCACAACAGTCTGTGTGCTGTGGGTGGTACCATTAATGAAGATGACCATGTGTTTGGTTTGACTGCTGCACGGAAATACGGTGGTATTTACGTGCCGGCCAATCAGGCGGTCATCCATCAGTATGCCAGAGAAGAGCTGGCAGGCTGTGGCCGGATGATTTTAGGATCTGACAGCCACACTCGTTATGGTGCCTACGGTACCATGGGCATTGGTGAGGGTGGTCCTGAGCTGGTAAAGCAGCTGTTGGAAAATACCTACGATATTCCCAATCCTCCTGTAGTGCTGGTTTACTTGAACGGTAAACTGCGTAAGGGTGTTGGCCCTCACGATGTGGCCCTTGCTCTTTGTAAAGAAGTGTTTGGTATTGTTAAGAATGCCGTATTGGAATTTGTTGGCCCCGGTGTGGCCGGTTTGACTGCCGATGAGCGTATCGGTATTGATGTTATGACCACCGAGACTGCATGTCTGTCTTCGATTTGGGAGACCGATGAGACCATTAAAGCCTTTTATGAAAACCATGGTCGTCCGGAGTGCTATGAAAAGCTGCAGCCCGGTGAAGTGTCTTATTATGATCATTATATCGATTTAAACCTCAGTGAGATCGAACCCATGATCGCACTTCCTTATCATCCTTCTAATGCAGTAACGATCCGCGAATTGAAGGCTGATCCGGCGAAGTATTTGGAACCCTTGGGACTCTTAGACAAAATCACGGAGGATGGCCGAATCCTGGTGGACCAGGGTGTGATTGCCGGCTGTGCCGGCGGCCTCTACGAAAATATTGAAGAGGCGGCTGCGATTCTGAAGGATAAGTCAGTGGGCGACGGAGCCTTTGCGCTGAGTGTGTATCCTGCCTCGACGCCGATCAATCAGGCGATGGCGCAGAATGGAATGCTGGCGGAGCTGCTGGAGGCAGGCGCGGTGATTAAACCTTGTTTCTGTGGTCCGTGCTTTGGAGCCGGTGATGTGCCCAATCATGG
>JAZQUJ010000023.1:0-6801 GCA_045631245.1 Bianqueaceae bacterium
GGCACGGCCAGGAACAGGGCGATCATGAACACCAGGGGCGCAATGGAAAGCTTCCAGTTTTTGCTGACGTATACAACGGCCAGACCGCCGAAGAGGGCGGGCAGGATGTTATCGAAGGCGGGAACCAGCGCGGGGGAGTTCAGGATGGGTGCGATCATGGCCAGCAGGAAGACGCCGGCGGCCAGAATCAGAGTGGTTACGATGGAACTGGTGGCAATGGCGATGGTGGAGATGACCTCACCTTCTTCGGTACCGGGTTTCACTCCGGCGCTCTCCATGGCGCTGAGGGCGCTGGGAGCCTTAAGGCTGGTCAAGTTACCGGTCACGAAGGCCAGGTAGGTGCCGCCCACGCCCAGCATGGGGGTGTAGGTGATAACCTCGATGACGCCCACGGTCCAGTAGATGGGGGCCACGCCCAGCAGGCCTTTGAGTACGGCAGCGCCCTCGGGCCAGGCGTTGTACTTGAGGCAAACCACAACGGGAACCAACAAGATGACGATGACAGCAGTCCACACCCAGATCTTACCCAGACGGTCGGTGTCCTGCATATATTTAGAAGTTTGATTATTGCTCATGTGATGTTCCTCCTATCTTAGCTCAGCACCGGGGTGATGACGGCGGCAAAGGTCATGGCCACCACCATGCACAGCGCCATGGCGTAGGTTTCGAGCCATTTCCAGCCCAGCTTTTTGATCAGCAGGCCGCAGATGGCCATGGTCAGGGCGGATACCAGAAGCACGAAGATCGGGAGCCAACCGGTGATGCCGGTGCGGATGTCGGCGAAAACCATGCCCAAAAAGGCAGAAATCATGCCGAGGAACATGGCGGTCAGGAACATATCGCTCCATTTGCTGTCTTTATTTTGCAGCTTGATCATGCCGCCCTGGATCTTCTTCATGAGAAGCGGAGGCAGGATGATGCTGGGAATAATGCCCAAGGTCATAACCCATGCGATGGAAGTGTATACCTGCGGATCGGTGATCATCTCCGACAACGACACGCCCAGGGCATTCGCAGTGGAAGTGGCGGCGGGCAGTTCATAGGTGATGGCGCCGATGACGCTCAGTCGGATCCAGGGCAGCGGGATGCCCAAAAACTTAGCCAGGGTGATGATGCCCACCAAAAAGGAAATGGCGGGGGCAATGGTGAAGACCGAGGTGGACACGATGGTCTTCTTTAAAGTGACAGTCGAGATGCCCAGCTGTTTGCCGCGGCGATAAGCCCGTACCAGAAAGAAAACGGACTGAGCCAGAACAAACAGGATGACACCAAGGGCCACAATATATAAAAATGTACTGTTGGTGCTAAACTCCATAATGAGTTCCTCCTTAAAATTTTGCCGCGCAGAGCGCGAAACCGGACGGAGCGATTGGCTGCGATCCAAGGTCTGCACAGGCGGCAGTAAATGTTCTGTCTATTGTACCACCGAAGGGGGACGCGGGCAAGATGCAACCTTGAAAAAAGAGGAGACCTATGTTAAAATAGGACAGACTGCGAGAGCAGCGCAGTCGTTGTCAACGTTTAGATAAGGAAACTGCGGTGGAAATCCGCGACAACAGCCATTGCCGTTATAGCCGGAATGCTTATCAAAAAAGTTCGTTTCTTCGAAACGAACTTTAGGAAGTTGCCGCGCACCATAAGTTGCTGCGCAACTTCAGCAAATCATATTGCTTCCCCTGGGTAATGAGGGGAGAAAGGACAATTTAATTATGAAAAACAAAATGAGAACTCTGTTAACCGCAGTGCTGTGCGTGATGATGCTGGCCTGCATGACTGCTTGCACCAAGGAAGAGGAGAAGGGTATTTGGGCGGATGCCAAATACACCGAAGATACCGAACTGGGTAAGGGCAGTAAAACTGTAAAAGTAGTGGTGGAAGCGGAAGAAAAGAAGATCACCTTTACCATTCACACCGATGAAACCATTTTGGGTGATGCCCTGATGGCTCATGAGCTGGTGGAAGGCGAAGATGGTGACTTTGGACTGTACATTAAAAAGGTAAATGGCATGCTAGCCGACTATGATGTAGACCAGACTTACTGGGGCTTCTATCAGAACGGTGAATACATGATGACCGGCGTAGATACCACTGAGTTTGCTGACGGAGATCAGTATGAACTCGTCCGCACCAAGTAAAAAAAGAAAGCTTTCAGTTGCGGAACTGACCATATTTGCCATGTTGGGTGCCCTGATGTACTGTTCTAAAGTAATTATGGAATGGGCTCCAAACATTCATCTGCTCGGAATGTTCATCATGGTATTTACGGTGGTCTACCGTAAAAAAGCATTAATACCGATTTATATTTTTATATTCATGACCGGATTATTTAACGGGTTTTCCGTTTGGTGGATTCCGTATGTGTATATATGGGCCGTTTTATGGGCGCTGACCATGCTGCTGCCAAAAAAAATGCCCACAGCGGCAAAGGCTGTGGTGTATCCTTTGGTGTGCGCACTGCATGGCTTTGCCTATGGCACTTTATATGCCCCGGCTCAGGCTTTGATGTTTGGTTTCAATTTTGAACAGACTATTGCCTGGATCTTGTCCGGAATCCCCTTTGATATCATTCACGGCATCAGCAATTTTGCAGCCGGCTTCATGATATTGCCGCTGGTGAACTTGTTGACGAAGCTGAATCAGCAGCTGCACCGGTCCCGAACAACAACATAAGAGTAAAAGCCCTTCCTTTCTTTCGCGCCATTTTGCGTAGCAAAATGAAATGCGCGGCGTGGCTGCGCCGTGTATGCGAAGAGAGGAAGGGCTTTCGTTTTGAGTCAAATTATTCAGCTTTGGTGGAGTAGCTGCGCTGCAGGGTGTAGCCGCGACCGTTGACGCCGGTTACTTCCGAGGCAATAATGAAGGCGCTGGGGTCGATGGATAGAGCAGCCTCTTTGATTGCCGGGTACTTTTTAGCGTAGATGACCACCAGCAGGGCTTTTTGGTTTTGGGCATCGAAGCCGGTTTCGATGTCCAGCAGAGTGAGACCGGAATCGAGGGTCTGCAGGATCTCCTGTTGGATGTCGCGGAAGCGATCGGAGATGATGATGAGCTGGAGTTTGCGCTCGCCGGCCACGATGAGCTTGTCGATGGTGACGGAGGTGAGGAAAAGGCAGGCTAAACTATACAGTAAGCCGTCGAAGCCTTGTAAGAAGATCTGTGAGAAAATGATCAGGCCATCGAATACCAGAAGGGAGGTTCCTACAGGAATTCCCTTGTACTTTTGTAAAATGCAGGGAGGAATGTCCATGCCACCGGTGCTGCCACCGGCTCGAACCACCAGACCAATACCGGCACCCATGCCCACACCGGCACAGACGGAGCTGATGAAAAGATCGCCTTGGAATATCTCGGCGAGAGGCAGACGTTCGCATACAGCCAGAATCAGCGGATACAGAACGGTGGAAAGAAGGGAACTGGCAGCAAATTTTTTGCCTAGGAAAATGAGGCCAAGGAAAAAGAAGCTGGTGTTCAGGATGGCCGACAGAACCGAAAGGGGTAGGTCGATCAATTGTTTTATGGCAAGGCCGATACCGTTACAGCCGCCCAACATGATGCCATGGGGCACGACGAAGGCGCAGATGGAAAAGGCGATCAGGGCATTGCCGACTAGAATCGTGGGAAACATTTTTAAGTATGCTTTCATAAAAAACCTCCTGTTCGACCAGAATATGTGTAAGAAAGACTGGCATTTATCATTTGGGATTGTTATAATGGATCGTAAGAAGCGATCCTATATTAGAATACCCCTTTTTGACGGGAGCGTCAATGGGAAAGATGGGATCTTGCGTGAAAAAATTAGATGGAAACATGATGGAGGTTGCTATGGATTCAAAACAATATCTTGCCAATTTGCAGGTGCCGGCGGGCAGAGTGGATGCGGTGCTGGATACCGATACATATAATGAGATCGACGATCAATTTGCCCTTTCATATATGTTTTTATCGCCGGAAAAGTTTAATTTGAAGGCGATCTATGCGGCTCCTTTTTTCAATAGTCATTCCACATCGCCAAAGGATGGTATGGAGCGCAGCTACGATGAAATTATGAAATTGTTGGGGCTTTTGGGCCGTAATGAATATGTGGAAAATGTGTATAAAGGTTCGGTGGATTATTTGACCGATGAGACGACCGCACAGGAGTCGGAGGCGGCGCGGCATTTGGTGGCTTTAGCCTCTGAATATTCACCGGAGCATCCGCTGTATGTGGTGGCAATCGGTGCGATCACCAACGTGGCCTCTGCGCTGATCATGGATCCTTCCATCGCGGAGAAGATCGTGATCGTGTGGCTGGGCGGTCACTCGCTGGAGTACTGCGATAATAAAGAGTTCAATCTGCATCAGGATATTGCAGCCGCCCGTGTGGTATTTAAGAGCGAAGCTCCTTTGGTACAGCTGCCCTGTCAGGGTGTGGTGAGCGGCTTTGCGACCACCAAGCCGGAGCTGAAGGAATGGTTGATTGGACGCAACGATTTGAGTACATATCTGGCAGAAAATACGATTCAAGAGGCCGAGAGCTATGCGGCAGGCAAACCCTGGAGCCGTGTGATCTGGGATGTGACCGCAGCGGCCTGGCTGATGAATGAAAATGATCGGTTCATGCTGTCCCGTGTGATTCCGGTGCGTCTGCCGGGATATGATGGCTGCTATGAAGAGGAAACCACGGATAAATTATTCCGATATGTGTATTTTATAAAAAGAGATGCATTATTCGAAGATTTGTTTAAAAAGCTGACTTTAAACTGATTTTAAGCGGAATGAAGTGCATATTTATTAAATTTGCATAAAAATTTTTTTTGAAAAAAAGCGGATTTTATTACACTGTTTTATTGAAAAATGGCAATACTTCCGTTATAATAGGTATGCTAGCGGTTTTGTTTGTTTTTGTGTATGAAATCTGCAAAATCGCATGAAAGCACCCATATAGAAAGGACACTGAATCTATGAAAACTAACGAACGCAGAGTAGGTACTATATCCCGCGGTATTCGCTGCCCCATCATTCGTGAGGGCGACGATCTGGCCGCTATTGTTGCTGACAGTGTGTTGGAAGCCGCTGAAGCAGAAGGATTTGAACTGAGAGATCGCGACGTTATCTCTATTACCGAGTCCATCGTTGCAAGAGCACAGGGTAACTATGCTTCTGTTGATGATATTGCTGCTGATGTAAAGGCTAAACTGGGCGGCGAGACCATCGGCGTCATCTTCCCCATCCTGTCCCGTAATCGTTTTGCAATTTGCCTGCGCGGTATCGCTAAAGGCGCTAAAAAGGTTGTACTGATGCTGAGCTACCCCTCCGATGAGGTAGGTAACGAGCTGGTAAGCCTTGATAAACTGGACGAGGCCGGCGTAAATCCTTATTCCGATGTACTGACCCTTGAGCGCTATCGTGAGCTTTTCGGTGTAAACAAACATGAATTCACCGGCGTAGATTATGTTGAATATTATAGCAATCTGATCCGCGAATGCGGCGCAGAAGTAGAAGTGATCTTTGCAAACCAGGCTAAGGCCATTCTGGATTATGCTGATTGCATTTTGAACTGCGACATTCATACCCGTGTACGCACCAAGCGCATCCTGAAGGCTGCCGGTGCAAAGGTTGTTTGTGGTCTGGATGAGATCATGAACGCTCCTATCAATGGAAGCGGCTGCAACGAAAAATACGGTCTGCTGGGCTCCAACAAGTCCACTGAAGATAAAATCAAACTGTTCCCCCGCGAGTGTAAAGACCTGGTACTGGACATTCAGGATCGCATCCTGAAGGCTACCGGTAAGTTGGTTGAAGTTATGGTATACGGCGACGGCGCTTTCAAAGATCCTCAGGGTAAGATTTGGGAGCTGGCTGATCCGGTTGTATCTCCCGCTCATACCGATGGTTTGATTGGTACTCCCAACGAGCTGAAGCTCAAATATCTGGCAGATAACGACTTTAAAGATCTGTCCGGCGAGGAACTGAAGAAAGCCATTTCCGAGAGCATTCGTGCAAAGGATGGCAGCAGCCTGGTGGGTAATATGGCTGCTCAGGGTACCACTCCCCGTCAGCTGACCGACCTGATCGGTTCTCTGTGTGACCTGACCAGTGGTTCCGGCGATAAGGGAACTCCTGTTGTTTTGGTACAGGGTTACTTTGATAACTATACTGACTAATTCGATATAATTTTGGAGGATACAAGAATGGATAGCAACGTACGTCCTGAATCTATGGCTCGTATTACTAACTTCGAACAGGCTAATGCTTTTATTGAAGAGCAGGTTGCTGCAGTTCGCGAGCAGGTTGGTGACAAAAAAGTTCTGCTGGCTCTGTCCGGCGGTGTTGACTCTTCCGTAGTAGCAGCCCTGTTGATCAAAGCTATTGGCAAGCAGCTGGTATGCGTACACGTAAACCACGGCTTGATGCGTAAGGGCGAGAGCGAGCAGGTTATCGAGATCTTCGGCAAAGAGCTGGATGCTAACCTGATCTATGTAGATGCTACCGATCGTTTCCTTGACCTGCTGGCAGGCGAGGCTGATCCTGAGAAGAAGCGTAAGATCATCGGCGGCGAGTTCATCAAAGTATTTGATGAAGAGGCTGCTAAGCTGGATGGCATTTCCTTCCTGGCTCAGGGTACCATCTACCCCGATATTCTGGAATCCATCAAGGCTGCCGAGAGCGGCAAGCCTGTTAAATCTCATCATAACGTAGGCGGTTTGCCTGAGGACATGGCTATGGAGCTGGTCGAGCCCATTAAGCTGCTGTTCAAGGACGAGGTCCGCGTGGTCGGCGAGGCTCTGGGCCTGCCCCATGCAATGGTCTACCGTCAGCCCT
>JAZQUJ010000024.1:0-13444 GCA_045631245.1 Bianqueaceae bacterium
CTTATCGCGGGCACCGGCACCGGCTCCCATGCTTACATCCACCAAAGGCAGAATAATCGTATTATCAATATGAATTGCCTCACCCACCACAGTCTTAGTGGATACAAAACCTTCCATCTGAGCAATCAGATCTTTCAAAGCATCTTTTGCAGTTGCCATAATCAAATCTCCTTTAGATTAATTTTGTCCAAATTTCTTTTTAACAGATAAAACATATCGTATCAGCCTTCGAATGTGCCCATTAAGCAGAGCACGGATCACCGGCCACAAAAAACTTCCTACACTAAAGCAGCCCTTACAAACCGCCGTTACCTCAAACACCGGCTCCTCAAACTCCGCCTCCAGTTCAAATCTACGACGGCGGGTAGTCTTCGGAAACAGCACAGGAGTAAGAGCATAATAATACATCAGGATCTGTCCCGTGGTGGCCGGATCCTTCATTCCGATCCTAAGCTTTACATCATATTTCTTCGGCAGCGGCGCCTTCAAAATACCACCCAGCATTTGCTTGATTGCGGCCACGGTTTCTTCTTTTTGAGGGTAGCCTTCCCAAACCGCCTTCACTTGATCCCATCGATCCAGTATTCCCCGAACCTTCGTCGGGATCGCCCGGATCGCAGCCACAATACCGCGAACCTTACCTAAGATCTTTTCAAAAAACCGCCGGATCTTCCAGCATACATCGGTGACCTTACGCCGCCAGCTCTTTTTAAGCTTCTGCTTTTCAGGCTTGTCCTCATCCGCTACGCTCGGCTCCGGCAGCATCACAGGCGCTATCTCCTCCTGCGGAACGCTCTCCATTCTTTCCCCCTTTGGGGGCTGAGCCAAAGGTTCCGTTGGGGGCTGAGCCAAAGGTTCCGTTGTTGGTTGAACCAAAGCTTCCTGCGACGTCTTGTCTTTGGGCGTCGATATTTTTTTCTTTCGTTTCTTTTGTTTTTTAGGTTTCTTTTCTTTTTTCGGCAGCGGATAGGACGCTGCAATGATCTTCGGACCGATTTTGACCGTCCACTTGATCTCTTTGCCGCTTTGGCTCAAACGGAAGGAGATCAGATGCAGCAGCCAACTGACCCGCGCCTCACCTTCCATAACATCCGCTTGTTTGCTCCACTTGATTTTGTATCGAAGCGGTGTCAGCATTACCACAAGGAGCAGGACTAAAACCAGGCCGATCAGCCCGAGCACGATCAGAAGGATCCATTTGATGATCCCTCCCAATATGGCGAACAATACGCCCATGGTCCCCTCCTTTTATATGTCACCTGCCGACTCGGCAGATTTGGTACTTGGTTATTGATACAACTCTTGAATCTGCGTCTTTACGTCTTTCATCTGCGGATCGCGGCGGTATACTTCCATCATAATAGATTGTACCCGTTCCAAGGCCGCTTCATACGTATCTGTACTTGCGATCAGCACATATCCGCCTTCCATTTCTTCCGCTTTTTTCAACTGTACCGCCTCGAAGATCTCAAGCGGATTGGGATGTGACGGATGGCGGCAGATCCAGTAACCTTCCTGTTTAAATTCCATGGCACGCAGCCTCAGATCAAATTTCTTTGCCGCAGCTCACGCACTTGGTGGCATCCGGATGATTGCCCACTTTACAGTAGGGGCAGAACTTCAATACGAAGTAACCGCTGGCATCCTTTTCAGGCTGGGGTTGTTCCGGCTCTTTATTTTCTTCCTTTTCTTCTTCCTCCGACACTTCAGCGGCTTCCACATCCACCACATTTTCATCGGCAGGCTTTTTCACGTCTTCTTTATCTTTTTGTAATTTAGCGATCAATTCTTCCTGAACACGTACCTGATTACAAGCAGCCTCCACAATGGCGTCGTTACGATTCAAACTGCCGTTTTCAATTTGATACATGATACGACCCAGAGCACGATAAGCCTTATCCAATTCCTGTTCAGCCTTTTTGATCTCTAACTCGATTTTCACAGTAGATGCGGTTTTTTTGGTTTTTTCACTCACTGCCTCCGCCAACTCTTTCGCGCCTTTCACGAACATATCTACGTACTCTTTATAATCTCTCATGACGAATCCTCCCACTCAATATCGCAGCGCGACGCTGCGTATACACATATTTGCTATAACTGCCGGCCATTTCGCTATGCGAAATTGCGTATGCAGCTCATTCGCTTGAATCCAGATATACACCATACTGCATATGCACATATTATACCACATTCACATAGACTAAATCAAACTTTATTAAATAGGAGATCAATAAATCCATGAAAAAATTGATTTTGATCCTGCTGACCAGCTGTCTTTGCATCACTGCTTTAACCGGCTGCGGAAAACAAAACAAAGACGGCCTGGCCAAGGTCACCCTCAGTGAGGTGGTTCATTCCATCTTCTATGCTCCTCAATATGTGGCCATGGAACTGGGCTTCTTTGAAGAAGAAGGCATCGACTTACAGGTAGATGTGGGTAACGGCGCAGACAAATGCATGACCGCCCTACTCTCAGGAAGTGCCGATATCGCCCTCTGCGGTACTGAAGCTGCCCTGTATATCCATGCGGAGGGTCGCGAAGATGTGCCTAAGATCTTCGCCCAACTCACCCAGCGCGCCGGTAACTTTTTGGTAGGCCGCACGCCCGATCCCGATTTCACTTGGGATGATGTCCGCGGTAAAACTATCATCGGCGGACGTCAGGGCGGTATGCCCCAGATGGTTCTGGAATATATCCTTCATCAGAATGACATCCAGATCGGCACCGATGTAGAAGTCATCACCAACCTTGATCTATCGGCCACTGCCAGTGCTTTTTCCGCCGGTACCGGCGACTATACCACGGAATTCGAGCCCGGTGCCAGCACTTTGGAACTAGCCGATCAGGGTCATGTAGTGGCCTCCCTTGGTGTGGACAGCGGTTACGTTCCTTACACTGTGTATATGACCACCTCTTCCCTTATCGAAAAGAATCCCGAGCTCATCCAAAGCTTCACAAATGCCATGTACAAAGGCCTGATCTGGTGTCAGGAACACACCAGCGATGAAATCGCCGAGGTGATCCACCCCCAGTTCGCCGAAACAGACCCAGAAACTCTGTCTGCCATCATCGAACGCTATCGTTCGCAGAACACCTGGATCGATCATCCTCTCATGGAAGAATCCTCACTCAACCTTATTCAGGATATCCTGCAGCTTTCCGGCACTCTGGACCAGCGCATTTCCTATAAAGATGTAGTAATTACCAATTTCGCCCAGGACGCCGCCGTCAAATAACCCAAGCCCGCTCCTGCCATTCAGAAAGGAGGGAAACCATGGAGCCGCTTCTACAAATTCAAAGTCTTTCCCTCTCCTACCATCAGAAAAGCGGCGAGACCCGCGCCCTACAAAACATCGATCTCACAGTAGAAAAAGGCCAATTCATCAGTATCCTCGGTCCCTCCGGCTGTGGGAAATCCACCCTGCTCTCCTGTATCGCCGGGTTAGATCACCCCTCCGAAGGTACCATTACCCTCAATTCCCCCGCCAAAACCGTAGGCTATATGTTCCAACACGATCTGCTTTTGGAATGGCGCAGTGTCTTCCAAAATGCTTGTTTAGGCTTAGAAGTGCGCGGGGCGCTAAATGACGATACGAAAGCCTATGTCAAGGTATTGCTAAATGCCTATGGTCTGGGAGGTTTTTTAAACCACAAGCCCTCCCAGCTCTCCGGTGGGATGCGTCAGCGCGTCGCTCTAGTGCGGACACTGGCCTTAAAACCGGAACTCCTCCTGTTGGATGAACCCTATTCCGCCCTGGACTATCAGACCCGACTCACTGTGGCGGATGAAATTTGGAGGATCCTACGCACCTCCGGTAAAACAGCCCTTCTAGTCACTCATGATATTTCTGAAGCCATCAGTTTAGGTGACCGGGTCGTCATTCTTTCCCGCAGACCAGGTCACATTATAAAGGACATTACCATTGATTTAGGAAGCGACCGCACACCTTTAGCCAGTCGTTCCCTGCCCGCCTTTCAAGAATATTTCCAAACCATATGGGAGGTGATGCAGCATGCCTGACAAGAAAAAGATCAAAAAGAAACCTTCCCCCGCCCAGACCGCCTATCTGCAGGCATTGAACCGTCATCACAGGGAAATCCTGATTGCTCGAATCACGATCCTGGTGGCCTTTCTGATCCTGTGGGAGGTGTCTTCTCTCCTTGGCTGGATCGATTCCTTTATTTTTTCCTCTCCCTCCTCACTTTTGAAAACCACCGCTGACCTGGTGATAAACCGAAGTCTTGTGTATCATATTTCCTTAACATTAGGAGAAACTTTGATCAGCTTCCTAATTAGTACAGCATTAGGAATTTTACTGGCCGTGGCCCTTTGGTGGTTTCCTTCTTTATATGAAGCCACCGAACCCTACTGGGTAGCCCTCAACAGTTTACCCAAGTCGGCACTGGCTCCCATTCTAATTGTATGGTTCGGCAACACCATTCGCACCACGATCATCACGTCCATTATGCTGACCATCGTCGTTACAGTGCTGACTGTACTCTCGGGGTTTCAGGAATCGGAAAGCGATAAAGCTCGGCTGATTTACGCCCTGGGCGGAAATAAAAAGCAGGTGATGACAAAGGTACTTCTGCCGGGTAATATTCCGGTAATTCTAAACGTACTGCGGGTCAATATCGGTTTGAGTTTGATTGGTGTGATTATTGGCGAGTTTTTATCCGCCAAGGCAGGACTGGGATACCTGATCATATACGGTAGTCAGATATTCAAAATGGATTGGGTACTGCTGTCCATCGTGCTTCTGTGCCTGATTGCAGCGGGATTATATGGATTGTTAACTATGTTCGGCCGAAAAATTTCAAAACGATACAATTAAAACTATAAAAAGGCCCTGCGGATCACGTGGATCTGCAGGGCCTTTTAAGGCGCTTCATGATAAGCACCCGATAGCGATCTTATACGTACTTTGCCTTACGGCACGAACTTTAGAACGGATCGGTCTTATATGAAATCGAAGTTCGGCTGTTGAATTATTCAACAACTACAACGTTAGCTGCGCGCATTTTAGCGGGGTTTTTGGGATCTGCTTCGATGTCGAAAGATACTTTCTGACCTTCGTTCAGAGTCTTGAAACCTTCAGCCTGGATAGCGGAAAAATGTACAAATACATCATCGCCGCCTTCGTTGTTAGCGATAAAGCCAAAGCCTTTCTCCGGATTAAACCATTTAACTGTACCCTGATTCATGCTAGGTACCTCCTGTGAAAATAATTCAGTATCTGACATAAGTTCGCTGCTGCGAATCCCCAAAGGGAAAAAAAGTCACATACTTTTGTAAATCATCTGCATCAAATGACTTACAAAAATATGTGATCTCATTGGATGTTACTTACCAATCCACAATATCATACAAAGGAATGAGTGTCAAGGAATTTTTGTAAAATTCGGAATTTCCTCCACCAAAATTTGCCTGTTGACAGAACATATTTTCTATTGTATAGTATATGCACACGAACGTTTATTCTATTTTATCGAACAGGAGTTTCCTATGGACATATTGGATAAACTCAAGATCCTCACCGATGCTGCTAAATACGATGTAGCCTGCACTTCCAGCGGCAATGACCGCGCCAATGACGGCAAAGGCCTTGGAAACGCTGTAGGTTGCGGAATTTGCCACACCTTCGCCGCTGACGGACGCTGCATCTCCTTGTTAAAGGTTCTCATGACCAATTACTGTGTATATGACTGCAAATACTGTATCAATCGCCAAAGCAACGATACCCGCCGCACCGCTTTTACCCCACGGGAGCTGGCGGATCTGACCATAGCCTTCTATCGTCGCAATTATATAGAAGGTCTATTTTTGAGCTCCGGTGTGATCCAAAATCCCAATTACACCTGCGAACGTATGATCAAAGCCCTTTCCATCCTTCGCTACGAATATCACTTTCAAGGTTATATTCATGCCAAGGCTATTCCCGGTGCCGACCCGAAACTGATCGCTCAGTTGGGTCTATTGGCGGATCGAATGAGCTGCAACATTGAACTTCCGTCCCAAGAAAGTTTGGCGCGTCTGGCACCGGACAAAACGAAAACCTCTATTTTAGCACCTATGGCCCTGATCCGAGACAAGCAGCAGGAAAATAAGGCCGAACTGATCCGCTATCAACACGCTCCCAGCTTCGCTCCCGCAGGTCAAAGCACCCAAATGATCGTTGGAGCCTCTCCTGAAACCGACTATCAAATCTTAAAGCTAACGGAAGGTCTGTATCATAAGTACTCACTGAAGCGAGTCTTCTTTTCCGCCTATACTCCTGTAGTGGAAAATCCCTTACTGCCGGCTTTGGATGTCAAACCGCCTCTGCTTAGGGAACATCGACTCTACCAAGCCGATTGGCTGCTGCGTTTTTATCACTTCGAAGCCGACGAAATTCTAGATCCGGAGCACCCCACCTTTAATCCTCTGGTAGATCCCAAATGCAACTGGGCTTTGCACCATCCGGAGCTTTTTCCCGTGGAAATCAATCGCGCCCCCTACGAAGTGCTACTGCGAGTACCCGGCATTGGACCGCGCAGTGCCAAGCGGCTTCTCACGGCTCGCCGCATGGCTCCTTTAAATTTTGAAGGTTTGAAAAAAATCGGTGTAGTGCTCAAACGCGCTCAATATTTCATTCTCTGTAACGGTCGTACTGTCGCCGGTTTGGTGCTCAATCAGGATACAGTAATTCGTTCCCTACTCAGTACCCAAGGAGTAGAACACATGAATTCCTATATGCAAATGCAGCCGGAGCAACTCAGCCTCTTCGATCCTTCTGCTGCTCAGCTGCAAACTTTGATCAAGGAGGGCATAGCGCTATGAATTATTCTGTATTTCGATACCCGGATCTGATCTATATTTATGATGGCACCTACGAAGGACTCCTTACTTGTATTTTCGAAAGCTTCTCCCGAAAAGAGATCCCCCGGGATGTACAGGTAGATGGTCAAGCTCAGCTGTCCCTTTCTCCTTGGCATCGCATTGTCTCCGACGAAGTGAAAGCCCAGCGAGTAGCCGCTTCCTTTCCCATTAAACTCGGCGTGCAAATTACCGAGTTTATTCAGCTAGCCTTTCTCACTTGTCTGACCGGGAAAGAAATCTACATACTTCGCTTCGTCCACATGGCTTTCCGCCACGGTCCCTGCGTTCTCGATATGCTGGCCGACGATACTGTTCACGTTTTGACCAAGGCCATCCAATACATGACCCAGGAGGCCCATCTTTTGAAGGGATTTATTCGGTTTTCTGACTATCATTCTTTTTTAGTCACCGTGATTCATCCTAAAAATTTCGTTTTACCTCTGCTTCAGCCTCACTTCTGTAATCGTTTTGCCCGAGAAGCCTTTTTGATCTTCGATGAAAATCATGGTGCTGCCCTGTTCCATCGTCCTGGGCACTCTAAAATCATTCCTCTTTCCGAACTAACACTGGAATCTCCCAATACCGAAGAACAAAAATACCGAGCTCTATGGCAGGCCTACTACGAGACCATTGCCATCAAAGCTCGGTATAATCCAAAATGTCGTATGACACACATGCCCAAACGGTATTGGGACTTCATGACAGAATTTGGTGCTCAAGGCATTACAAAATACGAGAATCCTTCCTTAACGGCTACCTTCGATATCCGCAGTTCCGCTCCGGCTATTAACACACCTCTCGCTGAGACAAAAAAGCAATAATCTCTTCTGCATCACCCATAACGGTTCCTTGCACCATTTGAGCGCTTCCGCCACCGCGGCCTCCAAACTTCGATGCCAGTTCCTTAGCTAAGGGACGCACATCCACCTCGGTACTGCCGATGATATACTGATATTCCCCTTCCGCTTTCGGCAAAAGTATAGCTCCATGACCACTCACTTTAGCCGCCAATCCGTTGACCAGATTGCGGGCCGCCACCGGATCCAGGGCCGTTTCCACCAGACATACAGATCCTTCCGTATTCACCTGCTCCAGTTTATACTGTACCAACTGCTGCGACAGAACTGCCATTTTTTCCTTCAATTGCTGCAATTCTTTTTCCTGTTTTTCTACCGCCTTTGCCACCTGCTCCGGTTTGGCCGACAGGCGGGCACCGATTTCCTTTAGCAGCTGATTTTTATGATCAAAGTCCCTCACAGCTCGTTCACCGCATACAATGGTCAAACGAACGCCACCTTTATAATTTTCGGCATTTACGATTTTAACAATACCGATTTCCCCGGTGGTACGCACATGGGGTGCACAACAGGCACAGCAATCGGAATCGCCCACCTTTACAATACGAATGGCACCGGTCAATTTTTTCTTACTGCGGTAGTCCATTTGGTCCAATTCTTCCTGTGGCGGATATTCAATGATGACCGGCTGATTTTCATAAATCACTCGATTGGCCCGGATCTCCAATTCCTGCAATTCTTCTGCCGTTAATGGACCATCAAAATCGATTGTAGTCAGCGTATCATTCATGTGGAAACCCACATTATGATACCCTTTCCATGCATAGGCAATACCCGATAAAATATGTTCGCCGGAATGCTGCTGCATGTTGGTAAAACGGAAAGTCCAATCAATCTGTCCTTCCACCTTTTTACCCACTTCTATGGGTTGTTTCACATAATGATAGATGTGTTCCTCTTTTTCCTTCACATCTAACACTGTTTGTCCATCCAGTTCACCGCGATCTGCCTGCTGACCGCCGCCCTCTGCAAAAAAGGCAGTTTGATCCAGTTCCACGGCATAGCCTTTTTCGGTTTCAGCACAGGCAATTACTGTTGCCTCAAACTTCTGAATATGTGAGTCAATATCATATAACTTCTGTGTCATATTTCAAATTTCCTGCGCTGCCTCATTCAGCGCATCCTCCCTCTCGAGCTTCCAAAATTCGCTCACCAATACTCAGATCCTCCGGTGTGGTGATCTTAATATTCTCATAGGAGCCTTCCACAATTTTCACCGGAAGTTCCATGTATTTTTCCATTACCTGACTGTCATCGGTACAGGTATAATCTCCCATTACCACAGCGTGCCGATGTCCTTCCAGGATCTCCGGATATTTAAATGTCTGCGGCGTTTGAGCATTCCACAGTCGAGCTCTCACAGGTGTTTCAGCCACAAAGCCTTTTTTATCGGCAATCTTTACGGTATCTTTTACCGGTACAGCCAATAATGCTCCTCCATGCTGACGCGCTGTTTCAATGGTACTTTCGATTTGTTCTCTGGCTACCAAGGGTCTGGCACCGTCATGGATCACAACCATGGTACAATCCTTAGGCAATGCACTCAGCCCTTTAAATACCGATTCCTGTCGGGTACTGCCGCCCAGCAGGATGCCCTTTACTTTATCAATGTGATACTCATTCAAAAGTTCTTGACAAACATCCATGTCTTCACGGCTTACCATGATCAGCATTCCTTCAATGGCAGGTACACTGGCCAGTGCTTCCAGAGTACGTACCAGAATTTCTTTTCCTTTCAGCTGAATAAACTGTTTTTTCACAGTCATTCCCATTCTTTTTCCCATTCCGGCTGCCGGCACTACCGCCCAAATCTTTTCCATACCGATACTCCAATTCTTACTCTTAGATGGTTTCCTCCATCTACATTCTAACCTAACTACCAGTTTTAACTTTGACACAGCCTGTCGACATTACTTCCTTCATGCCGACAGGCCGTATTTGATTCTTAATTATTTGGTTCCGAAAATACGATCACCGGCATCGCCCAAACCGGGTACGATGTATTTATGATCGTTCAGGCACTCATCCAACGCACCAACATACACATCCACATCAGGATGTGTCTCTGTCAGCAGCTTAAGGCCTTCGGGTGCAGCAATAATGCACAGGAAGTGAATATGCTTGATTCCTTTATTCTTCAGCATGGTGATGGCAGCAGCGGCAGAACCACCGGTAGCCAACATGGGATCCACTACGAACACCTCACGCTCTTCGCAGTCAACGGGTAATTTACAATAATACTCAATCGGCAATGCTGTCTCCGGATCACGATACAGACCAATGTGACCAATCTTAGCACTGGGAACGATGGACAACAGACCATCTACCATACCAAGGCCGGCACGCAGGATCGGCACGATCGCCATTTTTTTACCCTTGATTTCTTTTACGGTTGTCTTGCAGATAGGAGTTTCGATCTCTACATCGGCCAAAGCTAAATTCCGAGTTGCTTCATAGCCCATCAGGGTTCCGATTTCACCAATCAGCTGACGAAAATCCTTAGAAGGAGTTTCTTTTCTTCTAATAATACCAATTTTGTGCTGAATCAACGGATGATCCATAATTTTAACAGTTGCCATATCATTACCTCCAAAATATCGCATTTTGCGTTTTTTCATCTAAGGTCTTCATTATTACTATTATATCAACATAAGCTCCGAAAATCAAACACTTTAATAAAAGTTCATAATGCTAAATTATAAAAATCTTGAAAAACTTTTTCAAAAAGCACTTGACACTTTTTATCCTTTATAGTATAATCATCCTTGCGTTTGTGGAAGACGTTGCTGGAGAGGTGTCCGAGTGGCCGAAGGAGCTGGTCTCGAAATCCAGTGTCTCCGCAAGGGGCCGTGGGTTCGAATCCCACCCTTTCCGTTTTACAACTTAATAACTACCTTAATGGTAAGGCACTAACATGGAGATGTACCCAAGTGGCTGAAGGGGCTCCCCTGGAAAGGGAGTAGGTCGTTAATAGCGGCGCAAGAGTTCAAATCTCTTCATCTCCGCTCCAAACCGTTTCACAAAATCTTGTTTCAAGATCGTGAAACGGTTTTTATTTTATCTAAACCTGACAAAAGCGGAACAGAGTCTCCTCCGTTCCGCCTTTTAAATTCATACTCAATTACAACTTTCCTTCTCGCCATTCTTTCAAATACACTTCAGCTGCAATGGCACAGCCCTCCACATCCGGATGACCACCATACTTTGCACAATGTTCATTGGGCGCTTCCTGACTCAATATCTGCGCAAAATCAAATATAGCATCCGCTACTGTACCAAGTTCGCCTCGGATCGCTGCGTTCACTTCGTACCAGTACTCCTTCTTCTGCTCCACCATATCAAAGGGCGGTACAGTAAACAGGATCACCCGACAGCCGGCAGCTTTCAGACTTAGAACGATCGTCCGCAGATCTTCCATCACTTGCCCCCCGGTGCGTCCTCGATTGATATCGTTGACTCCAAAGCAAACATGAACAGTATCACAGGTTTTCGCACGACCGAGCCATTCCTGATCGGTAGCCGCATCATATCCCCGGGCATAACCAATACCCAAGTCCCACACACTATAGGACTTCGGCAGTCCTTCGGCTATTTTGGCAACCCAGTGTGTATAAGAATCCACCGGTGTACCACAGCCCTGGGTAATAGAATCACCAATAAACCCATAACGCTTCGATACCGGCCGATCAGATCCGATCATCAATGGCACAGGAACCTGCTTATTCAGCTCAAACTCAGTACCATTCCAAACCGTCACCGGCAGAACGATCTCCTCATGATACGGAAAACAATCTCCTTCAAAGGTGATCTCATAACACAGAGCCTCTCCACCCTTTGCCTGCAGCGGAATCGGGTCCGTGCAAAAAGCACCCGGCCCCTCCACTACTTTTTCAGGCTTGCCATCGAAGGTGATCACATGCCAAACATCCGGTTCTTCGCCGCTGGCGGCGCAAAGTCCGACCCGCATCTGACGAATCGTCCACCGTCCGCCCACATCGTTGGCACGGCTGATGCTGCCATCGGAAAAGGTACTATCGATGGTATTGGAAAACAGCAGTACATAGTTTTCACCGCCATGGGATAAGCGATAATAATTGCGGCCGGTACGCAACACCGGTTCTTCAAGTCTTGCTAGCAGCTGATTGGCACTTCCAGCAGTGCAATCGGACGAATATGTTTGATAAAATTCCTGTAGATTCATTTAAATATCTCCATTTCATTGGAAGTTATCTACATTTTACACCTTTCGCGTACAGGTACAAGCCCCAATTTAAAAAATCATTGTTTTTCCATGCCAAATCTCGTATAATGGATGCAATATTATTTCGAAAGGAATCGAATCCATGAAAATAAAGAAACCGCAGGGACGTCTTCCCTATATTATCGGCCTTGTTTGTGCAGCGCTGGCTGTTTTTGCCGCCGTGTTTTTGCCCGGTCATTTTTCTGACAAGCGAGCCAGCGAATTTGCAGACCCCTTGTTCAATCACGAAATGCCCTTCGATGCCCGCCTGATCCAGGCTACCGCTGCTGAAAACGATGACGGAAGCACCAGCGCCACCATCATCATGCAGACCCAATGGTCTGAAAAGGAAATTTTGGATCATTACAGCGATACCATCTATCCGCCCGCGGCGGAAAATGACGAAGTCGCCCTCTCGGTGCTGCCCCTCGATGACAGCAGTATTGAAGCCGTAAAACAGGCAGGGCTGTATGAAGAAGACGGCGGTGACTACTGGTTTGTGTATTTGTACAGTGCACCGAAAAGGTAATTTTACTATTTTTCAAACTTAAAGAGCTCCTCACAGGAACCATCCTGTAAGGAGCTCTTACTTTTTATCTTATTAACTTTTCATCCATTCGAAGCTTACGCATCGTAATCGAAGCTTACGCATCGTAATCGAAGCTTACGCATCGTAATCGAAGCTTACGCATCGATGGTGGAGATGGTCAGAGTGGTCTCTTCCAATACATCCAGCAGAGCCTTAACAGTATCCAAAGAAGTGAACATGGTCACGTTATACTCGGTAGCTACCTGACGCAGCAGAGAACCATCGGTATCAGCATTCGCACTGGGATCTTTGGTGTTGATGAAGTAAGCAATATGGCCCTGACGCAGCAAGGTAGGAATTTCTTCACTTCCCTCGCTCACCTTACCGGCAGCATGGGTACGAATACCATTCTGCTTCAAGAAGGAAGCAGTGCCAGCGGTACCTTCAATATTGAAACCAAGCTGATAGAATCTCTTGATCAAAGGCAGAGCCTCTTCCTTATCCTGATCAGCGATGGTGCAGAATACAGTACCATAGTTCTGCAAATGCATACCGGAAGCCTGCAGTGCTTTGTACACGGCACGGGTCATGGTACGGTCGTAACCAATGGCCTCACCGGTGGACTTCATTTCAGGAGACAGGTAAGCATCCAAACCACGGATCTTATTGAAGGAGAATACAGGAGCCTTTACATACCAACGATCCTTCTCATCAGGGTAGATATCGAAGAAGCCCTGCTCCTTCAAGCTCTTACCCAAAATAACTTCGGTGGCAATATCAGCCAGAGAGTAACCGGTAGCCTTAGACAGGAAGGGAACGGTACGGGAAGAACGGGGATTTACCTCGATGATATATACATCGTCTTTATCATCTACGATAAACTGAATATTATACAGGCCGATAATGCCGATTCCCAAGCCAAGCTTCTTGGCATACTGCAGAATGATACCTTTGACCT
>JAZQUJ010000025.1:0-32717 GCA_045631245.1 Bianqueaceae bacterium
GCCAAATAGGTGATGCGGGCTTCCACGATTTCCAAACCGGCTTCATTTACACGAGCCTGAATTTCGTCACGAATACGGGCGGCTACCAATTCACTGGAACCACGCAGGGAGCCGTCATCAGGTTCACCGTCGCCGGTGGTATCGACATTCTGAGCTACATCGTAGGGGTAGAGGCGTACAATATTACGAAGAGCAGCGTCACACTGCAGGGAAAGGAATTCTTTGTAGTTATCGACATTAAATACTGCCTTGGCACTATCAGCGACTTTCCAAATGACTGCAATACCGATCTCGACAGGGTTACCCAAACAGTCATTGATTTTCTGACGGTTGTTGTTCAGGGTCATCACTTTGAGGGAGATTTTTTTGTCTACCGCATTGATCTGAGCGGAGGCATTCATTCCTTTTAACTGCTGTGCCAATGCGGGAGCAGCTTCGTTGCTTACGTCACCACTTTGACGCAGGGTGGTTTTGGCTGCCGGATTGACAGCCGCTACAAATGGATTTACAAAGTAGAAACCTTCACCTTTTAAGGTGCCTACATATTTACCAAATAAAGTCAGGACTAAGCATTCCTGGGGTTTTAATACACGCAGACCGAGGAAGGGGATCCAACCAATGAGCACACCCAAAATACCAATCACCATGCCAATGGTGGGAAGGGTGCCGCCGCCGGCGTCCAGCTGAATACCGCAGAAAATGACCAGAGCAAAAAAGAGAATATAGAGTAAACCGAAGAACAGCAGGGCAGCCATACCATTTTTGGCATGTAATAATTTTTCTTCCATGATGTAAGACCTCCTGAAATGAATTGATATCAATTTGATATCAAAATCATAACACTGATTTTGCGAAATGTCAATGTTTATTTATTCAACATATTGTCTTGTTTTGTTTATTTAATGTCAAAAAATGGTTGCGGTGCAAAAGGAAGTGTGCTACTATTTTATAAATAAAGCAACGTGAATGGCTGTGTGACAGCCCTCTTTTGAAGGAGAGAAGAAATGTCTACTCAAATTATTGTAAAAGAAGTTAAAACCAAAAAACAGCAGCGGCAGTTTATTCAGTTTCCGCTGAAAATGTATAAAGAGAATCCTTACTTTGTTCCGCCCCTCTATGGCGATGAAAAAGCGATTTTCAAGAAAGACTATGCCTACTATGAAACCTGTGAAGCGGTATATTATTTGGCGTATCAGGATGGAAAGGTCGTAGGACGTATTTCCGGCATTCTGCAAAAGGCCAGCAACGAATTGCGAAATGAAAAACGCGTTCGTTTTACCCGGTTTGACTCTATTGATGATCAAAGGGTGGCGGATGCGCTGTTTGACGCTGTGGAACAGTGGGCGCTGGACCAAGGAATGGATACGATCTGCGGTCCTTTGGGCTTTTCCGATCTGGAACGTGAAGGCTTGCTGATCGAAGGCTTTGATCAACTTTCTACCTTTGAAGAGCAGTATAATGCCGATTATTATCAGAAACTAATCGAAAACTGCGGCTATGGCAAAGAAGTGGATTGGGTGGAAAGAAAGATTTACCTGCCCAAGGAAAACGATGGCAAAATGAACAAGCTTGCAGAACGCATGATGGAAAAGTATCATCTTCATGTGGGTCAATATAAAAACACCAAAGAACTGCTGAAGTATGCGGGTAATAAGGTGTTTGATCTGATCGATGAAAGCTATCGCGACCTATATGGTACCGTTCCTTTCACCCCGAAAGTGAAGAAAATGGTAATGAAGAGCTTTCAGCTGATCGTAAAGCCTCAGTACTGTCATGTGGTCTTCGATGAAAATGATAATCTGGTATGTTTTGGCTTGGTAATGCCTTCTATTGCGAAAGCGGTTCAAAAATCACAGGGCCGCCTGACCCTGCCGACAATTTTCAAGGTTTTGAAGTCCATCAAAAATCCGGAGATCCTTGACCTGGCGCTCATCGGTGTAACCGATGCATACAAGAGCACCGGTGTGGTGATCATTACCTTCGCCCAGATGCTGGAATACTTACAAAATAAAGGGATTCAGCATATGGAAACCAATCTGAATCTGGAGACTAATACCAGTATTATCAGTCTGTGGAAACGATTCGAGACCGTGCAGCACAAAAGAAGACGCTCTTTTGTGAAGAAAATTAAATGAAAAATAAGAAAATCCAATACATAAGAAAGTAAGCATATAAGAAAATCGCAGCATTTTGAGATCTTGTCAAAAAAGATTTCGAAAATACTGCGATTTTATTTTATCTTCTTATTTTTTTCAGAAAAGCCAGTGACAATAGAAAGGCACCGGCAAAGCTGAGAGCCGCAAGCAGAAACGGGAATTTGGGGCTGTAATCATATACAAATCCGGCAATTAAGGAGCCTGCCACCATGCCCAGCGACTTAATGGCATTGTAAAATCCCATGACCAAATTGCTGTTTGTGGAATTGGCCCGCCCGGAGATCAAAGCCTGCAGTACCGGCACACTGATGGCGTTGATACCCAAATAAAGCACGGTAAAAGCGATAAAAGGTACCACCGAATCAAAAATCAGAACGCCCAACATGGAGATCGTGCCAAAGAATAAGATCAGAACATTGGACCGGGCCACATTGGTCTTACGAACGATATACATGCAAAGAGACATGTTGGAAATCAAAGAGATCACACCAATCACAGCTTTAATAGTTCCGTTGTAGGAAGAAGAAAAGCCGAACTGATCTTTGATGTAATAGTTGAAACATTGATCATAGGCGGTGGAGGCGAACATGGAAAGCAGGGCAATGCCAAACAGCAGGGCGAAAATTGGTGTCATAAATTGCCTGCCGGCAATAAAAGCTGAAAATGGATTGGCACCCTTCGCAACTTGCGAGACTGTCGGCCGGGAAACTGAGTTTTGACGATCTTTCCTGCAAAGCAGACCAAAACCCAAACCACAAAGGATCAATAGAATGACCTGAAGAATGAAAGAAAGATCCAATGAAAACTCACCTGCCAAGCCTCCAATGAAATAGCCGAAGGTGGAAGCTACAGTTGTAATGGTGGCATGAAGTGTCAGGTTGCGATTGCGATCCTTCTCGGCGGACACATTCACCAGGAAGGTCAACATAGCGACGCTGATACCGCCCACAAAAAAGCCGGAAAAGCAGCGGGCTGCCATAATGGTGAGGGGAGTGGTAGCTTGCCAAAAGAAAAGCTGACCTAAACCATAGCCGATACAGCAGACCAACAGGATGCTTCGGCTTTGCAAATAGTCTGCTAATTTACCCCAAAAAGGAGAAAAGAGAAAATTGGTGATGGACATGCCGGCAAACATGAGCCCAAACATGTAATCCGGCATAGCTAAATTTTGAATGAGAGTGGGCGTAATAGGGTGGGCCAAATTGGCGGCCAGCGCGTATAACGCCACAAAGATATAATATAATAAATTTTTCATAAAACTTATTATAACAGAGTTTACGGTATAGGCAAGTTGTTTTTGGGAAGATTCCATGGGAAAGTAACGAACTGTATGAAAATAAACAAAATGTTAAAATGAACTGGCTTTTTCGGGTATTTTAAGGTACAATCAGTTTATAGAGAGATAAAGATGCGTGCGGAGATCAAAGGGAAAGGAGTGGTTATGAACTGCAGCGAGAGTTTGTTTCAAAAATGGATGGAATTATGCGATGAAGCGGAAAGGGCGATCCTTGCGTATGATGCCGGAGAGCAACAAGCAGGGATGAGGCAAATGCAGCAAATCTGGCAAAGGTTTCAACTGTTATTTGCTAAAAAGAAAGATAGGTCGCATTTGCAAGGTGCGTACCGGGAAACCATGAGCCTGATGTTAAATCGTATGTATTGGGAACTGGAGGAATCGGCAACGGAGGAAAAACTCTGGGATTTTTGCCGGCAGGTATGTGAATTTTTCAGTGCAGATGAAATCTGGCGAGAGGACCAGGCAGTGTGTCTTGGAAGAATGTTTCAAAAACAAGGCAGATTGAAGGAATGTGATCAATGGTTTGAACTTTGCCGAAAGGAAGAACCGGAAAATCCAACATATATGGCTGAACATGCAGCCTGTAAGGTGTTGATGGGAGAATCAGCTCAGGCGTTGGAAATACTGAATGCCGGCCTGCGGCGGTATCCAAGATGCAGTTACATGAGCCTGCAGTTTTACCAAAAGGCGTTGACGATATATCGCAATCTGGGCCAAAGGGAAATGGCCATGATGTGTCAACAAAAAATCAATGAGTTAAGAAAGTCTGTATTAGCAAAAGAAAAGGAAACAGAATAAAAGTTATAGTAAATAATAGGAAGGCATCCCGAAAATCAGTTAATGGTTGGAGGGATGCCTTTGCTGAATGGCCTTTAACAATGCGGAGGTTTTGGGGGACGGTGGGGCCGGGCGGCAAAGCGGCAGCGACAGCGTTTTTTCAGCCGTGAGGCTGCATAAAAAAAGGTAATGGCGGCACTGCAGAAAATGACGGTTACATATAAATAGGAGGTCCAAAGGGCGACAAACAGAAAGAGGCAGCCAAGAAACGGCAGACAGGGGAGGAGTAAACGAAAATAATGAGATTCCGCAGAACTGATTAAAGAGGAAAGAAGCAGGATGGTGCCAAAACTGACGAAACTGAGAAAGAATCCTTGGAAGAACATGGCGACCTCCGATGCTGCGACTGGGAAGAGTCGGGTTTGTAATAGAATATGAAATAAGGAAGATTTAGGTGAGTATTTTGAAGGATTCTACAAAATGCATCTGCGACAAATGGTTTACATAAAGGGGAAACCATGGTATAATCCAAAGTGGTTTAGTCCGACGCGGCGGCTGATTTTCCGCCGGCGACGTAAGTAAGTTATATAATATATTTTACATAAGGAGGTACAGTAATGTCTGTTAGACGTGTGTATGTGGGTAAGAAGCCCGGTTTCCGTGTAGAAGCTACCGGCCTGCTGAAGGACCTGCGTGATAATCTGTACATGAAGCAACTGGAAGAAGTTCGTATTTTGCATCGTTACGATGTGGACAATCTGTCCGATAGCGTATACGAACAGGCTATTGAGCGTATTCTGTCTGAAGCTCCGGTGGATGATGTATTTTTGGAAGAAATTCCGGAGGATGCAAAAGATCTGAAGAGCTTTGCTGTGGAGTATCTGCCCGGTCAGTACGACCAGAGAGCTGACTCTGGTGAGCAGTGTATCCGTATTTTGAAGGCCGACGAAAATCCGAAGGTAGCCTGCGCAAAGGTATATTTGCTGAAGGGCGATCTGACCGATGAAGATGTGGCCAAGATCAAGGCTTACTGTATCAATGCAGTTGACTCCCGCGAAGCTGCTCTGGAAAAGCCCGAAACTCTGGAGATGGAGTACGGTGTTCCGGAATCTGTTGAGACCATTACCGGTTTCATCAGCAAGAATGAAGAAGAGATCGCAGCTATGCTGAAGGAGTTGGGTCTGGCTATGAGCAAGGCTGACCTTCTGCATACTCAGAAATATTTCCGTGACGTGGAAAAACGTGATCCCAGTATCACCGAGATCCGCGTACTGGATACCTACTGGTCTGACCACTGCCGTCATACCACCTTTGCTACCGTAATCGAGAACGTTGAGATCGAAGAGAGCCCCCTGACCGCTCCTATTAAGGAAGCTTACGAGCAGTATCATGCCGGTAAGAAGGCTCTGGGTCGTGAAGAAAAGCCCGAATGCCTGATGGACATCGCTCTGATGGCTATGCGCGAGCTGAAGGCTGCCGGTAAGCTGGACGATCAGGAGAAATCCGATGAGATCAACGCCTGCAGTATCGTAATTCCCGTTGACGTGAACGGCACCGAAGAAGAGTGGCTGCTCATGTTCAAGAACGAGACCCATAATCATCCCACTGAGATCGAGCCCTTTGGTGGCGCTGCTACCTGCTTGGGTGGTGCGATCCGTGATCCGCTGAGTGGACGTTCCTATGTATATCAGGCTATGCGTATCACCGGTGGTGCTGATCCCACTGTTCCTGTAAAAGACACCATTCCCGGTAAATTGCCTCAGCGCAAGATCGGCCGTGAAGCTGCCAAGGGCTACAGCTCCTATGGTAACCAGATCGGTCTGTCCACCGGTTATGTTAAAGAAATCTATCATCCCGGCTATACTGCTAAGCACATGGAACTGGGTGCCGTTATGGCAGCTGCTCCCGTGCGCAACGTAATTCGTGAAAAGGCAGAACCCGGCGATATCATTATTCTGCTGGGCGGCCAGACCGGCCGTGATGGCTGCGGTGGTGCTACCGGTTCTTCCAAGGCTCACACCGAAGAGTCCATCAACACCTGCGGCGCAGAAGTTCAGAAGGGTAATCCTCCCACCGAGCGTAAGCTGCAGAGACTGTTCCGTAATCCGAAAGCCAGCCATCTGATCAAGATCTGTAACGACTTTGGTGCAGGCGGTGTGTGCGTAGCCATCGGCGAATTGGCTCCCGGTCTGAAGGTTAACCTGGACCTGGTACCCAAGAAATATGCCGGCTTGGATGGTACCGAACTTGCTATCTCCGAATCTCAGGAGCGTATGGCTGTTGTAGTTGACGCCAAAGACGAAGCTGAGTTCATGAAATATGCGGCTGAAGAAAACCTGGAAGCTACCGTAGTAGCTACCGTTACCGAGGAAGCTCGTCTGGTGCTGAACTGGCGAGGACAAACCATCGTAGATATGGCCCGTGACTTCCTGGATACCAACGGTGCACCCAGCTACACCAAGGTAATTGCCAAGGCTCCCGCTGCTGAAATGCCCGAAAGCCTGCCCGAGGCAGCTGCCCGCAAGGAAGGATTTGCCGAGCAGGTTAAGACCATCGTATCTGATCTGGCCGTTTGCAGCCAGAAGGGTCTGGTAGAAATGTTTGACTCCTCCATTGGTGCATCCACCGTACTGATGCCCTTTGGCGGTAAGCGTCAGATGACCCCCATCCAGACCATGGCAGCTAAGATCCCGGTAGAAAACGGCGAGACCAAGACTGCTTCTCTGATGGCTTATGGTTACGATCCTTATGTATCTTCCTGGAGCCCCTTCCACGGCGCTATGTACGCTGTTATGGAATCCGTTGCCAAGGTAGTGGCAGTAGGCGGCGATTACAAGAAGATCCGCTTCACCTTCCAGGAATTCTTCGAGAGAATGAGCGAAGATTATACCCGTTGGGGCAAGCCCTTTGCTTCCCTGCTGGGTGCCTATAAAGCTCAGATGGAACTGGGTCTGCCCTCCATTGGTGGTAAAGACTCCATGTCCGGTAGCTTCAATGACATCGATGTACCTCCGACTCTGGTATCTTTGGCTGTTGACACCATCACCACCGATGAGGTTGTAAGCCCCGAGTTCAAGGCAGATGGCAACAAAGCCGTTCTGTTCAACATCGAGCTGGATGAAGCTAAGAGCGTAAACTTCAAACAGGCTATGGCTATGTACGATCTGGTACTGGCCGGTATGAGAGAGGGCAAGATCCAGTCCGCTTATGCCATCACCGCCGGTGGTGTGATCGAAGCTGTAACCAAGATGGCTATGGGTAACGGCTTTGGTTTCGACTTCTGCGAATGTGCTAAAGCAGCTCTGGCTCAGGCTCCCATCTACGGTAGCTTGCTGGTAGAAACCAACGATGAAGAAATCATGAAGAGCGGCCTGGTACTGGGTACCATCAGCGAGACCGCAGAGTTCACCCTGGGCGCAGAAAAGATCTCCCTGGCTGATGTGGAAGCTGCTTACACCGCTCCTCTGGAAAAAGTATACAAGACTCAGACTCCTCTGTCTGACGAGATGGGCGATGCTCCTCTGTTCACCCCCGAGACCAAGAAGATCTACGTGGGCAACAAGGAACTGGCTAAACCCAGAGTATTCATTCCTGTATTCCCCGGTACCAACTGTGAGTACGACACCGCAAGAGCCTTTGCTATGGCAGGTGCTCAGCCCGATGTATTCGTATTCCGTAACCTGACTCCCAATGACATCAACGAGTCCGTAGCTGAGATGGTGAAACGTCTGCAGCAGGCTCAGATCCTGATGGTGAGCGGCGGCTTCTCCGCCGGTGACGAGCCCGAAGGTTCCGGTAAGTTCATTGCCACCGTATTCTCCAATGAGCAGATCAAAGATGCCACCATGGCACTGCTGAATGAGCGCGACGGTTTGGCACTGGGTATCTGTAATGGTTTCCAGGCATTGATCAAACTGGGTCTGGTACCCTACGGTGACATTCGTCCTATGAAGGCCGATGCTCCCACCCTGACCTACAACACCATCGGTCGTCATGCTTCCTGCATGGTTCAGACCCGCGTAACTTCCACCCTGTCTCCCTGGCTGAGCTCCAGCACCGCAGGCGATGTTCATACCATTGCCATCTCCCACGGTGAAGGCCGCTTCGTAGCTTCCGACGAGATTATTCGTCAGCTGGCAGCCAACGGTCAGATCGCAACTCAGTATGTGGATCCCACCGGTGCACCCACCATGGACATCACTTACAATCCCAACGGCTCTCTGTGGGGTATCGAGGGTATCACCTCTCCCGATGGCCGTGTACTGGGTAAGATGGGTCACTCCGAGCGTATCGGTAACAACGTTGCCAAGAACATTCCCGGTAACAAAGACCAGCAGCTGTTTGCGAACGGTGTTAAGTACTTTCTGTAATTAAATCCCGGCTGAGCCGGAAAAATGGACAGGGTGTGCCTCTTTTGGGGCATGCCCCGTCTTGTTTATAAAGGAGTTATCAAAATGACGATTGCTGATAAATTGGCCGGCCTGCGCCGGGCCATGGCCGAGAAAAATATTGACACATATATCATTTTATCTTCCGATGCTCATCAGAGTGAGTATGTGGGAGATTATTGGAAGGCCCGCGCCTACATGAGCGGCTTTACCGGTTCTGCCGGTACCTTGGTGGTAAGTGCCGATAAGGCTGCCTGCTGGGTGGACGGCCGTTATTTCCTGCAGGGCGCCGAACAGCTGGCAGGAACCGAAATTGAAATGATGAAGATGGGCGAACCTGGTGTGCCCACCTATGAAGAGTGGGCCATTGAACAGACCCCGGAAAAGGGCACCATCGGTATCGATGGACGCACCGTTGGCTGCGCTCAGATCGAGGCACTGAAGCCCCGCCTTGCAAGGAAAGCCCTGGGGCTTTCCTGCCAGGACGATCTGGTGGCTCAGGTTTGGACCGATCGCCCCAGCTTGCCTTTGGATCCGGTATTTGAACTGCCCGTAGAATATGCCGGCGAGAGCCGGGAAGAGAAGATCGGTCGCCTGCAGGAGCACATGAAGAAGATCGAGGCTGATTACTATTTGATTGCTTCTTTGGAAGATTCTGCTTGGCTGCTGAATCTGCGCGGTAACGATATTAAAGGTACTCCGGTATTTTATGCCTATACCTTAGTGGGCTTGGAGAAGAGCGTGCTGTTTATTGAAGAGGCCAAGGTACCCGGCGAGATCCGTGAAAAGCTGGCGCAGGCTCAGGTGGAGGTGCAGCCCTATGATGCATTGCCTGAGTATTTGAAGTCGCTGCCGGCCGCTACTGTGGCCTGTGATCCCGCTTTGATCAACCAGCTGCTGATGGAGAGTATTCCGGATAGCTGGGCGATCATTGAGGAAAATGATAAGGTCATTCAGATGAAGGGCTGTAAGAATGATACCGAGCGCGAGATGATCCGCCGCGCCCATGTGAAGGATGGCGCTGCGATGGTGCGCATGCTGAAGTGGGTGAAAGAAATTGTAAAGACCGAGACCATCGATGAGGTGGATGCGGCTGAACATGTGAATCAGCTGCGCTGCGAGCAGGAAAATAGCTTGGGTATTAGCTTTGGTACCATTGCCGGTTACGGTTCTAATGGTGCGATCGTGCATTACGGCCCGGAAAAGGGAAAATGTGCCCAGCTACGTCCTGAGGGCTTTTTGCTGCTGGACTGCGGCGGACAGTACAAAGAGGGTACCACCGATATTACCCGTACCATTGCTCTGGGTGAGTTGACTGAGGAGATGAAGAAGGCGTATACGCTGGTGCTGAAAGGTCATTTGGCGCTGGGCCGCGCTGTGTTCCGCGAGGGAACCACCGGACCTATGCTGGATGTGCTGGCCCGTACCCCTCTTTGGGAGGACGGCAAGGATTATAAACATGGCACTGGTCATGGCGTTGGCTTTGTGCTGGGCGTGCATGAAGGTCCCATGCGTATTGCAATGTGTGACAATCAGGTGCCGCTGGCTCCGGGCATGCTGATCTCCAACGAGCCGGGATATTACGAGACCGGTGAGTTTGGTGTGCGCATCGAGAATCTGATCATGGTAACCGAGAAGGAGCAGACCGAATGGGGTAAATTCTATCAGATGGAAACCATGACCCTGTGCCCCTACGAACGTGAGGCCATTGTGAAGGACATGCTTACCGATACCGAGATCATGCAGATCAACGCTTACCACGAGCGCGTATACAACGAACTGGCTCCGCTGCTGGACGAAGAAACCCGCAACTTCCTCGAAGACCAGACCCGCGTAATCTAAGCAGCAAGCAGCTGTATCCGGCCAAATCGTGCACAGAAAAAGCGAAATAAAGCAAAAAACAACAATATAAAGGAAGTTACAACCCTGTCAGGAGGACTTCCGAAATCAACAAACAAGGCAAAAAGCCCTTTCGGATCAACACACCACCGTAGTTGTCCGAAAGGGCTTTTTGTATATTGATGGTTGTAAAAATCTTCCTTGCAGGTTATAATGTATATAGGGGAATTTTTTTTAAGGAGACGTATAATTTATGTGGATGGATAAATTAGAGCGGAAGATCGGTCGTTTTTCGATTCCGCATCTGATGCGTTATATCATTTTTGCTAATGTGGCTGTTTATTTGATTTCTATGTTTCAGCCTTATATCACTTTGAATTTGGTACTGGATCGAAATGCCGTACTGGCCGGACAGGTTTGGCGGTTGATTTCTTTTGTGTTCATCCCGCCGTCTAGCGGCAGTATTTTTATGACGGCCCTTTCGCTTTATTGTTACTACTGGATCGGCAATGCGCTGGAAGCATCTTGGGGAACATTTCGATTCAATCTATTTTATTTGATAGGAATGCTGGCCACTATTTTTGTGTCTATGGTGTTTGGCGTTCCTGGTGTTCCTACTTACATGAATCAGGTGCTGTTTTTAGCTCTGGCATCGCTGTATCCGAATCATAGGGTGCTGATGTTCTATTTTCTTCCGCTGAAATCCATGTGGGCCGGTATCATCAGCGCAGCTTTCATGTTGTATGATTTTGTGGTGGCTGGAAGTGTGTTTCCTGCGATCCGCTATTTGATTGGAGCTGCGTTGATCAATTATTTGATATTCTTTGCTCCGATACTGGTGCGGAATATCAAATACAGAAAGCGTCGTAAAGATTACGAAAAAATGACCAGACCTCAGGGGTTTGGTGCGGGTATGCAGTGGCAGACTGCGAAACCGAAGGCTGCAGCAGAAAAGCAGGATTCCGACAGAGGAAAAATCATTAAGGGCGTGCCTTTCCATAAATGTCATGTGTGCGGGATCACCGATGTGGACGATCCAGATATGACATTCCGATATTGTTCTCAGTGTAATGGTAATTACGAATATTGTGAAGATCATTTACACAATCACGAACATGTAAAATAGAAAAATTTTCGAAATAAATCGGATCAAAAGATCGGGGACCTCAAAGGGAGGAATCAACATGGAAGAAAAGAACTTTCAACTTAAGGTCAAGATCATTACCAAGTATGTTTTTCTTGTTATTTTCAGTATTTTATTGCTTACCTTTGCAATGTATCAGTATCCAAAATTAAAAAATATTGTGGAAAGTTTAAACAGTATTTTAGCCCCCATTTATTATGGTATTGCCATTGCATACTTACTGAATCCGTTATATAACAGTTATAATAAACGGTTAGAGCCGGCGCTGAAAAAGTACCGTAAAGGAAAATCTCTTGCAAAGGGTCTTTCGATCACCGGCAGTATGATCACCGGAATTGTGATCGTGGTGGCTTTGGTTTGGCTGATCATTCCCAGTTTGGTGGACAGCATTACCATTATCGTGGAAGAAATGCCTGCTCAAGTGGAAAATTTTGTGTCCTGGCTGGAAAAGCATACAAAGGGTGACAGCGCGATCATGAAGAACCTGAGTATGGTGGTCACCAAAGTATCCGGAGCCGTAGAAGGTTGGCTGCGTACCGATTTGATCGATACCATGGGCGAGGTGGTAACGGCCATTACCACCGGTGTGATCGATGTGGTCATGTTTTTCTTTAATCTGCTGATCGGTGTTGTGGTAGCTGTTTATGTAATGGTGGACCGGGAAAAGTTTCTTGGGCAGAGCAAAAAACTGATCTATACTGTTTTTAAACAAGAAACCGGCGATACCATTGTGGATACAGCGCGACACGGACATAAGATCTTTGGCGGATTCCTGTATGGCAAAATTTTGGATTCGGCCATTGTGGGTGTAATTACATTCATTGTGCTGGCAATACTGCGAACCCCCTATTCGTTGTTGGTCAGCGTGATCGTTGGTGTTACGAATATTATTCCCTTTTTTGGTCCCTTCATTGGTGGCATTCCCTGTGCGATCCTGATTTTGCTGGCAGATCCTCTGCAGGGTTTGTACTTTATTATTTTCATTATTATAATGCAGCAGATCGACGGTAACATTATTGGTCCGAAAATCCTGGGAAACACTACCGGTATATCAGAGTTTTGGGTGACCTTTGCCCTGCTTTTGTTCGGCGGTATTTTTGGATTTATGGGTATGATCATCGGTGTACCGGCGTTTGCGGTAGTGTACTATGCAGTGGTACAATTTATGAACAAAAAGTTGATCAAAAAAGGACTTCCGGTAAAATCTGAATTATACCGGGATGCAGATAATCTTCAGCAGTTGCTAGAACAACAAAAAGTAAAAGAAGCGGAGGAAGAGGAATGAGTCAGAAATATATTGGGAATATGCAGATCATAGAAATGCAGTGCGGTGACTATCGCATGCAGGTGGTACCGGAACTGGGCGGTCAGCTCATCTCTTTGGAGAAAGATGGAGTGGAGGCCTTGAATGTGCCCGGTGATCCGCAGTTGTTTGTGGAAAAGTCCACCTCTTATGGACTTCCGATCCTGTTTCCGCCCAATCGAATTGATGGTGGAAAGTTTGCCACCGAAACCAGAGAATATCAGTTTGAAGTAAACGAACCGAATCGAGGCAATTCGCTACATGGTTTTTTGCATAAACGCCCCTGGCAGCTGGTAAAAGCTGAAGAGGGTGTGGTGCAGGTGGCATATGAGGCCGGTCCGGAAACAGATTTTTATCAGTACTATCCCCATACCTTCCGCGCTGTGCAGACCAATCAGCTCAGTGAAGAGGGTTTGTATCAGGAAGTGTGTATTGAAAATAAAGGCAGCGAGCCTATGCCTATTGGACTTGGATTTCATTCTGCATTTAAAGTAGATGAAGAGTCGCTGGTACGGATCTCCGTTGGAAAACGCATCGAAATGAGTGAGCGTATGCTGCCCACAGGCGAAGTTCGTGAACTGAACGAGGAGGAAGCGCGCCTGCGCGCGGAAGGATTGACGCCGATCGCATGGAGTATGGATGATCATTATACGGTTGAGCCTATTGAAGTGAACGGAAAGCCCTTCCATGGAGCGATTGTGGAACGTCGCGACGGACGCATTTTTTATGAGGTGGATCCGTTCTATCAGCACTGGATGATCTGGAATTCCAATCAGGCAGGTAATTTGATTTGTTTGGAACCTCAAAATTGGCGTGTTAACGCCCCTAATTTGGTCAATCAGGGTATGAGCAGTGAAGAAGTAGGTTTCTGCTTACTGCAGCCGGGTGAAAGACTGACCACATATACTAAATTGTGGATCGAATAAAAGCCCTGCTGCACAGTAGGGATTCGTTAGATGACAGAAAGGGGATATCGGCATGTATGAAAAGATTTTAGTAGTCGATGATGAAGCAAACATTGTCGATATTCTAAAGTATAATTTGGAACGGGAAGGATACCGGGCGTTAACAGCCTACGATGGTTACGAGGCCTTGGAGGTGTTTGAAAAAGAGCGTCCGGATCTGGTGATCTTAGATGTAATGATGCCCCATTTGGATGGCTTTCAGGTTTGTCGGAAGATCCGGGAGGTCAGTAATGTGCCGGTGATCATGGTAACTGCACGAGCTGAGGAAATGGATACTGTGATCGGACTGGAGATGGGGGCGGATGATTATGTGACCAAGCCCTTCAGCATGCGGGAACTTATGGCCCGAGTGCGAACCAGTTTGCGTCGGTATGCCGCGCTCACGCATTCAGGCGACACAGAAACCGTCACCTATGAGGCAGGAGAACTGGTTCTGGAGGCTGATCGGTTTGCGGTGCGTAAGAGGGGTCGTTTGATCGATCTAACACAGAAGGAGACGGATCTTCTCAAGTTTTTCATGAGCAGCCGCGGACAGGTATTTGGCAGGGCTGCCATCTTTGAGGCTGTGTGGGGATACGAAGCTTTGGGCGATGAACGTACAGTGGACGTAACGATCCGCAGACTTAGAGAAAAAATTGAAGATGAACCGGGAATGCCGGTTTATATTCTGACCAAAAGAGGCGTAGGTTACTATTTTAATGAAGAAATAGGTCGAAACTGAGATTCGCTAAAGAAAACAATTGATAACGAAATCACACGAAAGGAGAGGCATCGTGGGCAGCATTAAATGGAAGATGGCAACACTGTATATGATCTTGTTGGTAACCGTTATGGCTGGCTGCGGTGCCTTGATTCTTTACAATTTAAGAAACAATGCCTATCAGGATGCATTCAAGGAAGTGGATTATACCGCACAGCGTATTATCGATGTGCTTGGTATAGAATCGGGCAGCGAATGGGAAAGTCCGGAAAAGGTATTTGGCGAAGTTTTGACTACTGTTATGATGGAAAGCGTGAATACAGAGGGCGAAGAAAGTACTGAAAAAGTGATCTGTTTGCTGGATTCAAAGGGGCAGCTTTTATACAATCGTGAAAAAGATTTGACCCAGGCAGATGTGGCTTCCAGAGCTGTCATGGATGCGCAAATGGGATTGGAACCGGAGGACTTGTATATTCATACCGACTATTCCCAAAGACAGGTGGGAGATTATGCAAAGAGTTTCACGTTGCCCCAGAGGGAAGAAAGCCATATTATTTTGATTCGTGTGTCCATGAAAAACGTACAGGACAGTATTCGAAACGCCACCAATATTATTTTTGTTTGTATGGCATTAGGTATCGCAGTGGCCGGAATATTAGGCTATTACTTTGCGGTTAATATTTCGAATCCTATTTTGCGATTAACACATAAGACACAGCAGCTGGCTTCCGGTCAATTGATGGAAGTCCATCAGGCAGCATTGCCTAGAAAAGAAGAAGAAAAGAACAGTGATGAATTGCTGCGTTTGGAGACCCATTTTGATCATATGGCACAGGAACTTTCCGGTATGATTTTGGAACTGCAGCAGATGGAACGATTGCAGAAGGAATTTGTGGCCAATGTTTCCCATGAACTTCGCACGCCAATCACTACAGTGAAAAGTTATGTGGAAACAATACTGGATGGTGAAATAGAAGACCCGCAGTTGACAAAGAATTTTCTGCAGGTTGTTAGTAAAGAGTCGGATCGTATGGCAGCTTTGATATCAGATCTATTGGAATTGTCGAAGATGGATTCTCGTCAGACTCAGTTGAAAAAAGTACCGGTGGAAATGGGACAGTTGGTTCTGGACAGCATGCTTCGCTTTGAATGGGAGGCTGGAAAGAAACAACAGCATTTCGTATGGGCACCGAACATGGAAATCCGTTGGCAGGATGAAAATGGCGGTGATCTTTCGGCTTTGCCGGAAGAATTTTGGGTACAGGGAGAGAGCAGACGGATCGAACAGGTTTTGAGAAATTTGCTTACCAATGCTATGAAATACAGCCCGGAAGGAGCGACCATTGAAGGCGGGGTGTATCGTGAAGCCGGTGAGATATTGGTGATGATACGGGACAGCGGTATTGGTATCAGCGAAGAAGATCAGAAGCGGATTTTTGACCGTTTTTATCGTGTGGACAAAGCCAGATCCAGAGCCATGGGCGGTACAGGACTTGGGTTATCGATTGCGAAAGAGATCATGGAGCTGCATGGAGGCCGTATTTGGGTCAATAGCGAACCGGGACAGGGCAGCGAATTTTGGCTGGCTTTTCCCGAGCAGCTTGCCGTGGTGGATCGAGGTATGCTGCCATGAGGAAATGGTGTTTGGGTATTTGTATTTTCTTTCTGACTATGGGTCTTTTAGGGCGATATGCTGCAACAATCAGCGATGCACGTCCACAGGTGAAGGAGGAAAGAGATACGTTGGAAAATCAGGCTATATTCACCGGCAGTGCGGAAGCGGAAACAATGATCCTGTGCAGTGTATATACTTTTGATGAAGAAGAGCAGACGACTTTGTTGTATCAAACCAGCGAAGTGGTGGGAGCGAGCGGTTTGTATCAACTGACAGTGCCGCTGCCGGTATTGGGAAGGCAGTATGTGATGCTGCAGGTTGGAGAGGAAGAGACGACCTATGCATATAATCGCTATCGAAAACAGTTAACCACGGAGCTGCAGGAATACTATTTGAATATATATCAGGTGCTCATGGAGATGAAATAAATGAGTAAGGCGAAAGGGACGTTTTGGTTCTTACTGTTTATACTGTTGGGGCTGGCTTTGTATCAAATTGTTTTGATTTTTTGGGAGGCCCCCGATCAGCGGGAAGCCGGGAGATGGTACAGCATGGCGCAGCCGGATCCGGAGGCCAATATGCTGAGGCCGCAGGAAATATATTTTACATTAGGCGGCGAAGAAGGCAGTTATGGTAAGATCTCCAAGCAGGATGAGCAGTTTGAAGAGGTGTTTCAAAACACCTATGAGTTATTGGCTTATGTAATGGAGAACAGCGAACTGCAAATGACAGATATGAGTGAACTGCCTTGGGATCAGGAAGTGTGTGTGCTGCCCTATCACTTTGTATTGGGAAATGATCTGGTGGAGCAGCAGCTTGCATTGAGCCGGATACAGACAGAGGGAAAGTGGTCTGAGATTTGGGTGATTCCTGCGCAGAGTCGTGGAGAAAAAAGTGTGATTTATCTGCTCGATAAAGCGGCGCAGATCTGTTTGAAAGCGGAAAAGGAGTCGTGGGATCAAAAGCAGAATCATTTGCTTTTGGAACTGCTGCAAAATCAGGCGGCGCTGTTGAATAAGGATCATTTTGCGGTGGAAAGGGCCTGGCCGGAGCTGGAAGGTGATTATTTACCGGAGGAAGCGGTGCGTGCGACGGCCTATTCGATTCAGGCATCGAGAAATCTGTTGATTAATAAAAGAATCAATTTGGTACAGGCGAAGCAATATGCACTTCAATTTTTTCAGTATGCTGATACGGTAAAAACGAAAGAGGGCGAAACTCAGATATTATGTACCGATGAAAAGATAACGGTAAAAGTGGACAACACCGGGATCGTACAGTATGTGGAAACATTGACCGAAGAAGAAAAGAAGGCTGTTACCATGAAAGAAGCCTATCAGTTGGCGGTGGGGTTTGTCAAAGCTGATCTGCAATGGGAGAATGCTTTTGGATTAGATTTTACTTTTTCCGGATACGAAGTTTCGAATGGTCAATATATTTTCTATTTTAACTATTTGTTTGGAGGAGTACCGTATCAGATGGATACGGAAAAATTAGAAAAACCAATGGACTTCCCGATTTGTGTCACCGTGGAAGGAAACCGGGTGCGGCGGTATGAACGGTATGTTCTTTCGGCGGTGGTAGATCAAAGTTCTAAATATACACTGGAGCAAACGTGGCAGGATGTGATGAATGAAACGGCAGCGCTGGAAAGTAAAATCAACGGTGTGCCGGAACTGAAATATTACTTTGAAAAAGACCAAATGGTTTTGTATTGGGAGATCAACACCGACCGGGGAAGAATTAGGTATAAAGCTCAATAAGTTATTGATAAGGAGAAAAGCGTGAACGAAAAGCGGATGGGAAGGGTGATCTTGATCTTGCTGATTGTTTTGAATCTGGTTTTGTTTGCATATGATTCGTATCAGGATATTGATAAAAACCGGGTTCCCAAAGAACGAATTGAGCAGGTAAAAGAAATATACCGGAAAAATGGCATTTCAATCAAAATTGAGCCGGAGCGGAAAAATGAAAGTCAACCGATACTGACTCTGGAAGAGGCCAATTTGGAACAGATGGCAGAAACATATTTGAAAGGAAACTTCGAAAAATCGTTCATATATGGTTCTAAGGTTCAGTATACATCGGGCGATCGAATGATTCTTACAGATCGAAAAAATCATTCGATCACCTATGAGGATCAAGCGCTGACGGATCCGCAGTGGCTCGAACAAAGCGAAAGTTTTGAAGAATGGGCTGCATTGATGCGCATATCAGAAGAAAGTGCACAATTGTTGATGAAAGAAGGAGCAATGGAGTTTGCACGCAGCTGGTTAGGAGATGATATCGAATTAGCGAAAACGGAGAAAAGGAACAAGGGGTTTGAGTACACGTTTCATTCGGTACAGGGTGACGCGGTGCTGTATTTTAATGAGCTGAAAGTTTGGATGGTAAATGAAAATGCGGTGTCGGCGGAAATCGTGTACTGGATAGCAACGGAGGAAACAGAAAAATCCTATATTCCCATGCCGATTGATGAAATATTATATGCGGTATTGGGCAGTATAAAAGCAGACATGCAAGAAGCTGAAACGGATGAGGTGATTCAAATCAAAAAAGGGTATCGCATAGTAAAAATAGATGAGCAGACGTTGGGGATTCCGTCGATTACGGTGATGCTGAAATCGGGTAGGGAATATGCAATGAACTGCACGGCAGTGCTACAGTGAAAGTTTTGAAAATAAAGCGATGTAAAAAGGGTTGATTTATTTTCAAAATATGGTATAATCGTTTAGATAATATATTATATAGACTCAGCAATTGAGGTGGCAAATTTGGAAAAGATTATAATTCATGGACAGAGACCGCTGCGGGGTGAAGTCGAAATCAACGGCTCAAAGAATGCGGCAGTAGCCATTTTACCGGCTGCGCTTCTGGCAAATGATGTTGTTATATTAGAAAACGTTCCCGATATAGCGGATATAAAAAATTTAATTCAGATCATGCGGGAAATGCAGGTAAAGGTTGACCGCATTGATAATCATACCCTGAGAATTGACAGCCGTCATATGATCAATGACTGCGCCAATTCTGAATCGGTGCGCAAAATGCGTGCATCTTATTATTTGTTGGGCGTGCTTTTGGGCCGCTTTAAAAATGCACGTGTAGCCTTCCCAGGCGGATGTGATTTCGGGGTCCGTCCCATCGATCTGCATGTAAAAGGCTTTGAGGCGCTGGGTGCAGAGGTAAATGCGAAAGCGATTATTGAAATGAAGGCCCGTGAACTGGTGGGTACCAATATTTTCTTGGATATTGCCAGTGTAGGTGCAACCATTAATATTATGTTGGCCGCTGTACTGGCTAAAGGTACCACTGTAATTGAGAATGCTGCAAAGGAGCCCCATGTTGTAGATACAGCGAGCTTCCTGAATAGCATGGGTGCCGATGTTAAAGGTGCCGGTACCGACGTGATCCGTATTCGTGGTGTACAGAAACTGCACGGATCCCAATATGCGATCATCTCTGATCAGATCGAAGCCGGAACCTACATGATCGCCGGTGCTGTGACCGGTGGTGATGTAACCATTACCAATGTGATCCCTCGTCATATGGATTCGGTTTCTGCTAAACTTCGTGAGATCGGCATTACTGTAATTGAAAAAGATGAAACCATTCGAGTAATCGGCAGCGATCATATGAAACCCACTAAGGTAAAAACTTTGCCTTATCCGGGTTTCCCCACCGATATGCAGCCGCAGATGATGGTTCTCCTGTCCATGATTCCCGGTACCAGCATGGTGAATGAGAGTATTTGGGATAATCGATTCCGATATGTGGAGCAGCTGAAGCGTCTGGGTGCTAATATCGATGTAGAAGGCCATATTGCAATTATCGAAGGCGTGGATCAGCTGCAGGGTGGCGAAGTGGTAGCGACGGATCTTCGTGCCGGAGCAGCGATGGTTTTAGCCGGACTCGCAGCGGAAGGAAGCACGACCATTACCAATATTCATTATATTGACCGTGGTTATGAAGGTATGGTTCGAAAGCTGACCAAACTGGGTGCTTGCATTGAACGTACCAACGATGAAGAACCGCAGCTTACGGTGGTAGAAAATAAGATCAGTTAAGTATAAGATTACAAGACGCTGAGGGGAAACTCTTGGCGTCTTTTGAGTTTAAGATACAGTCAGATTGGAAATCGAGGCCAATATGGGAGACCAACTATGAAAATTACCATTGTTACCGTGGGGAAAATTAAAGAAAAGTATTTGCGTGATGCCATTGCGGAGTATACGAAAAGGCTGAGTAAATACTGTAAATTAGAGATCGTGGAAGTGGCTGATGAAAAAACGCCGGATAACGCCAGTGCCGCCATTGAAGACGGAATCCGACAAAAAGAAGGAGAACGGATCCTGAAAAATATAGCTGATGATGCATTTGTGATCACCTTGGAAATTGAAGGGAAAATGCTGGATTCGGTGGAGTTTTCGAAAAAGATGGAACAGCTGGCTGTTCAAGGAAAGAGTCACATTTGTTTTGTGATCGGCGGTTCCATCGGCTTGGGACCGGAGGTGCTGAAACGCTCCAATTATGCCCTCAGTTTTTCCAAAATGACCTTTCCACATCAGTTGATGAGGGTGATCTTGTTGGAGCAGATCTACCGGGCTTATCGGATCCAAATGAAAGAACCGTATCATAAATAACACTTGATCGATAATAAAGGAGACAGCAGCAATGGCAGACCACTGTGAAGAATGTATGCACTATACATACGACGATGAATACGAATGCTATATTTGTGAAATGGATCTGGATCAGGATGAAATGGAACAATTTATCCGGGGCAATTTTAAAAACTGTCCGTTTTATGAATATGGTGACGAATATAAGATCGTAAGAAAACAGATGTAACACACGCGGATAACCTGATTGACATAAACTTATTATTTACGTATAATGGGTTTATATTGAGCACTGCATTGACATAAAGTGATGTATCTAAAAAAGGAGAACAACATATGAAACCGATAGAATTTACTGTTCCAAAAGAAGAGATCGCCCGTGTAAAAGGCCTTGGTTTTTTGCAGGATAAGTTAACAGCCGATTGTTTTAACGGTCGTGTGATCACTCGTAATGGTAAGATCACCGCTCAGGAAGCGAAAATTATTGCGGAGGCCGCTGAAAAATTCGGCTCCGGTGAAATTGCCATGACTTCTCGTTTGGCCATCGAGATCCAGCGGATCCCCTACGCGAATATTGCACCTCTGTGTGAATTTTTGGCGCAGTATGGTCTGGAAACCGGCGGTACCGGTCCTAAAGTGCGTCCCATTGTATCTTGTAAGGGTACCACCTGTCAGTATGGCCTGATCGATACCTTCTCCCTTTCGGAAAAGATTCACGAGCGTTTCTATAAAGGATATCACAATGTGAAGCTGCCCCATAAGTTCAAAATTGCTGTGGGCGGCTGTCCCAATAACTGTGTAAAGCCGGATCTGAACGATCTGGGTGTGGTAGGTCAGCGGGTTCCAAAGGCAGATTTGGACAAATGCCGCGGCTGCAAAGTGTGTCAGATCGAAAAGAATTGTCCCATTAAAAATGCGAAGTTGGAAGACGGTAAAATCAACATGCATCCGGAGTCCTGCAATCACTGCGGCCGCTGCGTAGGCAAATGTCCTTTTAATGCGGTAGAGGCAGAGGTAACCGGTTATAAGGTGTGCATCGGCGGACGCTGGGGCAAACGTGTGGCCATGGGTCAGCCCTTGGAGAAGATCTTTGCCAGCGAGGAAGAAGTTTTGAACATCATCGAAAAAGCCATCTTGTTGTTCCGTGAACAGGGTGAGGCCGGCGAGCGCTTTGCCGATACCATCAATCGTTTGGGCTTTGAAAATGTGCAGGCGCAGCTGTTGAGTGATGAAATTTTAAATCGTAAAGAAGCTATTTTAGCAGAATAATTAGAATAATTGTACTTTACACAAATAATCTAAGATCCATCCGGAAAGACTAAGGTCAGAACGGATGGATTTTTTAAAAGGAGATTTGCTATGTGTACAGCTGCAACTTATAAAGCCGCCGACCATTATTTTGGCCGCAATCTTGACTATGAATATTCCTATCAGGAAACAGTTACGGTAACCCCTAGAAATTTCGGCTTTTCTTTCCGCCATGCGGAAAAAATGACCACGCATTATGCCCTGATTGGCATGGCCTTTGTAACGGATGAATATCCGCTGTATTACGATGCCACCAATGAGAAGGGACTGAGTATGGCGGGGCTGAATTTTGTGGGCAACTGCGTGTATCATCCGATGGAAGAGGGAAAAGATAATATTGCTTCCTTTGAGTTTGTGCCTTGGGTTCTGGGGCAATGTGCCACAGTTGCAGAGGCTAAAGAGCTTTTGAAGCGTATTAATTTGGTGGATGAGAGCTTTCGGGCGGATCTGCCGCCTTCGCAGCTGCACTGGCTGATTGCCGATTGTGATGGCGCGATTACGGTGGAATGTATGGCAGATGGGCTGCATGTGCATGAGAATCCGGTGGGAGTGCTGACGAACAATCCGCCCTTTGACTATCAGATGACCTATTTGAGTAATTTTATGGGTTTGTCTAATGAGCAGATGTCGAATCAACTGATGCCACAGATCGATGTAAAGCCCTATAGCCGTGGTATGGGCGGCTTTGGGCTGCCGGGAGATTTGTCTTCCAGTTCGCGCTTTGTGAAGGCAGCATTTACGAAACTGCTTTCAAAATCGGGGGATTCCGAGTCGGAGGCGGTGAGCCAGTTCTTTCATATTTTGAACAGTGTGGCGCAGCAGAGAGGCTGTGTTCACATGGGTCAGGAACAGTATGAGATTACTATTTACACTTCCTGCTGCAATACCGATAAAGGAATTTATTATTATACTACCTACGAAAACAGCCAGATCAGCGGGGTGGATATGCACCGGGAGAATCTGGAGGGGGAGCAGTTGGTATGTTATCCATTGATTCAGGGTCAGCAGATCCGAATGCAAAATTAGAGTCGAAGCGGGGGACGGAAAATGAAATATTTTTTAGAAACCAGTGATACGATACAGGAGGGACTTGGGTTTTCTCATTTCGACTCCTTACATATTGCCTGGCTGTTAGTATTTGCAGCAGTGACAGTGACTTGCTGCATAGTTTATCGGAAGTTGGGGGAGGACGGCCGTAAAAAAATGCGATATGCGGTGGCTTCCCTTTGTGTGCTGGACGAATGGTACATGGTGGTGTGCCTGCTGATCGGCGGAAATTATACGCCGGACTATTTGCCCTTCCATTTGTGCAGTATCAATATTTATTTGATTGCCTTTCATGCGCTGAAGCCTAATAAAGTATTGGGAAATTACTTGTATTTGGTGGGAATACCGGGTACATTGGCGGCTTTGATCTTTCCCAGCTGGGTGAAGCTGCCGCTGGCAAACTTTATGCATCTGCACAGTTTTACACTGCATATTTTGTTGGTGCTCTATCCCATCATGCTGACGGCAGGCGGAGATATCAAACCAGAGCCCAAAATGTTGCCGAAGTGTTTAGCGACTCTGCTTGGTTTGGCAGGGGTGGCCTTAGTGGTCAATCTGATTTTTGATACTAATTTTATGTTCTTAATGGAAGCAAAACCCGGAAATCCGCTGTATATATTTCAGCAGCTCTTGGGAAACCATTTGATCGGTTTTCCAATCATTATTACGGCGGTGATCCTGGTCATGTATCTTCCTGTTATAATCCTTAAGAAAAGAAGAGGTGTACATAATGAAGCAAAGTGAAATGTTTGGTGCCGCTCAGTGGGTATGCGGAGGTAAATTTCCAATTTTGCGCGGACATTTTACTGTGAAAAATGTGGATAAGGCTATGCTGCGGGTATTGGGACTTGGCTTTTTCCATTGCTATGTAAATGGCAAGGAGGTAACGGAGGATGCATTCCTGCCGCTTTCCACCGATTATGAAGCCAGAGATAACTATCCTACCTTTGAAACCCTGACAGGACACAGGATCTATGTGCCGGAATATGATATTACTTCCTTGTTAAAGGAAGGTGAGAATACCATTGCGATTTTGTTTGGCGGTGGCTGGTATACCTTTGAAGATGCTAAGTTTGGTGATGCCAAGGCAATCTATCGTATTGTAGCTGAAACAGCTGAGGGAGTGCAGGAGTTTGTTTCCTCTGAAGAGGACCGGATGAAAGAAAGCTTTATCAGCGACTATTACATGCCTCAGTATGAAAATCACGATTACCGTGGATTTGACGATGCCTGCCTTGGAGATGAATTTGACGATAGCAACTGGGCTAAGGCTCAGCCGGCAAAACCGTTGGATACCGAGTATGAATTTTCCGATTGCCCGGCGGACCGCATTGTAAACACACTTGCGGCGGTGTGCATCGGAGAGCGGGATGGAATAAAATTGTACGATTGCGGCAGTAACACCACCGGTTGGCCTGTTTTGCGCGTAAGCGCTGCCCATGGCGAAAAGATTACGCTGAATTTTTCCGAAGAACTGTTGGAGGGTGGACTTTCACTCAGACATCAGCATAAGCAGCATATGACGATCGTGGCAGATGGCGTAGAGCGAGTGGTACGCCCCATGCTGACCTGGTATGGTTTTCGGTATTTTACCGTGGAAGGCCAGGCGGAAGTGGAGTGCGTGGAAGAGGTGCATACCGATGCGCCGGTGACTTCTTCGCTGGAGTCTGACAATGAGACGCTGGACTGGATCTACAAGACCTATGTGCATACGCAGCTGGTGAATATGCATGCCGGTATTCCTTCGGACTGCCCGCATATTGAGCGCAGGGGCTATACCGGTGATGGTCAGTTGGCTTGCAGCGCCGCAATGACCATGCTGGATGCAAGAACATTTTATGAAAAGTGGATCAAGGATATTGGAGACTGTCAGGATCTGATCACCGGTCATGTGCAGTATACCGCGCCCTATACCCGCTGTGGCGGAGGTCCCGGTGGCTGGGGCTGTGCCATTGTGGAAGTGCCCTATCAGTATTATAAGCATTATGGTGATGCCGAACCTTTGGAGAGATTGTATCCGCAGATGCTGCGATATTTTGACTTTTTGGAGGCTCATTCCCAGAATCTGCTGGTGACCAGCGATAAGGCGGGTCAATGGTGTTTGGGTGATTGGTGTACACCCACGGCGGTAATGCTGCCGGCTCCCTTCGTAAACAACTATTTCTATGTGAAGAGTTTGCAGCGGATGATCGAGATCGCTAAGGTGATCGGGAAAGAGAAGGATATTCAGCTTTTCCGTGAACGGATCGAGGCGCGAAAGGCAATGACCCATGCGGCATATTTTAATACCTGGGACGGTAATTTCATTGGCAACTGCCAGGGAGCGAATGCCTTTGCTGTGGATATGGGAATCGGTGATGAGAGAACCTATCGCAATATGGTTGAGTATTACCGGAAAACCAAGTCCTACGATACCGGCATCTTTGGAACGGATATTGTAACAAGGGTGCTGTTTGAGCATGGTGATGGAGATGTGGCTGCGGATCTTCTAATGTCGGAGTCTTCGATTTCCTATGAAGAGATGCGCCGCCGCGGGGCAACTACACTGTGGGAGTACTGGCCTGATACCACGGAGGATCGGTCTCATAATCATCCGATGTTTGGTGCCGCTGCAGTCTATCTTTTTGAGTATCTGTTGGGTATTCGCCAGGAAGAGGGAAAGAGCGGTTTTGAGGAAGTTTTGATCGCTCCTGTACTCAACACGAATTTGAATCGTTTGAAGGGAAGTCGAATGGTTCCTGCCGGCCTGATCGAGGTTGCCTATGCGAAGAAGGAAACCGGAGTGGAATTCAAAATTGTAATTCCGGAAAATTTGAAAGCAGTTTTTAAATTGGGTGAGCTGCAGCTGGAGCTGAGCGCAGGTGAAAATACGATCGTAGTGGAATAATGTAATACAAAAATGGCATAGCCGTCCGTGTGCAGAAAACAGGTTTTTCTGCGCAGGACGGCTGTTTTTGTTAAAAAGACTTTGGATGGACAGGCAATTTTGTTAAAAATTTAGCATATTTTATATAAACTGCACAAAAGAATAGGAAGTTTATTGTCATTTTTGTAATATTTGTCATTGCAATTTAACTCGAATACTGGTATAATGTGCGAAATCGTTTCTCAAGAACGATCGAATGTTTTTGAAAGGGGGACATATTCATTATGGCCAATGATCGTATTTTTAATTTTTCTGCAGGACCATCTATGCTTCCGTTAACCGTTCTGGAACGGGCCGGAAAAGAAATCACTAATTATCAGGGCAGCGGCATGTCAGTAATGGAGATGAGCCACCGTTCTAAGGTTTTTCAAAAGATTTTCGATGACACCAAGGCAAAATTCCGCAAGCTGATGGCAGTACCCGATGACTATGAAATTCTCTTTTTACAGGGCGGCGCTTCCACTCAGTTTTCAGCGATTCCGTTAAATTTAATCGGTGCTACCGGCAAAGCCGACTACGCCGTGACCGGTAATTTCTCTAACCTTGCTTATAAAGAAGCTAAAAAGTACGGTGACATCGCGATCGCCGCTACCTCAGAAGGCTCCAATCATACTTATATCCCATCCCAGGATCAGTTGGTGATCAGACCCGACGCTTCCTATTTTTACTATTGTGCAAACAACACTATTTATGGTACCGAATGGCAGTACATTCCGGAAACCAATGGTGTGCCCCTGGTATGCGATATGTCTTCTGATATTTGTTCCCGTCAGGTGGATATTTCCAAGTATGGCGTGATCTTCGCTGGTGCTCAGAAGAATCTGGCTCCCGCAGGTCTGACCATCGTGATCGTGAAGAAAGAACTGGCTGGCCGTGAGCTGCCCTTCACACCTCTGATGCTGGACTGGAAAACCGAGATCGATAAAGACTCTATGTACAATACTCCTCCCTGCTGGTGCATTTACATGCTTGGCTTGGTATGTGACTGGTTGGAAGAACAGGGCGGCGTACCCGGTATGGAAAAGATCAAACATCAAAAAGCTCAGATGCTGTACGATGTGATCGACAACTCCAAGATCTTTACCTGCCCCTCTCAGATCGGCTCCCGCAGTGATATGAACGTTGTATTCCGCACTGCTTCCGAAGAGCTGGATGCTCTGTTTGTAAAAGAGAGTACCGCAGCCGGTCTGGCAAACCTGAAGGGTCACCGCAATGTGGGCGGCATGCGTGCTTCCATCTACAATGCAATGCCCATGGAAGGTATTGAAAAACTGTGTGCTTTCATTCAGGAGTTTGACAAGCGCAACAGCTAAAAATTAGTTCTTCAATCGTTTTGAGTAAGGAGTTTTATCATGTTTCAGATTTTGACTTTAAATAAAATTGCGGCAGTTGGTTTGAATCAGTTGGACCAGAAGAGATTTGCCGCTGCCGATAACTTTGACAATCCCGATGGTATTTTGGTGCGTTCCGCTAAGATGCATGACTATGAATTTCCTCCGGCTCTGCGCGCCATTGCCCGCGCCGGTGCCGGTACCAACAATATTCCGATCGATCGCTGCAGCGAGGCCGGTATCGTGGTATTCAATACTCCCGGTGCTAATGCCAATGCGGTTAAGGAAGAAGTAATTTTTGCTCTGCTGGCTTCCTCTCGTCGTATGTTCGAGGCTAACCAGTGGGCTCGTCAGGAGGCTGCCGCAGGCGCCGACATCCTGACCACCATGGAAAAGGCTAAGAGCCAGTTTGCCGGTCCTGAAATCTGGGGTAAGACCTTAGGTATCGTAGGACTTGGCGCCATCGGCGCAAAGGTGGCAGATGCTGCTCTGTCCTTGGGTATGAACATTGTTGGTTACGATCCATATTTGAGCGTTCCCACTGCTTTGGCTTTGGATCGCCGCGTACAGGTCGTTCAGAAGCTGGAAGATCTGCTGAAGGTGGCTGATTATGTGACCCTGCATGTTCCGCTTAACGATGCTACTCGCAATATGATCGATACCAATGCCATCACCAAGATGAAAGATGGTGTTCGTCTGATCAACCTGGCTCGTAACGGTCTGGTGGATGAAGCGGCTTTGGCAGCTGCCATGAAGGTTGGCCGTGTAGCCGGTTATGTAACCGACTTCCCCAGTGCTGAGATCGCCAATGAGCCCGGCGTCATCGCTCTGCCTCACCTGGGTGCTTCCACTCCCGAGAGTGAAGATAACTGTGCGATCATGGCGGCTCATGAGATTCAGGAATATCTGGATAATGGTAACATTATTCATTCCGTAAACCTGCCGGATGTGAGCATGGAGCGCAGCGGCGAAGCCCGTATCTGTATGATTCATAAGAACATTCCCGCAACGCTGGCGAAGATCACCACCATCGTTTCTGCTGAAGGCCTGAACGTGGAGAATCTGGCTAACAAGTCCCGCAAGGAATACGCTTACACCATGCTGGATATCAACGGTCCCATCAGCGAGGAAGCGATTGCTCAGTTGGGTGAGATCGAAGGTATGATCCGCATTCGTGTGATTTGAGTTTGAAGTAGTATTGAAACCGATATCGGTAGTATATGGTTACCGATATCGGTTTTTTTGAGTATTGAGGGCGCGTAGGGGGGCGTGAGACCATGCATGAAGGGGTGAGACGCGGTGAACGTGTAGCAAATGACCAAGCGACTACATGGTCACGTCAACATCGAGGAGGTGTCCATGTAGTTATAAGAAAATGAATACATGGTGATGGGAGAATCAAGTGAGCGGCAAAAAGTCGTAATATTGCCCGCCATTGCTTCGCAGAATATATCGGGAAAAAGATGAGTATTTTGAGTATAATGAATCATCGACAGGAGGTAGCAAACATGGAATGGATCAATGGAATGCAGCGAGCACTGGCGTATATCGAAGAACATTTGACAGAGGAAATCGACTATAAAGAGGTAGCAAAGCAAAGCTTTTCTTCCAGTTTTCATTTTCAGCGGGTGTTTAGCATTTTGTGCGGCTATACGCTGGGTGAATATATTCGAAACCGCCGACTGACATTGGCGGGAGCAGAGCTACAGAGCGAAAATGCAAAAGTCATTGACGTTGCATTGAAATATGGCTATGAAAGTCCGGACAGTTTTGCCAAGGCATTTCAAAAATTCCATGGCATTTTGCCCTCGCAAGCGCGCAGCGAAAAGGCAATGCTCAAAGCTTTTACTCGACTGTCGATCCAAGTCATTATGGAAGGCGGTACTGTTATGAATTACAGAATTGAAAACAAACCAGAAATGGTACTGACAGGTTACAAAAGACGTTTTACCGGAACTCCGGCAGAGAGAAATGAGCAGGAAGAAAAATTCTATTTATCCACCAGAGTGAATCAATTCATTTTGAATGGCTTGTCAAAGGACTGCGAAACCAGTTATAATGTGATTACCAACTTTGGCGACGATGGTTACGACTATTATATCGCTGCCAAATTGGATACTAACACAACCAATCATTTGGCCAGAGCGCTTGGCTCAAAGGAAGAAGCCAAACGCTTTGAAACCATTACGATTCCGGCTGGAGAATATCTGGTGTGTGAAACGGAGCGTATGCGTTATCCGGTAACCCAAACAGAGGAGGTTCGTCGTAAAGCTATAAGCGAGTGGCTTCCCAGTTCGGAATATGAACTCACCGATGCACCGGAAATTGCAGTTAACCATTGGTTTTATCGTGAGAATGATCCGGTATATAATCAGTCACGGTATATAGAATTGTGGCTTCCAATTGTGAAAAATAAATCACCTCACCATTAAGGAGATGTAACTTCATGAAATACCTTTATCATGGTTCCTACGTGTCTGGAATTCAAGAGCTGAAAGCGAATTCAAAACTGCATGATACGGGGCAGAATGTTGTATATTTGACCGACAACATCCCCTATGCTCTTTTTTATATCTGGGATGCAGAGTACAATGGTATGCCGGGTAAGTATGTGACCGGCTGGCTCAAGGATGGGATCGCTTATTATGAAGAGCAATTTCCAGAGCAGTTAAAAACACTGTATCAAGGGGTCTGCGGATATTTATATCATATTGCGATGACGTCGAATTTTCAGAAAGTGGCTGGACATGCAAATACGTTTTACAGTCCGGAAGACTGTGAAGTGGCAAAGGAAGAGTATATTGAAGATGTATATGAAGAGCTGCTAAAGTATGAAGCGATGGGTCAGATGAAGGTGCTTCGATACAACGAACAGACTCAGGATCGAAAACAGGCACTGCACGAAAAAATGGTCATGGGGTTCCAACGTGCAAACTTTTATCAAGAAAATGAAGCAAAAGCAGTTTTTATGAAGAAACATTTTCCAAAAGCCTGGGCAGAAGCGGAGGTATCACAACAGATTTCAATTCGCCCGATCCAGTCTGGCGAACAGGACTTATTTGATGACACAGAATACGAAACAATGAGCGCTGCGGAAAAAGATCAAATGATCGCCGAATCACTGGATAAAAACCATAATGGCCGATACTTCGAATTCTTCGTCGTAGAAAGCGGCGGTAACTGTGTGGGCTTCATGAGTTTGTATGCCCATTCCGAAACTATGATCAGCTGCGGCCCGGAGATCAAGCGGCATAGCCGCAAAAAGGGCTATGGCTATCTTGGAGAGCGGTTGATTCTTGATTACGCCAAAAGCATTGGATATACAGAGGCCATCGCCCAGGTTCGTGTAGAAAACACGGCTAGTCGGGCACTACATGAAAAGCTGGGATTTACATTGCAGAAGATATATGTGAATCAAAAAGGCAGAGAAGTATGCGAGTATAGAAAAGAGCTGTAATAAATAAGACGCAGGAGTTCAAGGAGATTCCTGCGTCTTATTGTCAATATAACTTCTATGATAATAACAATATAGCAAAGCTTGATCTTGGAAAAATAAAGAAATACTTGGTTGCTCTTTTACTTTATGTTATACTGATGAAAAAATATTAGAAAACGAAATACAAAGGTGTAGCATGAACGAAAACATTACGATCCAAGAAGAGCGGCTTACAGCCGAAGAATATATCGACTTTTTAAAGAGAACCGACTTAGGATCTCAATATCCGCAAGAGCGCTTCGACAGCAGGATTAGAAAGCTGGTCAATAATGTTTCAATTAGCCTGACAGCCCGCAATGAAAGTAACAAAGTTGTAGGAGTACTGTTTGGACTAACCGACTTTTGTTACTGGCTGTATGTAACGGATCTGGGTGTTGACAGGGCGTACACAAAACAAGGCATCGGCAGAAAACTTATGAAAACCGCTCATGAAATCGCCGGCGGTGAAAAAGATATTGCTGTGTATCTGATTGCCAATGAAAACGCGATCCCCTTCTATGAGAAACTGGGTATGAAGAAATCGGAAGATGTGATGCAGTATAACAAAATCGATTGGACAGAGTTTGTAGTCGAATAAAAAAGCAGATATAAACCAAGGAGCATGCAGCAATGGTATTAAAAAATGCGATAATCATCAATGAAAAATTCCAACCGGAAAAGTGCGATCTGCAGATCAGTGGCGATCTGATTGCAAAGCTGGACATAAACATAGAGGATCAAAAAACACTCGACCTGACTGATTGCTATATTCTGCCCGGATTTATTGATACCCATATCCATGGAGCCTATGGTACCAGAATCAGCGATGCAGAGCCAAAGATCCAGCAGATGACGAAATTCGAAGCGACCCAGGGTGTGACTGGCCTATGTATTACCACAGCCACTTCAGCCTTTGAAGATCTGCTTCGCCAAGTCGATACAGCGGTGGAAGCGGCAGCCAAAGCAGAAATGGAAAACAGCGGCTCCGTAATCTGGGGTATCCACACAGAAGGTCCCTTCATCTGTGAAAAATACAAAGGAGCCATGAATCCGGAATATATTATTGATCCGGATCCTGAAAAACTGGATCAACTGCAGAAACGTGCGAAGGGCTTATTGAAGATTCTCACCATCGCCCCGGAAACGGAGGGAGCCATTGAACTGATCCACCATGCGGTCAATCAAGGACTGGTCGTATCCATGGGTCATACCAATGCTACGTACGATGAAGCCCAAAAGGCAATCGAAGCTGGTGCTACCCAGGCAACACATCTGTTTAATGCCATGCGCGGTCTCCATCATCGAGAACCGGGTATTCTGGCAGCGGCCCTGACCGATCCGCAGGTGCGCTGCGAAATGATCTGCGACCATGTGCATCTGCATCCGGCAGTACTGCAGCTGATCTATCAGTGCAAAACCGCTGAGGGCATCAACATCATCAGCGATTCCGGCCATGCGGCCGGATTAAATGTATCGCAGTTCGAAGTGGACGGTATGATGCGCTATGTGAAAGACGGTGTTGTACGGCTGGCCAATGGTACCATTGCCGGCAGTGCCAAAACGGTATTGAATGGCGTACAAAATCTGATCCGCAGCGGGATTCCCATGGGAGAAGTAGCTAAGATGGCTTCTTTCAATCCGGCAAAAACACTCAAGATTGATTCGATCACCGGCAGCATTGCGGAAGGAAAGCGAGCCGATCTGGTGGTACTGGACGAGCAGCTGAACGTGAAGTATACCTTCGTGGGCGGACAGTGCGTATATAAAGCAGAATAAAATTAAATGACGCAGGAGCAGCATTTGCTATTCCTGCGTCATTTCTTT
>JAZQUJ010000026.1:0-5817 GCA_045631245.1 Bianqueaceae bacterium
CCATCGTGGTATCCGCTACCGCATCGGAACTTGCTCCCATGCAGTATATAGCTCCCTATAGCGGCTGCACCATGGGTGAGTATTTTATGAATCAGGGCAAAGATGTTCTGGTTATTTATGATGATTTGAGTAAGCATGCGGTGGCCTACCGTGCCATTTCCTTGCTGATTCGTCGTCCTCCGGGACGCGAAGCGTATCCCGGCGATGTATTCTACTTGCACTCAAGACTTCTGGAGCGCGCGGCTCACTTGTCTAAAGAGAAAGGTGGCGGCTCTCTTACGGCTCTGCCGATCATTGAGACCCAGGCCGGTGACGTATCTGCCTATATTCCGACCAACGTAATTTCCATTACCGATGGTCAGATCTTCCTGGAGTCTGAATTGTTTAATGCTGGTGTTATGCCTGCGGTGAATCCGGGTATTTCGGTATCCCGTGTAGGTGGTAATGCACAGATCAAGGCTATGAAAAAGGTTTCCGGTTCGCTGAAGTTGTTGTACTCTCAGTATCGTGAGCTGCAGAGTTTCGCTCAGTTTGGTTCCGATCTGGATGCGGACACCAAGGCTCGTTTGTCTTTGGGTGAGCGAATTGTGGCTGTTCTGAAGCAGACCAACAATGCACCGGTGGAAGTGGAACATCAGGTTTGCATTTTGTATGCGGTAACCAATGGTTATTTGAATGAGGTAGCGGTAGATCGGATTGCTGAGTTTGAACTGCAGCTGCGTGAACTCATGAATAATCGATATGAGAATGTATTGCAGTCGATCAAGACGAGCGGAAAACTGGAAGAAAGCGCTGAGGAAAGCCTGAAGGCGGCACTGAATGAGCTACTGGTTCAGTTTGTAAAGCAGTAAGGGAGGAGGCTGAACATGGCTGGCGTTTCTACCAAGGAAATTAAAAACCGGATCCGCAGTATGGAAAGCACCAAGCAGATCACCAAAGCCATGGAAATGGTGGCGGCCTCGAAGCTGCGCCGTGCACAGGCCCAGGTGCTGGATGCGCGTCCGTATTTTGAAACCCTATACGCTGCAATTCAAGATATTGTGCAAAATAATCGAGATTTCTCATCGCCCTATTTGGCGAAGCGAGAGGTTAAAAAATCCCTTTATGTGGTGATTGCCGGCGACAGAGGACTGGCCGGTGGTTATAACAGTAATGTGCTGAAGCTGACCATGGAACAGATGCAGGGGAAAGAAGCAACGGTGTTGCCTATCGGCAAAAAAGCTGTTGATTATTTCCGGGCTCATGGCATTCGAATGCTGAGCAGCACCTACGCTGAGGCGGAGGATGTATCGGTGGGCGACTGCTTCTCTATTTCAAAACAGCTGAGTCAGTTGTTCTTAAAGGGTGAGTACGATGAGATCTCCATCGTATATACAAACTTTATTTCGGTGTTATCGCAGTCTCCGACTTCGATGCAGATATTACCTTTGTGCTGCGAGGTGCAGGGCAAAGCCGATAATAAAGGAAGCGATATCCTGTACGAGCCGGATAGTGAAACGGTGTTTGCATCGATCATTCCGGAGTATCTGGGCGGTATTTTGTACGGCGCTTTGTGTGAGAGCCGTGCTGCGGAGCAGGCGGCCAGACGTACGGCAATGGATTCCGCAACTCAAAATGCTGAGGAGATGATCGGCAATTTGAGCTTGCAGTTCAACCGTGCAAGACAGGCGGCGATTACGCAGGAAATTACCGAGATCGTTGCAGGATCTGAGAATTGATAACAAGGAGTTGAATCCTATGGCTAAAAATATTGGAACCGTGGTTCAGGTTATGGGCCCCGTTCTGGATATCCGTTTTCCTGAGGAGAACCTGCCTGAACTGCTGACTGCCATTAATGTGAAAAATGGTGACAGCGTGATCGTGGCTGAAGTAGCACAGCACATTGGTGACAATGTGGTTCGCTGTGTTGCAATGAGTTCCACCGACGGTCTGCAGCGTGGCGCTGAGGCGGAAGATACAGGTTCCTCCATCACCGTACCGGTGGGAGAGGGCTGTCTGGGACGTGTATTTAATTTGTTGGGTCAGCCCATCGATGGCGGCGAAGCGATCGCAGCCGATGAGAGATGGCCGATCCATCGTCCGGCTCCTTCTTATGAAGAGCAGGAAACATCTACTGAAATTCTGGAAACCGGTATTAAAGTAATTGACCTGATCTGCCCCTATGCTAAAGGCGGTAAGATCGGTTTGTTCGGCGGTGCCGGCGTTGGTAAGACAGTTCTGATTCAGGAGTTGATCTATAATATTGCTACAGAGCATAACGGTTATTCTGTTTTTACCGGTGTAGGTGAGCGTACCCGTGAGGGTAACGACTTGTACCTGGAAATGACGGAATCCGGTGTTATTAAGAAAACCGCCATGGTATTCGGTCAGATGAATGAACCCCCGGGAGCCCGTATGCGTGTAGGCCTTTCCGGTTTGACCATGGCAGAATACTTCCGTGATGTAAAGCATCAGGACGTGCTGCTGTTTATCGATAATATTTTCCGTTTCACCCAGGCTGGTTCCGAGGTATCCGCGCTTCTGGGCCGTATGCCTTCTGCTGTAGGTTATCAGCCTACACTGGCAACGGAAATGGGTGCTCTGCAGGAGCGAATCACTTCTACCAAGAATGGATCCATCACCTCGGTTCAGGCTGTATATGTGCCGGCCGATGACTATACCGATCCGGCACCCGCTACTACCTTTGCTCATTTGGATGCTACCACCGCACTGGATCGTGGTATTGCTTCTTTGGGTATTTACCCGGCAGTGGATCCTCTGAATTCTACTTCCAGAATTTTGACTCCCGATGTGGTTGGTCAGGATCATTATCAGGTAGCTCGTGATGTGCAGAGAATTCTGCAGCGTTATAAGGAACTGCAGGATATCATTGCTATCATGGGTATGGATGAACTTTCCGAGGAAGACAAGCTGACGGTAAACCGTGCCCGCAAGGTGCAGCGTTTCCTGTCACAGCCCTTTGCGGTAGCTGAGCAGTTTACCGGTTACGAAGGTAAATATGTACCGCTGAAAGAAACCGTTCGTGGCTTTAAGGAGATCATCGAAGGTCTGCATGATGAGATTCCGGAGTCCTACTTCCTGTTTGCCGGTACCATTGATGATGTAGTTGCAAAATGGAAGGGTGAGAAAAAATGAAACCGTTCCCGTTAAAGATCGTAACCCCTGATGGCCTGCAGTTTGAAGGCCAGGCGGAGGAACTGATCGTACGAACCATCACCGGCGACATGGGCATACTGGCAGGTCATACGAATTGTGTGGCTCCGCTGGGGATGGGCCAGGCTACTGTTGTGATCGATGGCGAAAAACGCTATGCAGCCTGTATTGGCGGCATGGTTGTCATCACCAAGGAAGAGGTTAAGCTGGTTCCCACTACATTCGAGTGGGCTGAGACCATTGATGTGAAACGAGCGGAAGCTTCTGAAAACAGAGCAAAGGCCATGCTGGAAGATAAAAATGCCAGCAAGACTGAAATGAAGCTCGCTGAGGCCAGATTAAAACGTGCCTTGGTTCGTAAGAGTGTGGCCGGCTTAAAGTGAATTAGATGATATGAATATGGGAATTTGTGGTATTTCCCCGCAAATTCCTAAATAAAAGATCAGCTCGGTGGCTGATCTTTTATTTTACCCTTCGGAATCAGTTTTCGAAGGGTTGTTTTTATTGTGGAAATAGTATATAATGGATTAAATAAGATTAGAAAGGGGAGAGTGTCATGAATGATAAAGAACGCATTGCAGCTTTGTTTGGTGAGATCGTGGGAGATTGGCGTGTGCAGGTAGACTGTCCGCTGAGCCGTATTACTACATTTAAAATTGGCGGTCCGGCTGCATATGTGGTGACGCCCTCGAACGTAGAAGAACTTAAAAAAATCATAGAGGTTAGTCGAGAAAATGGATTGAAAATGTTGGTGCTTGGTAAGGGCAGCAATATTTTGGCCTGCGATGAAGGATTTCGCGGTGTGATCGTTCGCCTGGATTTCAATTTTAATAATGTCAAGGTAGATGGTACTCTCGTAGAAGCTGAAAGTGGTATTACTTTGTCAGCGTTAGCGAAAAAGGTTGCTGAAAAGGGCCTGGGTGGTTTAGAATTTGCCAGTGGCATTCCCGGAACGCTGGGTGGTGCTGTATACATGAATGCCGGTGCCTATGGCGGTGAAATGAAGGACATTATTAAGGAAGTAACTGTGCTTGATACTGCAGGTCAGCTTCGCACCCTGCAATGTGATGAGTTGAATCTGGGTTATCGCAGCAGTATTTTGCAGTATAAATCCTGGATCGTGGTGAAAGTAGTACTGCAGCTGGAGGAAAAGGAGCCTGCTTTGATCAAGGCCCGCATGCAGGAACTGAAGGAACAGCGTAATGCGAAACAGCCGGTGGAAATGCCCAGTGCAGGCAGTGTGTTTAAACGTCCGGAGGGATATTTTGCCGGTACGCTGATCGATCAGGCAGGACTGAAAGGGTATTGCGTAGGTGGTGCCATGGTATCTCCTAAGCATGCCGGTTTTATCGTGAACAATGGCGATGCCACCTGTAAAGATGTCATCGGTTTGATTCGACATATACAAAAGACAATAAAAGAAAAAGACGGTGTGGACCTGGTTCCGGAAATTCGCTATTTGACGCCTCTGGGCATCGATGTGATTCGCTAAAGGAGGAAATGGCCATGTCTTTTTCTTCACAGGTGAAAGAAGAACTGGCAGGGCACGTAAGTAAAGCTAGGCATTGCCGCGTGGCGGAATTGGCAGCCATTTTAGGTGGTTGCGGACGCATACGGTTTAACCCTCCCAGTATCGAAGTGCAAAGTGAACGCAGTGCGGTTGTCAAAAAAGCATACGCACTGCTGCAGCGCAACTATAATATAAGTGCTCATGTTTCTCTCCGGCGCGGCCGGAAAGGGAGCAAGATCAAGCTTTATACGTTATGCCTGCAAGAGCCGGAGCAGGTACAGCAGGTGCTTACGGATATTGGATTCATAAGGGAAGCAGATGGCATCATGCAGTATAAAAATATTGCGACCGATGAAATGCTGCAGCGTAATTGTTGTTTGAAAGCCTATATTCGTGGAGCGTTTTTGGCGGGTGGTTCCATCAATGATCCGCAAAAGAATTACCATATTGAAATTTTGAATGAAGATATGGAGCATGCTGAAGTTCTGCAACGTTCATTGCGAGAATTTGGCATTGAATCTCGTATTTTGGAAAGAGTACGCCCCAGTAACCATGCCGTATATGTGCTGTATTTAAAAAATGGTGAGCAGATCATCGATGTGCTTTCGGTAATGATGGCTCATGTCTCGCTGATGGAGCTGGAGAATGTGCGCATTGTGAAAGAGGTGCGCAATAATATTAATCGTCAGGTCAATTGTGAGACCGCCAATCTCAATAAAACTATAGGGGCAGCGGTCAAGCAAGTGAATGATATTCGTTACTTGATGGATAAAGGTGCTTTGAACAGTTTATCTCCGGAACTTATCGCTATGGCAATGGTACGGCTTGAAAATGAAGATCTTCCTTTGAAAGATCTGGGACAACTTCTAAATCCGCCGGTAAGTAAGTCGGGCGTGAACCACAGACTCAAAAAACTGTCGCTGGCAGCTGAAGAACTACGAAGCAGAAATAAAGAAAATGAATAAGATCAGAATCAGATAATTGGAAAGGAGAAGAATCATGTTGGAAAGAAAAGTGCAGATCACTCATATTGAGGATCATGAATTTGAACTGGCAACTATGGTCGTTCAGACTGCTGGCCGCTTTAACAGTGTGATCTCCATTATCATGGACAACAAGCGAGTAAATGCAAAGAGCATTATGGGCATGATGTC
>JAZQUJ010000027.1:0-10298 GCA_045631245.1 Bianqueaceae bacterium
AGCCCAGACCATTATTCTTAAAGCTGGCACCGGCATTAGTGGTCATTACAATAATGGTGTTTTCGAAATTAACGGTGCGACCCTGACTATCGGTCAAACGACCATCGTCTAGAATCTGAAGCAGCATGTTGAATACATCACCATGGGCTTTTTCAATCTCATCCAACAGAATGATGGAGAAGGGACGACGGCGCACCTTTTCGGTGAGCTGTCCACCTTGGTCGTAACCTACATATCCGGGAGGTGCACCGATCAATTTAGATACGGTGTGCTTTTCCATGTACTCGGACATGTCAATACGAATCAGAGCATCCTCGGTTCCGAAGAGTTCCACAGCAAGGGTTTTAACCAGTTCAGTCTTACCCACACCGGTGGGCCCGGCAAATACGAAAGAAGCAGGCTTGCGTTCCTTACGGAAACCGGAACGATTACGACGAATCGCACGGGAAAGGGCGGATACAGCAGCATCCTGACCGATCACGCGCTGATGCAGGTGACTTTCCAAGGCAATCAGCTTAGCGGATTCCTCGCTGGTCAATCTTTTAACAGGAATCTTGGTCCAACCTTCAATTACATGAGCCAGATCATCAAAAGTCAAAGGAACGTTAGTACAGGAAGACTTCTTAGCAGCAATTTCCTTTTCCAATTTGATTTCTTCCACACGACATTTAGCGGCAGTTTCGAAATCCTCAGCTGCAGCGGCATCTTCCTTTTTCTGAAGTGTCATCTCAAGAGTCTTTTCCAGATCTTTCAGGTCGATCAGACCGGTATTTTGCAGATTTACACGTGAAGCCGCCTCATCAATGACATCAATAGCCTTATCCGGCAGGAAACGTTGATGGATATAACGCTGAGATAAAGATACAGCATCTTCTATGATCTCATCGGAAATGGAAACATTATGATATTTCTCATAATGTTCTTTGATTCCTTTTAAGATCTCAACCGCTTCCTCTTTAGAGGGTTCATCAACAATGATGGGCTGGAAACGACGCTCCAAAGCAGAATCCTTTTCGATGTATTTACGATATTCTTCCAGTGTAGTGGCACCGATGATCTGCAGGGCACCACTTGCCAAAGCAGGTTTCAAAATGTTAGCAGCATTCATGGAATTTTGAGCATCGCCTGCGCCCACCAGATTGTGGATTTCATCGATTACTAAAATTACATTTTTAGCTGCGGTAACTTCAGTGATGATGGCCTTCATGCGGGCTTCAAACTGACCGCGGAATTGAGTTCCGGCTACCAAACCTGTCATATCCAGCAGATAGACCTGCTTATCCTGTAGTTTAACGGGAACCTCACCGCGGGCGATGAGCAGAGCAAAGCCTTCGGCAATGGCAGTTTTGCCCACGCCGGGTTCACCTAAGAGCACCGGATTGTTTTTGGAACGGCGATTCAAGATTTGCATTAAGCGGTCGATTTCCAAGCTGCGACCTACAATATTATCGATCTCACCGTTCACAGCTTTTTCTGTTAGATTGGTACCAAACTTAGATAAAGTTTTTAAGTTATTATTTTTGCGTTTGTTGGTTTTGACCTTTTTATCGCTGTCGGAAGCGGAGGAATCATCAGCATCCTCCTCGGAGGGCATGATTCCCATTTCGGCATCTTCACCTTCTTCGCCGGGATGAGTCGCACCCATCATCATATTCAGCATTTCAGGAGGAAACATTTGCTCTAGACCTTCCAGACCACCTTCTCCCAGATTTTCCATAAGGGAATTCATTTGCTCACCGATATTTTCCATATCTTCGGGTTTCAAACCACTTTGATCCAGCATATTCTTCAAAGAGAAGCCCTGCTTTTGGGCACAGCTTAAACACATTGCAATTTGCTTGTTTTGACCGTTTTCTAATTTGTTAACGAACAGAACGGCCGTATTCTTACGACAAATTTGACATAACATAGATATAATCACTCCTCAGCGTACTATTATACGGATTGGTCTTCACAATTGCAAGCTTTTTGTGGTATAATTAGAAAGAAGTCGTAAAGAATTCAAAGTTTGTTCACAGATAGAGAGGTGTACAAATGGCATTAGCGCATTATAAGAAAGCACTGCGGCAAGGCCGCAAAGAATATCAAGCTAATTTGGTAAAGGGTGCGTACCCATATCTTCAGGTGTTAGAGGAAATTACATCCAATATTGAAACAGAGTCCGAGGTCAACCTTGGATTGGTCGATATACCCATTGATCAAATTGTAGGTACGAATGGTCGATCCAGAAGCACGGCCTTTGCCGATAATTTTATGCCGCTTTTGGATGAATATACAGAATTTGCCAATAAATGGATCGCGCTGTGTCAGATCCATCTGGATGAAGGAATTCGTGATCCGATCAAGTGTTACGAGTTTATGAATCGTTTTTATGTCATCGAAGGAAACAAACGTGTCAGTGTTTTAAAATACTTTGGAGCAGTCTCGATTCCCGGCATAGTAACTCGTATCGTTCCACGACCTAACGGAAGTAAGGAGTCTAATATTTATCGAGAGTTTCTTCAGTTCTATAAAGTAGCGGCAATCAATTATATCTATTTTTCGAAGGAGGGTAGTTTCCCAAAATTATTGGAACTGCTGAACCGAAAACGAAAGGAAGAATGGGATGAAGAATTTCATAAAGAATTCCGATCTTGTTATGCTCGCTTTCAAAAAGCCTTTGAAATCCTTGGAGGAGAAAAGATCGACATTACGGTAGGAGATGCGCTGCTTGAATTTTTGAAGGTATTTTCTTTAGATGATATCAATCAAAAAACATTGGATGAACTGGAAGACGAAATCAGTAAAATTTGGGAGAACTTTCAGCTTCTGGAACAGGAAGCACCGGTAGGCCTTCAAATGGAACCGGTGGAAGAGCCATCAAATAAAGGCTTTATGAATCTGCTGACAAATGTGTTGACCTTCAACAATAAGAAAAGGATGAAGATCGCGTTTGTTCATGATAAAAATAAAGAAACCTCCAGCTGGACTTACAGTCACGAACTGGGGAGTAAAGCTTTGGAAAAATTGATGGGAGATCAGGTGGAAATCCACACGGTGGATTCGGTTTTTGACAGAGAACAGACACCCGATGAGATTTTAGAAGATTTAGCAAAGCAAGAATTTGATGTGGTATTTACCACAACGCCGCAGTTGATCCAACAAACATTAAAGGTAGCAGTTAATTATCCTTCGGTTAAGTTTTTGAATTGTTCGGTCAATATGGCTTATCGTCATTTGCGTACATATTATGGACGTATGTATGAAGCTAAATTTTTATGTGGTTTGATTGCCGGCACTATGACCAAAAAAAATCGAATTGCTTATGTGGCCGATTATCCCATCTCAGGTTTGATTGCGAATATCAATGGATTTGCACGCGGTGTGCAAGTTGTAAATCCGGATGCAAAAATCTTCCTTCTTTGGTCTACACAAAAAGGAATCGATATTGAGCAGGAAATTGAAAAATTGGATGTGGATTTTATCTCGCATCTTCATATGCTTACTCCGAAGATACCTAACACCAGATTTAGGTGGAATATGACGGACCAAGAAATCTTCAAAAGTACCAGTTTGGCGATTTCGTATTGGAATTGGGGTATCTTCTATGAAAGGATCATCCGCAGTATTCTTAGTGGCTCCTGGGAGGAAGTGGACGATATCGAAGAAATCAAATCGATCAATTATTGGTGGGGGCTTTCTTCAAATGTAGTTGATATTTTAGTTTCAAAAGATGTGCCGGAAGGTGTACAGCAATTGGTTCGTCTTTACAAAAAAGCAATTGAACGACGTCATGCCGGTCCCTTTGATGGATATGTCAAGGATCAAAACGGAATGCTTCGTGCTCAAGAAGATGGATATATCAGCACGAATGATATTGTGACAATGGATTGGTTGTTAGATAATATTGTGGGTGAAATTCCTTCTGCGGAAAAGTTGACGCAGGCAGCTCAAAATTTGATCAAATCCTCAGAAGAGGGAAGCAGCGATAGTGAAGGTGTAACAGAACTGTAATAGGGGGAAAATTATGAAACTAAGAAAACAGATATTTGAATTCATTTATATTACTTTTGGAACTCTGATTGTAGCTACCGCAGTTAATTATTTTTTGGTGCCTAGTCACCTTTCGGTGGGAAGCATTTCCGGTTTAGCAATCCTGCTTAGTGAAGTTTTGGCATTGAGCGTATCTACTCTCACCATGATCATGAATGTAGGTTTACTCATCATTGGATTTTTTCTGCTAGGACCGGAGTTTGGAATTAAAACGGTTTATACGTCAATCCTGCTTCCGTTTTTTATGGGTGTTTTGGAAAAAATAGCGCCGGCAACTCAGTCTCTTACAGGGGATGCTTTTATTGATATGGTTGTATATTGCTTTTCCGTTAGTGTGGGTCTGTCAATGCTCTTTAACCGGAACGCATCTTCCGGTGGCTTGGATATTATCGCTAAGATCTTGAATAAGTTTTTCAGAATGGAACTGGGAAAAGCTATGTCTGGGGTTGGAATGTGTGTAGCTGTTTCGGCCATTTTTGTGTATGATTTGAAAACAGTGATCCTCAGCGTATTAGGTACCTACATTTTCGGTTTGGTATTGGATCACTTCATTTTTGGATCCAATATCAAAAAGCGAGTATGCATTATTTCAAAAAAAGAGCCTGAGATCCGGGAGTTTGTACTTCACGAATTACAGAGTGGCGCCACACTGTATCATGCTTATGGGGCCTACGACGAACAGCAGCATACTGAGCTCATAGTGATCGTGGATCAGCAGGAATATGTAAAACTTATGAATTTCCTGAGTCAGTACGATCCGGATGCTTTTGTTACTGTCTATAATGTGAATGAAGTATTGTATAAACCTAAAAAATGAATTTATGAGGAGTATAATATGTTATACAAAGAATATTTATCTAACGTACAAAATCTGGTAGCTTCTGTAGCGGATACTCAGAGTGAAAAAATTGAAAAAGCGGCCGAACTTGTAGCAAATGCGTGGAAAAAGGATGGTATGCTCTATGTGTTTGGCTGTGGTCATTCTCATATTATTGGTGAGGATTTGTTTTACAGAGCCGGCGGTACAGCCGCAATCTGTGCAATGTTGGACAGTGACTTGATGTTGCATGGAGGCGCAGTAAAGAGCAGCCATTACGAAAGAATGTCCGGATTGGCAAAGCCTATTTTCGAGCGATATGGTCTTACACAAAACGATGTCCTTTTGATTGCGTCCACTTCCGGTATCAATTCTGTTCCAGTAGAGATGGCCATGTGCGCCAAAGAACAGGGAATTCCGGTGATTGCCATTGTGTCTATGGCTTATAAAGAAGATAAGTCTCGTCACAGTAGTGGATTAAAGCTCCATGATGTAGCTGATTTAGTATTTGATAACGGCGTATGCCATGGTGATGCTTCTGTAAATGTGGGTGATCTGGATATGAAAGTCGGTCCGATTTCCACCATCACCAGCTGTATGATTGCACAAAGCATTGTTGTGCAAGCAGACGAAAATCTGTGGAAAGAAGGTATCACTCCGCCTGTATTTGTCAGCGGCAATCTTCCGGATGGCATGGAACGCAATCAGGCTTTAATCAAACGCTATATGCCTCGCAATAAGCACATGTAATTGGTGGATGAATGGGCAAGGTTTTAGTGGTTGGATTGGTGGGACAGTCAGTTTTTATGTCTACCGATCATTTCCCCAATCCGGGTGAGACAATTACCAGTGATGCATTGTTTTTTGAACCGGGAGGAAAGGGAATGAATCAGGCGGTTGCCTGTCATAAGTTTGGAGCCGAAACTGTTTACATTGGAGTAATTGGAAAAGATACTAACGGACAAGCTTGCAAAGACGAAGTAGCTCGATTTGGAATCGAATCCCGGTGGATCCTAAAAGATGCACCGACTGCGTTGGGAGTGATCACCACAGATCGTGATGGTGAAAATACAGTGAATGTATTTGCCGGTGCGAATCTGCATTTAACAGCAGAAGATGCGTATAAGCCGGAGATCCTGCAACAAATTCGAGAAAGTGATTATCTTTTATTGCAGAATGAGTTGCCGATCGAATTTTTAAAGGCTTTGGCGGAAGTGGCGAATGAGTATCAGACTCCTGTGGTATGGAATCCGGCCCCGGCAAAGAATATTTCCCGGGAAATGCTGGCGTTGGCTGCGTTGATTACACCAAATTATGGGGAAGCAAAGATTCTGGCTGGATTTAAGGAAGAGGAACAGCCTTCGGATGAAGAGTTTGACAATGCGTTTCGCAGTATAGGAATTCGGGCAGCTGTTATTACAATGGGGAGTGAAGGTTCTTTGATCCTGGATGGAAAAGGGCATAAACGAGTTCCTGCCTGTTTTGTTGGGGAAGCGATCGATACCACCGGAGCAGGAGATTGTTTTAATGGTACATTGACAGCCTGTTTAGCTGATGGAAAAGAACTGGAAGATGCCTGTAGATGGGCAGCGGCAGCAGCAGGTATCAGTGTAACAAGGCGAGGAGCAACAGCCTGCGTGCCGAATTTTGAAGAAACAAAAAGTATATATTATGCAAAGAACGTGATCTGAGATTACTCAAGACCACGTTCTTTTAATATTTTGTGACTTTCAAGTTCGCCACCGGTTTGAATGGCATTTTTACCGAATTTATCATATAAATGCAATAGCGTTTGATTCAGTTTCTCCTTTTTCTCCTGTTTTTCGGTATCCGATAAAGTAATTTGATGTACTGGTTCGTTAGTAAAGGAGCTGGTACTGATACCGAGTAGGCGCACCGGACGGGTAAGAGGGGTCTTTCGAAGAAGTTGTCTGGCAGTTGAAAATAGCTGTGCTGCATCATGAATAGGGTTGGTTAAAGTTTTGGAACGGGTATGCAGCTGCAAATTGTTATATTTTAGCTTCAAAGTAACCGTATAACACCAGAGACCATCTTCCATTAGGCCCATGGAAAGCGTTCGAGCTAACAGACGGAGTGTACTTTCCATCTCGATCAAGTCAGTCATATCGTGCTGATAGGTAACTTCCTTGCCATAAGATTTAGCCTCACCGTCACCTAAATGCAAAACAGGGCGATCATCGATTCCACGAGCGGCTCGATATAATTCAATACCGGATACCCCTAACAGTTTCTGTAAAGAAGTTTCGGACCAGTTTATTAGATCACGAATGGTGTTTAAGTGATAATGTTTTAAATGATCAGCAGTTTTAGGACCAATGCCGGGAAGAACACGAATCGGTCGATCGATGATTAATCTACGAAAGAATTCTTCATCAGGAATTACAAAAAAACCATTGGGCTTCTTTTCTTCGCTGGCCATCTTGGCTGTCATTTTATTATAACCAATACCAACAGAACAAGTGAGTTGCGTGGTTTCCAGCACACGTTTTTTGATCTGACGACCTATGGTTACGGCATCTCCAAAAAGTGCAAGTGAACCGGTAATATCTAAATAACCTTCATCTAAGGCTACAAATTCAATTTGGTCAGTATAGTCCATCAAAATTTGATGTACCTGATTACTGACCTCGTGATATTTCTGATAATTTCCATGCATGTAGATACCATTGGGGCAGAGTCGATAAGCTTCCTTAATGCTCATACCGGAACGGACTCCATAAACTCTGGCCTCGTAGGAGCAGGTAGATACAACACCACGTTCATTGGGAAGGGCGCCGATGATAAGAGGTTTGTTTCTTAATTCAGGATTATCACGCACTTCCACAGCGGCATAGAAGGCATCCATATCCATATGTAAAATGGTTCGCTTAGACATAAAACGGCTCCCTTCCATTAATTTTAAACTTGCAAAAAAGATAGATCTATTGTATCATAAATTTCGCGGAGAAAAAGCTTAAATTCTGGGAAAATAACGGAAGAATTTGTGAAAAAGTTGTTTACAAGAGATGAGCAATATGGTATAATCTCTGCTTGGAAATGAACCGCAGCTCAGTGGCAGGAATCTCCAGCCTCTACTTAGCCGTCGGGGATTTATCAAAATTATATTTTTTGGAGGATATCTATCATGACTAAGGAAAGAAAGCTTGAACTGATCAAGGAATTTGGACGTAACGAGGGTGACACCGGTTCTCCCGAAGTACAGATCGCACTGTTGACCGAGCGTATCGCTCATCTGACTGATCACCTGAAATCTCACCAGAAAGACCATCACTCTCGTCGTGGTCTGCTGATGTTGGTAGGTCAGCGTCGTGGTCTGCTGAACTATCTGAAGTCCAAAGACATCGAGGGCTACCGTGCTCTGATCGAGAAACTGGGTATCAGAAAATAATGATGGATATAAAGTTGTAAGCCTGCTCCGGCGGGTTTACAACTTTTTGTCGTCAATTTGGATTTGCTTTTTAAGAAGGCTCATCTTAAAAATTGATAGGCTGCGGCAAAACATTCGCAGCATCGATTTGCCGCTTGGCGGCAATCATAGTTTAAAGTGGGACAAGGGTCCCGAAGTAGTAGGTAAGACGTAATGAATAACAGGAGGTTAGTTATGTCACAGGTTTTTGAAATGGAGCTGGCCGGCCGCAAGTTGCGTGCTGAGATCGGCAAAGTGGCAGAGCAGGCCAATGGCGCAGTATGGTTGTCTTATGGAGAGACCACTCTGCTGTCTACTGCAACTGCATCTGATAAGCCCAGAGAGGGTATTGATTTCTTCCCTCTGAGCGTTGATTATGAAGAGAAAATGTATTCCGTAGGTAAGATTCCCGGAAGCTTTTTGAAGAGAGAAGGTCGTCCCAGCGAGAATTCTATCTTGACTGCACGCTGCATCGACCGTCCTATGAGACCTCTGTTCCCGAAGGACTATCGTAATGATTGTTCCATCGTGAACACTGTACTTAGTGTAGATCAGGACTGTGCTCCTGAAATTTTGGCTATGGTTGGTTCTTCCATCGCTGTTTCTATTTCCGATATTCCTTTTGCTGGCCCTGTAGGTGCTGTTTCTGTAGGTCTGGTAGATGGTGAGTTGGTAATCAATCCCACCTCTGAACAGAGAAAGGTAAGTGATTTGGATCTGACCGTTGCTTCCACTGCAGAGAAGGTTGTTATGATCGAGGCCGGCGCTAATGAAGTTCCCGAAGATAAAATGATCGAGGCTATCTTCTTTGGTCACGAGGCTAACCAGAAGATTGTTGCTTTCATCAATGAGATCGTGGCTGCTGTTGGTAAAGAAAAGCATGCTTACGAAGAGCAGACCGTTCCGGAGGTCGTATTTGAAGCTCTGAAGAAGATCTGTCCTCCCGAGCAGATGGAAGAGGTTGTATTTACTGATGTTAAGCAGGTACGTGAAGAGCGTATCGGTAAGCTGACTGAAGATTTCAAAGCATACATTGCTACCCTGCCCGAAGAAGAGCAGGAGCTGATGGCTAAATATGTTGACGAGGGTATTTATCAGTATCAGAAGAAGACCGTTCGTAAAATGATCAAGGTTGACGGTAAGCGTCCTGATGGTCGTGCTCTGAATGAGATTCGTCCTCTGTCTGCTGAGGTTGATTGCCTGCCTCGTGTACATGGTAGCGGTTTGTTCAAGAGAGGCCAGACTCAGGTTCTGACCATCGCCACCCTGGGTGCTTTGAGCGAAAGACAGATCATGGATTCTTTGGATGAGAATATTGAATCTAAGCGCTATATTCATCATTATAATTTCCCCTCTTACTCTGTAGGTGAGACCAAGCCCAGCCGTGGTCCCGGACGTCGTGAGATCGGTCACGGTGCACTGGCTGAGCGTGCTCTGGTTCCTGTATTGCCCACTGAGGAAGAGTTCCCCTATGCAATCCGTACTGTATCTGAAGTAGTAAGCTCCAACGGCTCTACATCTCAGGGATCTATCTGTGCCAGCACTCTGACGCTGATGGCTGCCGGTGTTCCGATCAAAGCTCCTGTTGCTGGTATTTCCTGTGGTCTGGTTACCGGTGACACCGATGATGATTTCATCCTGTTGACCGATATTCAGGGTCTGGAAGACTTCTTCGGCGATATGGACTTTAAGGTAGCCGGTACTCACAAGGGTATCACTGCTATCCAGATGGATATTAAAGTACAGGGTCTGACTCGTCCTATCATTGAGCAGGCTATCGCTAATACCAAGGTTGCCAGAACCTATATCCTGGATGAAGTTATGAGTAAAGCAATTGCTGAGCCCAGAGAGCATCTATCTGAGTATGCTCCCAAGATCTTCCAGACTAAGATCAGCGTGGCTAAGATCGGTGAGGTTGTTGGTCCTAAGGGTAAGACCATTAACAAGATCATCGACGAGACCGGCGTTAAGATCGACATCGAGGATGATGGTAGCGTATATGTACTGGGTAGCGATGAGGCT
>JAZQUJ010000028.1:0-2751 GCA_045631245.1 Bianqueaceae bacterium
CCCTCGGCGCCGGTCTGACGCACCATGGACTGAGTCTGTTTAGCAGTGGTGTATTCGTGGAAATCGCAGAGCATATCGATACCGGGAATGCCAAAATCGGGATAACAACGCATAGCATCGCCCACTACCTGAGTTTGACTATCCAATGTGGGTTCGCCCATGACATGGCCGGTGAGCTTCAAGTTATTGTCTGTACACCACTGACCGATCTGATGGCAATAGGATGCCACGAAGAGGTCTGTCAACAGATTCTGATAGTTCCAGCGGGCTTTTGAAAGCTTGCCATCGGGCCGTTCCCACAGAAGCTCCGGAACGATGTCCAACAGATCGCCTGCATACTGTTCTTGATACAACTGCGGCAATTTTTGAGTCCAAGGCAGGAACACATCCTTCTGCTCTCTGGCAAAACTTAAGGTGTCCTTAGGCGCAAACTGAGGTTCATCAGTAAAGATGGCAGGTACGATGCCGCCAAAGTATTTTCCAATGCCTTCTTTGTATTTTTCATGGGTTTCCTGAATGAATTCTTGAATCGCTTCGGGACGAAGGGTATCCACATAGGCTTGATTGTTAAACCACGGATCCGCAGTGGCATGCTCCATGTAAGCATACCATTTGGTGCCTTCGGCATTTTCCTCTTCACTGATGCGCTTGGCAGACTTCAGGCAGCCGTTTTCATCTAATACGATATCGTAGATGGCCAATAGTTCGCCGTTATCCTGACGCTGACTTTCCTGACCACGGCCTGGTTCGGGCTTGTGACTTTGGTATGGTCTGTCTTCTGTATATGGATTCACCGTCAACATCAAAGTTTTTCTGGCATTTTCCGGTTTTCCGGCGGTTACGCGGCCGCCTGCAGTTCCGGAAGGCCAACGATCTTCATCGTAAAGCCATGCCAGCATTTCTTCCTTCTCTGCTACGTCCACACAGAATTTGACGAAGTCCATGAATTCGTCGTTAAGATACGGCGTATCCATACCGGTTCGAACATGCATATGAAAACCACCCAGGCCCATCTTTTTGAAAACATGGATCTGGCGCAGCAGTTCTTCCTTCGAAAGTTTCCCGTTCCATGCCCAGAAGGGAGTACCGCGATACTCGCTGGTAGGATTTTTAAAGAGTTCCTTGCTGAGGGTTACTTCTTTATTTTTTGGATACAGCATTATCATTTTCTCCTTTGTTTATATTAAGGATGTTTATTATTAATTCGTTTTTAACGGGGATTTCCTCCGCTTCTATGATTACCTTACAATAGTGAAGTTGCTTTGTCAAGTGACTAATTTTGTGGAAAACAGGTTGAGAATTGCATGGGTGGTATGATTTGGTCGCTTTGTATACTGGCTTTTCACCTGTTGAAGGCGACTAGGTTCTCTGTTTGGTCGCCTTCCATACCCACTTTTCGCCCGTTCGAGGTGACCCAATTCCCTACTGGGTCGCCTTCAACTCGCACTTTTCGCCTATTCGAGGTGACCCAATTCCCTACCGGGTCGCCTTCAGCACTCACTTTTCGCCTATTCGAGGCGACCCAATTCCCTACCGGGTCGCCTTCAACTCGCACTTTTCGCCTGTTCGAGGCGACCAAATAAAAACAGATAACCTTCAGAGCTTTGAAGATTATCTGTTCAATTCCAATCAGCTTATATTTTTCTTGCTAGCTGTAAATCGATCACATCATAAATATGCATCTCGCCGCCATGGCGTTCGATCGTTTGCTCGATTTCATTGAAGAACTTCCTACGTGTTGTTTCCTCAATGGCAATATGATCCGAGTAAGTACCAAGCAACGTAATATATTCCTTCGCCGAAAAAGTGCGAATTCGCTGATACATGGCATACTCAATGTCACTAAACCCATATTTCGCAGCAATATCAGCTCGAATAGCGGCATCTTCCTCCGTATAAGCCTTTGGAGTCGAGGGCTTTTTATTATGAAAAGGATAATAGTACTTCTCATACACAGTTTGGATTTCTTCTGTCATTCCAGGATTACTTTTATCCGGATGCGGATGATTGGCAAACCTTGCAAAAGCCCCACCGGTTTTCAGCATCTGATATACCTTCGTGTATCCGATCTCCTCCGGCACCCAATGAAAGGCCGAAGCAGAATACACAAGATCATACGCAGTCACCTCGTAATCCCGATTTTCAAACTTATCGGTAATTACCGAAAACTTAGGAAAATCACAAAACTTCTCTCGGCACAGCTGTGAAAAATTCTCACCATATTCCACCGCTGTCAACTCGCAACCGGTCTGCAGGATCGGCAGTGTAGCCTGTCCTCCGCCGATGCCCACTTCCAGTACACGGCTTGACTCATCGATGGGACGATATTTAAACATCTTCTGATACAGCTGTGCCACATACCCCGGACGAAACTTCTCATAGGTAGAAGCCACCGTATCAAAGGTCCACTCCAGGCTCTTTATGACAGACATACAAATCACCTCCGAAAGCAAAAACACAAAACTTATTTTAAAAGTATAGCATTCCTCCCGTAGTATGTCAATCAACCGCCAAGATACCTGGATTCACAGTGAAATCGATTGATTTTCAAAACTAGACCTTATATAATGAAAAGAAAGACCGATAAACCAACAGGAGGGGGTAAATATGAAACTGCTGTTATTTGATCTGGACGGAACACTGCTGCGAAATGATAAGACCATTTCCGAGCGGACCTTGGAAGTACTTCGCCGCTGTAGAGAGAACGGAATTCTCATCGGCATTGCCACCTCCCGGAGTGAAGCAAACTGC
>JAZQUJ010000029.1:0-5964 GCA_045631245.1 Bianqueaceae bacterium
CCCATTACCATTGCCCGTCATGCATACGGCGATGTGTATAAGAATGTGGAGATCCGTTCTGAAGAGGCTGGTACCTGTGAATTGGTGTTCACCGGCGAGAGCGGTAAGGAGATCCGTGAAGTGGTGCAGAAACTGAATGGCCCCGGCGTGTTCCAGGGTATGCACAATAAGGAAGAGTCCATCCGTTCCTTTGCCCATTCATGCTTCCAGTATGCTTTGACCACCAAGCAGGATGTATGGTTTGCCACTAAGGATACCATTTCCAAAATTTATGATGGTGCCTTTAAGGAGATTGTGGCTGAGGTGTTTGAAGAGTATAAAGAGCAGTTTGATGCTTTGGGTATTGAATATTTCTATACACTGATCGACGATGCCGTAGCTCGTGTAATCCGTTCTAAGGGTGGCTTCATCTGGGCCTGCAAGAACTATGACGGTGATGTAATGAGTGATATGGTTTCCACCGCCTTTGGTTCTTTGGCTATGATGACATCTGTGCTCGTAAGCCCCGATGGCGTATATGAATATGAGGCTGCTCACGGTACTGTTACCCGTCATTACTATCGCTATTTGAAGGGTGAGGAGACTTCCACCAATCCCATCGCTACCATTTTTGCCTGGACCGGCGCTTTGAAGAAACGCGGCGAAATGGATGAACTGCCTGAACTGACCCGTTTCGGTGAGAAGCTGGAGGAAGCCTGCCTGAATACCCTGAATAAGGGTATCATGACCAAGGATCTGGTGAGCTTGGCTGAAGGAATCGAGACCAAGGCTGTGAATTCTCGCGAGTTCATTTTAGCAATTCAGGAAGAACTGAAGAGTCTGCTATAAGAAGATCAAAACTGCTGCTGTTGAAGAGAAATCTTCAAGGCAGCAGTTTTTTATGTGGTAAGAAAACATACTTTGTGCTACAATACAAACAACACAAACTCAGGAGTAAATTATGAACTACACAGATATCAATTCAAAAACCATCGACCAGTGGATCGAAGATGGCTGGGAATGGGGCCGGCCCATCGACCACGAAACCTTCGAACGAGCTAAACAAGGAGATTGGAAAATCATACTGACGCCCACACGTGCGGTACCGCAAGAGTGGTATCCAAACTTAAAAGGCTGCAAAGTACTGGGACTTGCCAGTGGAGGTGGACAGCAGATGCCGATTCTGACAGCTGCGGGAGCTGACTGCACCGTACTTGACTACTCAGAAAAACAGCTTCAAAGTGAAAAACTGGTGGCAGAGCGGGAAGGATACGAAATCAAAACTATCCGCGCGGATATGACAAAACCGCTTCCGTTTGCAGATGAAACCTTCGACATGATCGTTCATCCGGTGTCCAACTGCTATGTGGAAGAGGTACTGCCCATTTGGCGGGAGTGCTACCGAATCCTCAAAAAAGGCGGTAGGCTTTTGGCCGGACTGGACAATGGTATCAATTACTTGTTCAATGAAGAAGAGGAAGGCAGAATCGTCTATAGTCTGCCATCTAATCCGCTGAAGGATCCCAAACTTTATGAAGAGAGCGTTAAAAACGGCTGGGGCATTCAATTCTCCCACACATTAGATGAACAGATCCGCGGACAGATTCAGGCAGGTTTTACACTCAAAGACCTCTACGAAGACACCGACGGCAGCGGCTTTTTACACGAACACGGCGTGCCCACTTTCTGGGCTACACTGGCAATCAAAGAAAACTAAATTGAACTCACATAAATTTCAGGAGGAATATCATGGAATACGTAATCAAAAATCGCGAACCTAAATTACCTTTACAGTACTTTGAAGAAATCTCTGCCATTCCCCGTGGCTCCCACAACGAAGCCGCAGTGGCAGCCTATGTTGCGCAGCGCGCAAAAGAACTTGGATTGTATGTGCGTGTCGATGAGTGCAATAACGTGGTAGTGAAAAAGCCAGGCTCCAAGGGCTGCGAGGATCAGCCGGCGCTGCTTATGCAAGCCCATTTGGATATGGTATGTGAAAAGAATCAGGATACCGAACATGATTTCACTAAAGATGGCATCGAATTGGTTGTAGAGGGTAATGTGCTTAGAGCCAACGGAACCACTTTGGGTGCCGACAACGGCGGTGGTGTGGCCTATATGCTGGCTCTAATGGATGCTGACTCTGACGCCTTTCCTCATCCTCCTTTGGAATTTTTGTTTACCACCGCAGAGGAAGTGGGCTTCGATGGAGCCCTGGGACTGGATTGCTCCGATATTACCGCTCGCAGAATGTTTGGTCTGGACTGCGGTTCCGAGGGTGTGCTGTGCATTTCCTCTGCAGGAACCCAGGAGATCGACCTCAAGATCCCTTATGAATATGAAAGCCGCGAGGGCAGCTGGCTTAATTCCTGTCTGAAAATCAAAGTACGAGGCTTGAAAGGTGGTCATTCCGGTGGTTGCATTACCCATGAGTTGGGAAATGCTAATAAGATCCTAGGACGTGTGCTTCATCACCTGAAAGAACTCATGGATGTGGCTTTAATTGAGATCAAAGGCGGTTTAATGTTTAATGCGATTCCCCGTGAGGCAGACGCTATGATTGCCATCAATTCCGGCTGCTTGCAGCTGGCTCAGGATGAGGTAGCTAAATTAAACGAGATCATTCAAAATGAGCTGGTCTTTAGCGATGCGGATGTTAAAATCAAGGCTGAAGTGGCGGCGATAGCTGGATCTGCAGAAAAAGGCGAGTACGAGCAGATGATGTCTTTGAATGCTTCCAGAACCATCATTGATACCCTGTATCTTGCACCCAACGGCGTCTATATGATGAACATGGCGATTCCCGGCCTGCCGGTTACCTCTTCCAATATGGGCGTGGTATCCATGCAGGAGGACGGCGTAAACATCAATTTTATGATGCGTTCATCCAACAGAAGTGTGAAGGATGATCAGAAAAAGAAGATCACCGAGATTGCGAAGCTGTGCGGTGTAAAGCAGATCACATACAGCGATTGGATGCCGGAGTGGGAGTACAATCCTGTTTCTCCGATCCGCGATGCAGCCAAGGCTTTGTACAAAGAACTGACGGGCGAGGACATGGTGGAGCACGGCGGCCACGGCGGTCTGGAGCTGGGCGTGTTCTGCGACAAGATGCCGGGTATGGATATTGTGACACTGGGCTGCAAGGGCGGTGGCGCTCACACGGTGACCGAGTGGCTGGATATGGATTCCTACGGCCGCGTATATGAATTTATGAAGAAACTGATCGCTAAATTAGCAGAGGAATAAGCAATGAGCAAAGTAATGGATTTATACAATGCCATCAAGGAACAGCCCTGTAGCTGTGGTAAGGTGCATCATACATCGGTGGACCGCATCGTGATTGGTGCAGGGGCGCTGAAGCAGGTGCCGGAAATTGTGAAGGAGTACGGCGCTGTGCGGCCCTTTTTGGTGGCAGATCGAAATACCTGGGCAGCAGCGGGAGAAGAGTTGCAGAAACTGCTGAATCTGGCGGGCATTGAGGCAGTATCTTACGTGTTCCAACAGGAGCGTATTGAACCCGATGAAGAGGGTGTGGGTTCCGCAGTGATGCATTATGATCACCGCTGCGATATGGTGATCGGTGTTGGTTCCGGCGTGATCAACGACATCAGCAAGATCCTCAGCGGTACCGCAGGAGTTCCCTACATGATCGTGGGTACAGCCCCCTCGATGGATGGCTTTGCGTCGGCCACTTCGTCGGTGGCAAGGGATGGTCTGAAAATCTCCCTGCCAAGTAAATGCGCCAACGTGATCGTGGGTGATTTGGATATTCTAAAAAATGCACCGCAGCGCCTGCTGCAGGCGGGTCTGGGCGATATGCTGGCTAAATATGTCAGCATCTGCGAATGGCGTATTGCCCATGAACTGGTGGGCGAGCCCTATTGTGAGAAGATTGCTGAATTGGTACGTGCTTCGCTGGAGTGCTGCATGGAGCATGCAGATGGCCTGCTGAAGCGCGAAGAGGAAGCGGTGCAGGCTGTATTTGAAGGTCTGGTGGTTTGTGGTGCCGCTATGGAATTTGCGGGACTTTCCCGTCCGGCCTCCGGTGTGGAGCATTATTTCTCACATCTATGGGATATGCGCGGGCTGGAGTTTGGCACTCATATCGATTATCATGGTATTCAGTGTGCTGTGGGCACTGTACTGGCTCTTCGACTCTATGAGCAGATCCTTCAAACTGTACCGAACCGTGAAAAGGCACGGGCTTACGCCCGAAGCTTCGACTTTGAAGCTTGGTCGCAGCAATTGCGAGACTTACTGGGAAATGGTGCCGAGGCCATGATCCGGCAAGAGGCGAAGGAAAAGAAATATGATGTGGGAAAACATGAAGAACGGTTGGAGCAGATCATGGCTAAGTGGGATGTACTGACTGGAATCATGAATGAAGAACTTCCTGCTTCAGCCGATATTGAAGCACTGCTTCGTAAAATCGGTGCCCCGGTGACGGCTGGAGAAATGGGAATGGAAGAGGAGCTTTTGCCCCTGTGCTTTAAGGCGACAAAGGATATTCGTGATAAATATGTGCTTTCGCGATTAGCATGGGATCTGGGACTTCTGGAAGAGATGGCAGAATCACTTTAAAATATGATAAATTCAAGGGTTTTTGTGATTTTTTTCTTGCATCTATAAAGATTCATCGTTATAATGAAAGCAAATAGATACGTGAGCTCTTAAGTGCGCGAAGTTAGCGACATGTTGTACTTGATTTAATGTTTTGAAACAAGGTTTTGTGGTATAAATGTTAGGCAGGAGGTACGTGTTGGATGCAAGGAGTAAAAATTGAAGATCTGAGAAAAAAATATCCGGATGTTGACAAAGCCTTTTGGTATGCTGTCAAAGCTCATAAGGGTCAAACACGGAGAGATGGAAAGGTGCCGTATATCAATCACCCTATGGAGGTAGCGGAAATTGTTGCAACAATGACCAGCGACCCCCGAGTGGTTGTTGCGGCCCTTTTGCATGATGTGGTGGAAGATACTCCTGTCAAAATGCATGATCTAATACGAATCTTTGGAGTTTTTGTGGCGGATTTGGTGGCCGATGTTTCGGAGAATAAGCGAAATGAACTGCCGCCGGAAGAAACCTGGATGCTGAGGAAAAAGGAAATGGTATTTCGCGTAGCCGGTGGCAGTAAGGATGTCAAGATCCTGTCGCTGGCAGATAAACTGTCTAACTTAAAATCCATTAAAAAGGACATGCAGGAAAACGGTGATGTGGTTTGGACCTGGTTCCATTCAGGAAAAGATAAACAAGCTTGGTATTACCGTACCATGAGAGAGCAGTACACCGGACTCAAATCCACTGCTGCCTGGAAGCAGTATGATAATTTGGTGAAAGAGATGTTTGGTGGGAAGGAATAAGGATGAGCGAAAACATTCATAATATAAACGGACGGCTTCAGATTGGTTCTCCGTTTATTATGATCATGTACCGAATCGCTGTGGTACTGGTTTTGATCGGCATTGCGTTGATTGTGATCAATACTATATGGAAGCTGTTTCGAAAACCCATTTCAAAGCTGTTGCCAGTTAAAAAAGTTAGAGTGGAAGTCATTCGTATGGTTCCGAGAGATCAATTTAGACATACTCAAAAAATGGATCTTGTGATAGTGAGATTTCAAAAATCAAAGCGGAAAAAACAAAGAAAGTTTTGGATGAAAGGTGTTGGAATACGGGAAGGCGATCGAGGTGTTCTTACTGTTCAAGGTGTGTTTGGTATCAATTTTGAAAAAGAGGATTCTGCTTTGAAGGATCAAATCAGTATTTATCAAAAATATGATTTTGCTAAAAAGAAGAAAATGGATTCCGCGGAAAATGAAAATAAGAAGATAAGGAAAAATCGAAAATATTGGTGAAGAAATTACAAAAATAAACCGGGCAAACGATGTGATAAATCGAGTGCCCGGTCGTATTTTTTGTTTTTTAAAAATAGAAAAAGCTGCTGCAAATTTTGCAACAGCTTCGTCTTTTGTTTTAAATTACA
>JAZQUJ010000030.1:0-1781 GCA_045631245.1 Bianqueaceae bacterium
GGTGCTCACCGCCACGGAAGCGATGACAAGATCGCTCCGCCCCGCCTTTTTCGCCATATCCTTCAAAACAAACTCCCCCATAGGACTTCTGCAAATATTGCCATGGCAAACAAACAAGACTTTTTTCATAATAATCTCCCAATCTACGGTGTCATTGCGAGGCTGCAACGCAGCCGCGGCAATCTCCTTCTTAAGAGGGGGATTCCCACGGGCAATAAATTGCCCTCGGAATGACCTGTTGTTGGGGGTATTATAGCACAGAAGTTGCGTAAACGCAACAAAAGGCTCCCCCGTTTAAGATGGAGCGGTAAAATTCTTGAATTATTCACAAAAAGGTGTTATGATAAAGATGCTGAGAAGGGGCTGATTCCTTCGGCATATATTCAATCATTGATATGGAGGCGAAACGATGCATACTAAAGTACATGAGCTGCTGAATCAGCAGATCAACAAGGAATTCTATTCCGCATATCTTTATCTGGATTTTTCCAACTATTTTGAGGATGCAGGTCTTGACGGCTTTGCCAACTGGTATAAGATCCAGGCCCAGGAGGAGCGGGACCACGCTATGCTTTTCTATCAGTACCTGCAGAACGAGAATCAAAAGGTGACCCTGGAAGCCATTGCTAAGCCCGATAAGGCATTCACCTGCCATATGGATGTGCTGAAGGCCGGTCTGGAGCACGAGCACTATGTGACCTCCCTGATTCACGACATCTATGCAGCAGCATATGAAGTGAAGGACTTCCGCACCATGCAGTTCCTGGACTGGTTCGTGAAGGAGCAGGGCGAGGAAGAGACCAACGCCAATGATCTGATCACCAAGATGGAGCTGTTCGGTTCTGATCCCAAGAGCCTGTATATGCTCAATCAAGAGCTGGCCGCAAGAGTTTACACCGCGCCTTCTCTGGTTCTTTAATTTCTCTATAACAGGAAAGGCTTCCCCCTCCCGGGGGAAGCCTTTGTCTATACTCATCCGAATGGCTTGATTTCTGCCTGATATCGGTATATAATTTAGGATACCGGTTTACAAAAATCGCATTTATGATAAACCACAGAAAGGATTGACAGAAATGGTAGAAGAACTCAAAAATATGGTTGGAAGCGATGAAACGGTTCTCTATGAGGGAAAGCCAAACAAAAGTTGTTTTATTTTTGAAAGTATCTTCAACCCTCTTTTACCGTTTGCCATTATTTGGGCAGTCATTGATTTAGGTTTTTTGGGACTCGCCTCCGGTGAATTCAATTCTGTTTTAACCCCCTTTATGCTATTCCACATGATGCCTGTATGGATCTATCTTTCCGGTGTCATCTTCTCCTTTCGAAAATACAAAAACACATATTATATCATCACTGATCACGCAGTGTATATTTCCAGCGGCATTTTTACCATGCATTTGGAAACAAAAACATTTGCTGAACTTTCCCGTGTGAATCTGCACAGAGGTGTTTTTGATCAGATGTTCCATGTGGGCGATATTCAAATCACTACAAATCAGATCACAAGCAAGAACATGCCCGCTATTCTTCACATCAACAGCATCTCAAACTATACCGAGGTTTACCAGCTTGTAAAGAAGCTTCAGAAGGATATTTATTCTGACATTATGTACCCCAATGATTTAAGACCCGAAGAAAACCACGGATATCGGACAAAGTATCGCGGATAAGCCTGAGCAGATTATGCTGTATCACATTATCAAACAGCCGCCGACAAAAGTCGGCGGCTGTATTTTCTTATTAGGATGGGTCAAATCAGCTGCTGCTCGTTGATGATCAGC
>JAZQUJ010000031.1:0-11671 GCA_045631245.1 Bianqueaceae bacterium
AGCTGAATGCTTACGAGCCCGTACTGTTCTACAAATTGTTTGAATCCATCAACGCTATCACCGGTGGTGTTGAGACTCTGGTTGACAACTGTATCGTTGGCATCGAGGCTTGCGAAGATCGTTGCCGTGATCTGGTTGAAAACTCTGTAGGTATCATCACTGTAATCTGCCCTCAGGTAGGTTATCAGGTAGCTGCTGACATCGCTAAAGAAGCTATTAAAACCGGAAAGCCTGTACGCGAACTGCTGAAAGCCGCTAAGATCATGAGCGACGAAGAAGTAGACGCAATGCTGGATCCTGAGAAAATGGTATAAGTTCAAAGCTTCGCTTTGAACTTAAGAAGAAGCCATAGACTTCTTCAGTCAAATAGAATATTTGTATCTCCTTTACGAAACCTGAGTCGATTGTGGCTCAGGTTTCTTTTTTATTCAATTTTTCAGTTGCTTGTGCATATTATATATTCAAAGGGGGCGAGCAGATGGGATTAAGTGGAATGGGTGGGCCGGATATGGCCAAGATGCTGCAGATGATGATGCCCTACATGGATCCGTCCACCAAACGGATGATGAGTATTATGATGAAGCTGCAGGAACTCAAAACACTGATGCAGCCGCCGCAAAGTGAAAATAAAGAAGCGGCGCAGCCGCAAAAAGACGAAGCAGCATCTGGAGAGGAAAAAACACCGGGTGCGGCCTGGGATCCTGCGGTGATGATGCGGGGAGTGGACGCCATGGGCAGTGGAGAGAAATCGAAGGATTTGGCAGCTACGCTGCAGGAGGGTTTGACGCCGGAACAACAAAGCATGATCACATCACTAAGCGGTATGCTAAAATAGGGAGGTTTATATGGATCAGACTATGATTGAGTTTTTAAGTGGACCTGAGTTTAGAGCTTTGGCACCGGCGAAGCAGAGGATATTGCGGGAGATGCTTCAAATGTTGGAGGGGCGAAGTTTGAACGAGAAGGTGCAGGTGATGCTATCCTATGGTTTTCGAATGCAGAATCAAGGATTGGCCCTAACCGGTGAGGAGTCAAAGATGCTCATGAAGGTATTGCAGGAAGGATTGACGCCGGAGGAGCGGTCACGGTTGGATCAGATCAGTCGGATGCTTTAAAAGCTCTTGCACTTTGCGGTTTGTTGGGTTAAAATGAGGAATAAATAATCACAATGTGACCGGAAAACATGAGAGGAAGCAGCATGAAAGAATACTACATATATTTAGGTACCTATACGAATAAAGGAAGTAAAGGAATATACGGAATGAAGATTTCGGAAGAGGGTAAGCTTACGGAAGAGTTGCAGCTTTTGGCAGAGCAGCCTTCGCCCACGTATTTTTATCTGAGCCGAAATCGAAAGTTGCTATATGCGGTTTCTGAGCCGGGTGAAGGAGAAAAGGGAGCTATTCATGTGTATGAGATCGATCCGGAGAAAAAGACTTTGGATTTGATAGGAAAACGCACAGCCGCAGGACGCGGTCTGTGCCATATTACCATGGACAAGCAGGAAAGGTATGCAGTGGTGACCTGCTATCCGGATGCAACGGTACAGGTGTATCCCGTTGATCATCATGGGAAGGTGACGGAAATGTTTTGCTTGAGACGTCACAGTGGCTGCGGTCCGGTGGATGATCGTCAGGAGAGCGCTCATGCTCACAGTGCATATTTTACGCCGGATGGTTTATATATGGTGGTATGTGATCTGGGAATCGATGAACTGGTTCTGTATACCATGAATGAAGAGACAGGTAAACTGCATCGAACCTTTGGTAAGAATGTGACTATGCCGGCCGGTTGTGGTCCGCGTCATATGGTGTTCAGTCCCGATGGACATTTTGCCTATGTAGTTTGTGAATTGAGTTCAGAGCTGATCACCTTGAGGTATAAAGGTGAAGATGGTTTTGAAATCATAGACCAAATCAGCTGTCTGTCGCCGGAGTTCCATTCGGAGCGTAGTTTTGCTTCAGCGATCCGTATTAGTAAAGATGGTCGAGATCTGTATGTTTCGAACCGTGGCGAAGATTCTATTGCCCATTTCAAAGTGGATGTGTGCAGCGGACATGCACAGCTTGTGAAGAGCTATTCCACCAGAGGCTGGTATCCGCGTGATTTTATTTTGACCGAAGATGAAAACCTGCTGATCGCAGTGAACCAGTTATCGGAGAATATGGCGATTTATAAGAGAGATCCTAAAACAGGTGCTTTGGAATTGACCGACGAACAAACCATCGTGAATGCACCGGTGGCTTTGCAGGAAGTATAATTAGAAAGGAAAGCATTATGAAGTTTTTAGATACACTCAATCATCAGCTTCTGTTTTTCGATGGAGCCATGGGAACCCAACTTCAGGCCAGAGGGTTGGGCGCTGGAGAACGTCCGGAAACTTGGAATATACTGCATCCTGAAATTGTACAGGAGGTGCAGGAAAACTATTTGAATGCCGGTGTACATATTTTAAAAGCCAATACTTTTGGGGTGAATCCTTATAAAACTGCCGGTACTGCTTATACAGTAAAAGAATTGGTGCGAGCAGGCCTGAATGTAGCCCGAAAGGCTGTTGAGGCTTATGAAAGCCGTAATTGGGAAAGCAGGGAACCGCACTTTGTCGCCCTTGATATGGGTTCTTTAGGCAAACTGATGCCTCCCATGGGAAACTTTTCCTTTGATCAGGCCTATGCTGCCTTTGCGGAGGTGGTGCAGGCGGGGCAGGATCTGGCGGATCTGATCCTAATCGAAACCATGAATGATGCCTATGAAATGAAGGCCGCCGTGCTGGCTGCTAAAGAAAATTCTGATCTACCCGTTGTGGTGACCATGGTGCTGGATGAAAACGGCCGCCTGCTCACCGGTGGTGACATTCCTTCAGCGGTGGCCACGTTGGAAGGTTTGGGCGTCGACTGCATCGGAATGAACTGTGCTTTGGGCCCGAAGCAGATGCTAAGCCTTCTGCCAATATTGTGCGGCTGCTGCAGTAAACCTTTAGTAATCAACCCCAACGCCGGTATGCCGGAACTGGTGGACGGTCAAACCGTATTCAAAATCGGACCGGAAGAATTTGCCGAGGATCAGCTTCAAATGCTGCAGGCCGGTGCTTCGTCCCTGGGCGGCTGCTGCGGCACCACACCGGACCATATTGCGGCCATGATTAGCCGGGTGAAGGACGCAGAACGCCAAGCTGTTTGCGCGAAAGCGCTGACGGTGGTTGCCACCTACGGACAGCATTTAGTACTGGGTGAGGATGAAGTGCTGGTGGGTGAGCGGATCGATCCTGATGAGAATGAAGAACTTGTAGAGGCATTGTTGGACGAGGATTTGGATTTTCTGACCGATGAGGCCTTTGATCAGCAGGATGAGGGAGCGCAGGTGATCGCGGTTAATGTGGCGGTTGAGGGCATCTGTGAAGAAGAGGTGCTGGATGCCGGAGTGCAGCTGATCCAAAGCATGATCAAACTGCCTTTGATGCTTTGCAGCGACAATTTGGAGGCGTTGGAGCGTGCCATGCGGCATTATAACGGAAAACCTTTGGTGAGGACAGGCTTGGCTATGGAGTGCGTGCTGCCGCTTTTGAAAAAATACGGTGGTGTGCTGGTATGTGATGAGCCTGAGAAGGCCATGGCTGTCGGATTGGTAAAGGAGAACGTGATTGCTGCCGATAAGTTGATGAAGCTGCAATAAAAGGCTTGAAAAATTGGTTTGATTCTGTTAGAATGAAGTTTAACTTTGTTTTGATACATTTTTATTCTATATACTAAGGAGTGACTATTTTGAAACCGTATGATCATAAGGCCATTGAAAAGAAATGGCAGAATATCTGGGAGGAAAGCTGTGCTTTCCATGCTTCTGAAGCAACCGACAAACCGAAGTTTTTTGCTTTGGTAGAGTTCCCTTATCCGTCGGGTCAGGGTCTGCATGTAGGACATCCTCGTCCTTATACCGCCATGGATATCGTATCCAGAAAGCGTCGTCTGCAGGGCTACAATGTATTGTTCCCCATGGGTTGGGACGCTTTTGGTCTGCCCACCGAGAACTATGCAATTAAGAACAAGATCCATCCCCGTGAAGTTACCAAGATGAACGTGGCTCACTTTAAAGAGCAGCTGCAGTCTTTGGGCTTCTCCATTGACTGGAGCCGTGAGGTGAACACCACCGATCCCGATTATTACAAGTGGACTCAGTGGATCTTCCTGCAGCTCTTCAAGAAGGGTCTGGCTTACAAGAAAGAGATGTCCGTTAACTGGTGTCCTTCCTGTAAGTGTGGTTTGGCCAACGAGGAAGTTGTAAATGGCGAATGTGAGCGCTGCGGTGCTCCCGTTGAGCATCGTATGAAGACCCAGTGGATGCTGAAGATCACCGAATATGCTCAGAAGCTGATCGATGGTCTGGAAGGTCTGGATTTCATCGAGCGCGTTAAGACTCAGCAGATCAACTGGATCGGTCGTTCCGAGGGTGCAGAGGTTGATTTTACCGCTAATGGTAAGACTTTGACCATTTACACCACCCGTCCTGATACCCTGTTTGGTGCCACCTACATGGTTATGTCTCCCGAGCATCCCTTCATCGACGAGTGGAAGGATCAAATCGAGAACTTCGATGAGGTTCTGGCTTACCGTGAGTTTGCTAAGAGCAAATCTGATTTTGAGCGTACTGAGTTGGCTAAAGAAAAGACCGGTGTAGAACTGAAGGGTGTTAAGGGTGTGAACCCTGTAAACGGTACCGAGATTCCGATCTGGATTTCCGACTATGTACTGATGACCTACGGTACCGGTGCGATCATGGCAGTTCCTGCTCATGATACCCGTGACTGGGAGTTTGCTAAGAAGTTTGATCTGCCGATCATCGAAGTTGTGGCCGGCGGTAATGTACAGGAAGAAGCCTTTACCGATATTCAGACCGGTACCATGGTGAATTCCGGTTTCCTGAACGGTCTGTCTGTAGAAGAGGCTAAGAAGGCTATTGTTCAGTGGCTGGACGAGCAGGGCATTGGCCACAAGAAAGTCAACTATAAGCTGCGTGATTGGGTATTCTCCCGTCAGCGTTACTGGGGCGAGCCCATCCCTATGGTATATTGTGAGCACTGCGGCGGTTGGGTTCCGCTGCCCGAGGATCAGCTGCCTTTGCTGCTGCCTGAAGTTGAAAGCTACGAGCCCGGTGAAGACGGTGAATCTCCGCTGGCTGCTATCACCGATTGGGTGAATACCACCTGTCCTGTTTGCGGTGGCCCCGCAAAGAGAGAGACCGATACCATGCCTCAGTGGGCTGGTTCTTCTTGGTACTTCCTGCGTTATATGGATCCTCATAATAAAGAGGCTCTGGCAAGTAAGGAAGCTCTGGAATACTGGTCTCCCATTGACTGGTACAATGGCGGTATGGAGCATACCACTCTGCACCTTTTGTATTCCCGTTTCTGGCACAAGTTCCTGTATGATCAGGGTGTTGTTCCCACTCCCGAACCTTACCAGAAGAGAACCTCTCATGGTATGATCCTGGGTGAGAACGGTGTGAAGATGTCCAAGTCCCGCGGTAACGTGGTTAACCCTGATGATGTTATCGATGAGTTCGGTGCCGACACCATGCGTCTGTATGAGATGTTCATTGGTGACTTTGAGAAGGCTGCTCCTTGGTCTACTCAGGGCGTTAAAGGCTGCCGTCGATTTGCGGAGCGTGTTTGGAAGCTGCAGGATATGGTTGTGGAAGGCGATGAGTATTCCGCAGATCTGCTGACATCTATGCACCGTACCATCAAGAAGGTAAGTCAGGATTTCGAAGCTCTGAAGTTCAATACCGGTATTGCTGCGCTGATGGCTTTGTTGAATCAGTTCTACGATAAGGGTAGTGTAAACAAGGCTGAAATGAAGACCTACCTGACCCTGCTGAACCCTGTTGCTCCTCACTTTACCGAGGAAATGTGGGAGCTGCTGGGCTTTGAAGGTCACATCTATAGCGCTCAGTGGCCCGAGTACGATGAGGATAAGACTGTGGATGCCATGGTTGAGATCGCAGTTCAGTTGATGGGCAAGACCAAGTGCACTGTTATGATTCCCAAGGATGCTGATCAGGCAACTGCTATTGAAATTGCCAAGGCAGACGAGAAGATCGCTGCTCTGCTGGCGGGCAAGACCATCGTGAAAGAGATCTATGTGCCCGGACGTATTGTGAATATCGTGGCTCGATAAGAGAATATGAATATTTATAAGTGTTTAAAGACGGTTGGCTTTTGAGCCAGCCGTCTTTTGATTTGTATATAGAAAAGCCGACTATCGGATTTGATAGTCGGCTCAAGAAACCTTCTTATGCTTTTTTCCTTCTCTTAGACCACACCGTGCTAAAAGCGGTATGTACAGCAATCGCGATGGCGATCAAAGCGGAGATTTCAATCGTATTCAGCAGTTTATTGGCTCCGTCATAAAGCTCACGACCCAGCAAATAGTACATGGTCTGGTAAATACCTGCTCCGGGTACCATACAGAAAATACCGCCGGTGAAAAAGACTGTAACGGGGGCTTTTAACCGCCGTGCCATCTGCAGTGAGATCACACTGGCAGTTAGTGCTCCAAAGAAGTTGGGAAGGGAAATACCGGGATAGTATTTCATAACGAAGTAATAGATAAACCAAGCAGCGCCGCCTACAATACCGCAAGGAAGCAAGTGTTTTGGCTCGACATTGAACAAGATTACAAAGGTAATCGTAGAAATAAAAGAGCAGATTCCCTGGAAGAACATTTCGGGAGTAACAAACCAGCTTTGACCCCAAGTGAACCAGGTGGCGGGGGTTTCCAGAATGATCGTTCCCAATGAACGTTCGAACAGCCGGACCACAATGGATACACCGGCGGCAATGGAGATTGCACAGATGACAGCCTCAATTAAGCGGGATAAACCAGATAAATAGTCACCCTTTAATAGATCACGAATGCCGACGGTTAATAGCATACCGGGAACCAGAGGCATGATCGTACCGGAAATAATGGGCTGCAGATGCTGACCTATGGGGATATAATATACAAAAACAATACAGCCTAAACCAAGGACAGCAGAGGAAAGAAAGTCTCGAACAAAGCCTAAAGGGATCACTTTACTAAGCAGCCAACTGGCTACTCCGACAAGTAAACCGATAATGGCAGCAGCGGCAGCATCCATTGGATGCCCACCGAACATGTATGTGAAAAAGTAGGAAATGATCACATAGCAAGCTATAATTAGCGGAGAGGAATAGAAGATCTTTCCTTCTAGGCTATTTAGTTTCTGCATAGCTTCCTCAATGGTTAATTTTCCGGCAACGAATTGACGGGAAATATCGTTAGTCAGGGAAATTTGACTCAAGTCGTTCACGCGATTGCTGATGCGCTTAATCATGGTAACTTCGCGTTCGAGCGTAGGATCAGCCAGAGTGATATATAGACCGGTAACGGAAACGACAGCATCCGTATGAGAGAAGCCGGTGGTTTGCAATAATCGGCAGACTGTATCTTCGATTCGATAGGCTTCGGCACCGTGAGATGCCATGATTTCGCCGGCTTTTAATGCGATTTGGCAAACCTGCTTATAGTGAGAGGCACAATAAGCAGTAAATTCCTGTTGGTTCATATTTGTTCTCCGTTTCAGTAAGATACTGTGACTATTATACTATAGGCACAGAGAAAATTCAATTCGTGAAAGAGAAATTCAGTTTTCTATTTTCCAGTAAGAGACTATGAATCAACATTTGCTATTTAGGGTGAATAATGGTATAATAAATAAAGTATCCGCATAGCCTACGGCTGTACGAATATTACAAGTGTTTGAAACGAATAAGGAGTATTTCAATATGTATTCATTAGATATGATCCAGGCTGTCGATCCGGCTATTGCCGAACTGATCGTTGCCGAAAAACAGCGTCAGCATTCTAAGATCGAGTTGATCGCCTCTGAAAATTTTGTGTCTAAAGCTGTTATGGCTGCTATGGGCTCTCCTTTAACCAACAAGTATGCAGAAGGATACCCCGCTAAGCGTTACTATGGCGGCTGCGAATTCGTAGATCAGGTGGAAAATATCGCCATTGATCGCGCGAAAGCGCTGTTTGGGGCTCATTATGCTAACGTGCAGCCTCATTCCGGTTCTCAGGCAAACTTTGCTGTGTACCATGCATTTTTGCAGCCCGGCGATAAGATTCTGGGCATGGATCTGGCACATGGTGGCCATTTGACCCACGGCAGTCCGGTGAATGTGTCCGGTAAGCAGTACCAGATCGTGAGCTACGGTGTCGATGAACAGACCGGATGCATCAATTACGATAAGGTACGCGAGATCGCAGTGAAAGAGCAGCCCAAGATCATCGTGGCAGGCGCATCAGCCTATTCCCGAATCATCGATTTCAAGCGTTTCCGCGAAATTGCTGATGAAGTAGGTGCAATGCTGATGGTGGATATGGCCCATATTGCCGGTTTAGTAGCTGCAGGCCTGCATCCCAATCCCATGGAGTATGCGCATGTGGTGACCACTACTACCCATAAGACTCTGCGCGGCCCCCGCGGCGGTATGATTCTGTGTAACGATGAGGAGATCGCTAAAAAGATCGACAAGGCGATTTTCCCCGGTATTCAGGGTGGTCCTTTGTGCCACGTGGTGGCAGCCAAGGCGGTGAGCTTCGGTGAGGCACTTCGTCCGGAGTTCGCAGCATATGCGCAGCAGGTGGTGGCTAATGCCCAGGCGCTGGCTAACGGACTTTTGAAGCGCGGCTTCAATTTGGTATCCGGCGGCACCGATAATCATTTGATGCTGGTGGACTTGCGCAGTAAAAATATTACCGGTAAGAAGGCCGAAAAGTATTTGGATGAAGTAGGTGTAACCTGCAATAAGAATGCGATTCCCTTCGACCCGGAGAAGCCCTTTGTGACCAGCGGTATCCGTTTGGGTACTCCTGCGGTGACTACCCGTGGTATGGTAGAAGAAGATATGGAAACCATTGCCGAAATTATCAATTTGGTGGTGGAAGATCATATAGGTAATGCGGAAAAGGCTCGCGCTATGGTGGCAGAGCTGTCTGCAAAATATCCGTTATATCAGGATTAAAAGGAGGATATACACATGCCGGACATGTTAGTCAATCTGTATCGTCTGCCTTCCAATCAGGAAAACATTCAGAAACTGAAAGAGAAGGGAATTCGTATTGAACGGGCGTTGGCTCCTAACCGTCATAAGGTAATGGAATTTGCCCGTGAAAACTTTGGCGAAGGCTGGGCCAGTGAAGTATCTGCTGCGTTCAGTAACAATCCTGTAACCTGTTATATCGCCATTCGTGATCATGAGGTATTGGGCTTCGCCTGCTTTGATGCTACTGCTAAGGACTATTTTGGTCCTACCGGTGTTAAGGAAAGCGAGCGTGGCCAAGGAATCGGACTGGCACTGCTTTTGCAGAGTTTGGAAGGTTTGAAGGAAATGGGTTACGGCTATGGTATCATCGGCGGAGCCGGACCGGTACATTTTTATGAGAAGTGCTGTGGTGCTCAGGTAATCGAGAACGAACAGCCGAATATTTACAGTCGAATGATATAAGTTTGTTGCAGAGGCAACAAACTTGGCAAATAGCTTCGCTATTTGCGAGTGCTGAATAAAGAAGCCAAGAGGCTTCTTGTGGGCTATCGAAGAATGGCGGTAACTAACAAGTTTCTACTAATGCTTAAGCGCATTTTGCGATAGAGAAATCATATTATTATTATTTTAGGAGGATTTTTTTCAATGGGTTACTTAGGTGAAGAAATCAAAAAACTGGGTTTTGGCTTCATGCGTCTTCCCATGAACGGTGAAGAGGTTGATTTGGAGCAGACCTGCAAAATGGTAGATAAGTACATGGAAAAAGGATTTACATACTTTGATACCGCATATGTTTACATGAATGGTAAGTCTGAGGAAGCAATTCGTGATGCTGTTGTTAAACGCTATCCCCGTGAGTCTTTCCAGCTGGCTACCAAGATGCCTCTGCATCCTATCAAAGAGTATGCTGACTATCAGCCGATTTTCGATACCTCTTTGGAGCGTACTCAGGCAGGTTACTTCGATTTCTATTTGCTTCATGCTCTGAACCGTGAGTCCAGCAAAAAGGCAGAAGAGACCGGTGGTTGGGAGTTCGTACAGGAAATGAAGAAAAAAGGCTTGGTTAAACATGCCGGCTTCTCTTTCCATGATAGCGCAGATGCTTTGGATGAAATCCTGTCCCGTCATCCTGAGGCTGAGTTTGTACAGCTGCAGATCAACTACGCTGACTGGGAGAGCGAAAGCGTTCAGTCTCGTCAGTGCTATGAAGTAGCAAGAAAGTACAATGTGCCTGTTATCGTTATGGAGCCTGTAAAGGGTGGTACCTTGGCTGTTATGTCTGAAGAGATCGAAGCTAAGTTCAAAGCTTTCAATCCTGAAGCTTCCGTTCCCTCTTGGGCTATTCGTTATGCTGCATCTTTGGATGGCATGATCACTGTATTGTCCGGTATGAGCAATGAAGCTCAGCTGAATGATAACATTTCCTACATGGAAAACTTCCAGTGGCTGACCGATGACGAGCGCAAGGTAATCGATGAAGTAGTTGAAATCTTCAACAAGGCTCCTCGTATTCCTTGTACTACCTGTAAGTATTGTGTAGATGACTGCCCCATGCAGATCAACATCCCCAGACTGTTTGGTGTTATGAACCACTACATGACCTTCGGTAACAAAGAAGCTGATACCAGAAGCTACAACGGTGCAGTAGAAGGTCGCGGCAAAGCTTCCGAATGTCTGCAGTGCGGTGCTTGTGAAGGTCACTGCCCTCAGCACATCGAGATCATCGAAGAACTGAAGAAGATCTCTGCTACCTTCGAAGGCTAATTAAAAATGTAATAAGGTACCTTGGGTACATGCGAAAGCAGCCTGAATTTTGGTTCGGGCTGCTTTTTGTCGTTTGGCTTTGGCAGTGATTGTGTTATTAAAACTCTACGGAGCGTGGATTGAATACAGTGAGCAGACAGGGTATACTTGTCGAAAGGGGGCGTAACAACATGGATAATAAAAAAGTAGGTCAGCTCATTCGTGAGCTTCGTAAAGAGAGATATATGACACAGGCACAACTGGCGGAGCAGCTTCATGTTAGTGATAAAACTGTATCCAAATGGGAAACCGGAAAGGGTGGGCCGGAATTGTCGCTGCTGACAGAGATTTCGAAGATATTTGAAATTGATTTGCAAAATTTACTGTCAGGTGAACTGAATCAGAATCAATTACGAAGCATTAATTTGAGAAAAGTAAAACTGTACATTTGTCCAATCTGTGGGAATGTAGTTACAGCTACTAGTGAAGCAGCAGTTTCGTGTTGTGGCAGAAAACTGAAGGAAACTACGCCAACTAAAGCGTCGCAGGATGAGAAGCTGATGGTTGAGCTGGTTGAGAATGATTTTTTTGTTACCTCACAACATGAAATGACCAAGGAACACTATATCAGCTTTGTAGCATTGCTCACGGCAGATGCCATCATCATGAGAAAACAATACCCAGAGTGGGATCTGTCAGTACGGATTCCAAGGATTGCCCATGGAAGGCTTTTGTGGTATTGCAGTCGGCATGGTTTGTTCTATCAGGAAATTTAAATATGAAACGAGAACCAAAGTTCACACCCATCGATCTTCAAAGTTGGAAGCGCGGCTCAATGTTTTACTATTTTTCGAAGATGGC
>JAZQUJ010000032.1:0-35969 GCA_045631245.1 Bianqueaceae bacterium
CTCCGCAGATTTTCAATACACCCTCACAGCGCCCTTTGCCAATTCCGGTCTTATCCTAAATGGTGTCCAGTCTGTTAGTGAATGGAATGTTATCCGCTCAACCCTTGAAACACATATTTTGGCCTACGATGTTGACGCCGATTTTACAGGTGTTACAGATCAAGATGGGCAGGTTTGTTTTCGGGCATTAAAGCCTGGGCTGTATTTAGCGACAACCGAGCAAGTGATTCAAAACGATTGGATATATGTGTTTGATTCTGCGCTTGTAGCTTTACCTGGACTAGGGACAGACGGCCTGTGGCAGTATGAAGTCGCGGTTACTTCAAAATCAAAGGCTATCCCTCCAGCTGAAACAGATGAAGAAATTGAGTTCAAGGTCCTAAAGTTGTGGAAGGGAGATAAGGGTCGTTCTGATCGTCCGCAAAGCATCGAGGTGGAAATCTTCCGTGACGGAGTCAGTTATCAAACAGTATTCCTTTCGGAAGAAAATCATTGGACATATAGTTGGAAAGCAAAGGATGATGGTGCAACTTGGAAGGTAGTAGAAAGAAATGTACCGAACGGGTACACCATGATGGTAGAGGAACGTGAAACATCATTTGTTTTGACAAACACGCGACCACCAGATAAATCAGACATCCTGCAAACAGGTGATACTACCAACATTATGTTGTACTTTGTGCTTATGAATGTATCTGGTATAATGCTGATTGTCTTAGGCATTGCAGGAAAGAGGAAGCGCGTATGAAGAATCAAATAAATGGCAGGATATCGAAGATCTGTATCCTGACCGGTGTCTGTTTGCTTGTAGTTGCCATAGGGGTTCTAATCGTTTGGCAATGGAGCATTCATACTTATGCTGAAAAAGCAGAATATTATGTAAATACGCTTCGTACATTAATACCAGAGCCGCAAGGTGCTATTCCGGAGGAACGAAGAGACAATACAATGTCTACGCTTTCTATAGACGGAATAGATTTTGTAGGTCTGTTGGAAATCCCATGTTATGGATTTGTGCTCCCGGTTTGTGGTGATTGGGAAACTCCTGACCAGTATCCCTGTCAGTTTGATGGAAGTATTTATAACCGTACTATGCAGATTGGAGGAACATCTCAAAAAGGACAGTTTGATTTTTATCGAGAGATCTCTGTAGGAGATGTGGTCTACTTTACTGATATGGAAGGTAATCGCTATGCTTATGCTGTAAAAGATATACAGTATGAGAAAAGTGCAAACCAAACTGCACTGCAGAAAAAAGATTCTGCACTGACTTTATTTATCAAAAATATTTATGCCTTGGATTATATTATCATTTTCTGTGATATTTTACGTTGATACCAATTCGGTCTTACTCTAATATGATTAAAGAGCCACAGCGATTACTGTGGCTCTTTCTTTGGTTGTCTCAAGCGTCGAACCCGGACAAGGAGCATCATGGGGCGGTGCATTTCCTCGGGCATTTGGTCGCGCCATTGCTCCGGCGGCATGGCTTCCTCCAACGCTTCAATGACAAAGCCGGTTTGAAGCAGACCGTTTAGAATCTGGGTTAGGGTATGGTGATACTTTTTCACTTCATGGTCCAGAAAGCGAGTGGTTCGCTCGCCGGGATAATAGTAATCGGTCACAGGCCAGGTGCCGTCGGCAGAAAATTGCTGGTTCACACCTGCTGTGAAGGTGGGATGTTCAATATTAAAAAGAAGCACTCCGCCCGGCTTTAGTGTTTGGTGGATCAGCCGATAGATATGCTGTAAGTCTTCGACGTAATGCAGCACTAAATTGGATACCACCAAGTCATAGGTTTCTAGTGGGTAGTCAAATTCCTGGAGATCACAGACCCGGTATTCGATGTTCGCTGCAGGGTTTCTGCACTTTGCTTCTTCAATCATTAAGTGGCTCTGGTCGATGCCCAAAACAGAAGCAGCACCATGGTCGGCGGCATATTTGCAGTGCCAGCCATAGCCACAGCCCAGATCCAGGATGGTTTTGCCGCTGAGCTCCGGAATCAGGGGTTCCAGCTGATGCCATTCACCGGCCCCCTCTAAGCCATATTGGCTTCGGGACATTTGGGAATAGGCAGCGAAAAATTCAGGATTGTCATATTGGTTCATAAATATACCTCATTGGACTATAGCACAGAGAGAAGGCCATCGTCATTTTTGCGCCTATGGCGCTGGAATCTGCGTTCGAAAATTAGAGCGTTACACTCAGTCGCTCGATGATCTCATCCTGCATGTCCCGAGAAAGTTCGGTAAACAGCGCGCTGTAGCCGCAGACACGCACCACCAGGTCGGGATGGGTACCTTTATGATCCCGTTCCTCCTCCAGCAGCTCTGGGTTGATGGTATTGTTCTGTAGCACCGGAATCTTCAGTTTCAGGCAGACAAGCACAAAGGCCGTGACGGCGCTACGGAAATTGGTGTTGTCGGACGGGACGTAGGGAAGGGAGAAGTCAAACATTCCCACATCGTTGAACTGGGCCTCGGTGAGGGCAGCCATGGAGGTTGCTGCCGCGGTCAGCACCGGGAGGGAGGCCATGTTCATCTGACGGGACAGCGGCTCGCCCGCACGGCGACCATCGGGGGTTGCGCCGGTGATTTTTCCGTAGGTCTGGAAAGTATAGTAAGTGAACAGGGAGGTGTTCCATTCGATCCCTTGGCCGTTCATAATGCCGCGAGAGACCTGTGCAAGCGCGTTGGAAAGTTCTTTGGCGAAAGCATCCGCCTTCTCGGAATGGCCGAAGCGGTCGGTGCTGTGAAGGAGTGAAAGGCGCAGCGATTCATTGCCTTCAAAATTCGCCTCGAGTGCGCCTAGAAGCTGCTTGGTAGAACCGTTTTCGAAGGATTCTCTCAGACGCAGCAGGCTGTCGCAGAGGGTACCGAACCCGATGAAGGAGAAGGTCTTATGATAATACCGCGCGCCGCCCTCGGTCATATCCTGCCCACGGGCGATGCAGTCGGCGGTAAAGGCGGACAGCATCGGTTCGGGGTTGATGGTGTGCTGGACCCGCTCGTAGGGGGCGAACTGCTCAGCGATCACGCGGAGGCAGGAGCGCAGGTTGGCCAGGAAGGATTCCTGCAGCTGCTCGAAAGTGTTTGCGCGGAAGGAGCCATACCGATAGATATCCATCAGCTCCGACGGCAGCGTTTTCCCTCTGGCAGAGCCGGAAAGAGTATCCAGCAGAATCTGGACCATGTTGATGTATGTAAAGGCTCGACTATGGAGCTGGTTGCGGCAGATGACCTCCTGACAACCGTTACCCACATAGGTGCGGGCATCTTCAGGGGAAAGGCCCATACGCTGGAACATGGGGATGATATAGTCATCGTTCTCAATTACCAAATTGTTGCCGCCGCTGAGCATCAGCTCTGTCAGCCGTTCCAGATATTTTCTGGGACTGTCCGCAGAGGCGCGGGCGTGGAGTTTCGGATTGATCAGCTTGTTTTCTAGGTAGGCATCGATGATCATATCGGTGATCTCGTTGTATACGAGGGTTCCGTCCGGGGCGCAGCCGCCGATCATAACGGAAACGCCGTTGTCGTAGGTTTTACGTGTTTCATTGTAGTGCACATGGAAGTCGGTCTTGTATAAAAAGCACTGCAGCAGGTAGTAAGCTTCCTCTTTTGTGATTCGGCCTTCGGCCAGATCCTGCGCATAGTAGGGCTGCAGCAGACGATCCAGCGGACCATAGGCATTCATTTCCACGCCGTCCAGACCGGAAATAAACAGGGTAGTGCATAGGATCATATTGAGGGCATCGAAATAGGTGACCGGCGGTTCCCAAGGTGTGTTGACCGAATCGACGATCCGCTGCAGAAGATAGCGGACATCTGCATCGGATTCGGTTTCCAGCTGCTCCTTTGCCAGTTGGCGCAGACGAAGGCCAAGGGTCTCTACGGTACGACAGGTGGTCATCACCAGCTCACGCCAGCGTTTTTTCTGGGGGTCTGTTTCTGCTTCGTTCAGACGGGCACATTCCTCATAGACGCCGCGGAAACCAACGGCGAAGAGTTTGTCGTGATCCAGTGTGCGGTGAAGATGATCGGTATAGTCGTTGAATCTTCCAAGTTGGTATTTAGAAAGAAGCTGATTGAAGCTTTTCAGCGGAGAAAAATCCACGTCGCTGTGTGCCTGACACAGATTTCCCACACCGACATAGCAGACTTCCCGTACCTCACCCATATCTACCTCGAAGGCAAAGGGATAATGCCGGAACAGGCGCACGGGACAAAGCTCGGCTGCTGCCTCCAGAATGGCCTGTTTGCGCAGATAAGCATCGCCGCCGACAGGGATACGGCTACGTAGCTGGCTCATATCGGTGGGATAAGAGGCGAGAACATCATCAAAATCCTTTTGCAGGATCGGTTTCATTTCTTGAAAATTGTATTTCATAGATACAGACACTCCTTTTCAGTAATGTATCTTTGAGTATAGGTCGTCATATTTAAGTGCATTATAACATGATGGGAAGCTATAATGGAAGACTTGTTTTGAATTGGTTTTAAAGTGAGTTTAGCTTTGACAATTAGCGACAGACCTGCTATAATGCTTATACTATACTGCTATTATTTATATAATAGAATAGAAAGGACAATTGAATTATGGAAAATCGTGAACGTTTAGGATCCCGTTTGGGATTCATCCTGCTGAGTGCAGGCTGCGCTATCGGTTGCGGTAATGTATGGAAGTTCCCGTGGATGACCGGCCAGTATGGCGGCGGTAGTTTCGTATTGGTCTACGTGCTGTGCTTGATCGTGCTGGGTCTGCCGGTTATGACCATGGAGTTCTCTCTGGGTCGTGCATCACAGGCATCTCCTGTTAAGATGTATCAGAAACTGGAGAAGCCCGGTCAGAAGTGGCATTTGCATGGTTATCTGGCACTGTTTGGAAACATCTGTCTGATGAGTTTCTATACAGTTGTTGCAGGCTGGATCCTGTATTACTTCTACCGCTTTGTTATCGGTCAGACCGCTGATCTAGGCTTTGTGAAAATGATTTCTGAGCCCGGTGTGAATGTAACCTTTATGTTGATCGCGGTTGTGATCGGCTTTGCTGTTCTGTGCTTTAAGCTGCAGGGTGGTCTGGAGAGAGTTACCAAGTATATGATGGTGGCTCTGCTTGGACTGATGATCGTGCTGGCTGTAAACAGTGCAACTTTGAGCGGTGCAAAGGAAGGTCTTGCCTTCTATCTGCTGCCCGACTTTGGTAAGATCACTCCTAACGTAATCGTAGGTGCCATGAACCAGGCCTTCTTTACCTTGAGCTTGGGTATTGGTTCCATGGCTATCTTCGGAAGCTATCTGGATAAGAATCGTTCTTTGATGGGCGAGTCTATCAATGTTATTATTCTGGACAGCTTTGTAGCTATCACCGCAGGTTTGATTATCTTCCCCGCATGCTTTACTTATGATCTGGAAGTTGGCGCAGGCCCCGGTCTGCTGTTCGACACCATGGCTACCGTATTCAATAACATGAATGGCGGTCGCTTCTGGGGTTCTATCTTCTTCCTGTTTATGGTGTTTGCATCCATGTCCACCGTACTGGCTGTATTTGAAAACATTCTGGCCTGTGTACGTGAGATCTTCGGATGGAACCGTCCCAAAGGATGTTTGCTGTGCGGTATTGTGATTGCACTGACCTCTTTGACCACTGCGCTGGGTTACAGCGTATGGCCCTTCCAGCCCTTCGCAGAAGGTTCTGCATGGCTGGATCTGTGGGATTTCATTGTATCCAACAACCTGCTGCCTCTGGGCTCTTTGATCTTCGTGATCTTCTGCTGCAACAAGCGTTTCGGCTGGGGTTGGGACAACTTCCTGGCTGAGGCAAATGCCGGTAAGGGTCTGAAGGTTAAAAACTGGATGAAGCCCATCTTCTGTTTTGTTGTTCCTGTAGCGATTATTATTATTTACGTTATGGGTCTGATCAACTTCTCCTGGAAGTAATTAAAAAAGATGCAAGCCACAGGCGAGAGCCTGTGGCTTGTTTATATAATGGAGGTTTTTATGAATCAGTTTAATAAAGTTTCTTTGGGATTATTTCCTACGCCTATGTATCGGTTGGAGAATGTGAGTCGTGAGCTGGGGATGAATGTGTGGATCAAGCGCGACGATTTGTGCGGAGTTGCGCTGGGTGGCAACAAGGTGCGTAAGTTGGAATATTTGTTAGCGGATGCTAAGAGCAAGGGGTATGATCTGGTGATGACCACTGGTCAGGCGCAGAGTAATCATGCGATGCTGACGGCGGCCTGTGCCTTGAAGATGGGCCTGGATTGTGTGCTTGTGCTGAAGGAGCGCGGTGTGACGGCGCGGAAGGGAAATCAGATCCTGAATCATTTGATGGGCGTCGAGGTTCGGTTTGTGGATACCGACAGTTATGATGAGATTTACGAGGAGATGGACCGGATCGCGGCCGAGATGGGACGAAAGGTGTATAAAATTCCCTGCGGTGGTTCCAATGCGCTGGGTAGCCTAGGCTATGTGGATTGTATGAAGGAAATCGCCGATTCGGGCGTGCAGTTTGATCATCTGGTGTGTGCCTGTGGTTCCGGCGGTACGGCGGCAGGTTCTGTGCTGGGTGCGAAGTTGTACCTGCCGGAGACGCAGGTGATGTGCTCCATGGTGGATGATGATCCCTTTGATGTGATCGTTCCGAATCTGATGAAGGAAGTAGCGGCGCTATTGGATGCGGATGTGGAGATTCCGGTGCCGGATCTGCTGGATATGTGTGGTCCGGGATATTCGATTCCTTCGGAGGAGGGCAATGAGGCGATCGCGATGATGCTGCGGTTGGAGGGTATTGTTTTGGATACCTGCTATACCGGTAAGGCATTTGCAGGCTTGGTGCGCCGGGCACGAGAGGGGTACTATAAGCCGGAGGATAATGTGCTGTTTGTGCATACCGGTGGTGCCGGGGGATTGTTTGCACAGGACTGGGAGAAGATGTAACGAAGAGTTGCGCACCATTATAAATCAAAAGTCGATCGTTCGGAATTATTTTTCCAAAAAACGATCGACTTTTCATTTACAACGATTCAACTATAAAACTTCCCTTACCATTCTGCCACTGACCCATCGGCATGATGCCATACGGGATTCTTCCAGTTGTGGGGATTCTTGTTTTCCTCGATCACCAGGGCCTTGTTCACATCCACGCCCAGACCGGGAAGTTTGGGCAGCTGCACAAAGCCATCGGTGAAACGGAAATCGTCGGCATTGTGAACGTAATCGAGAACGCTCTTGCCCACATTGTAATGGATGCCGATGCTTTGCTCCTGAATCACGGCGTTGTAGCTGGTGGCGTCCACGTTCAGGCAGGCGGCCAGGGCGATGGGGCCAAGGGGGCAATGGGGAGCCAGGGCGACATCGTAGCTCTCCGCCATGGCGCCGATCTTTTTAACCTCGGTAATGCCGCCGGCATGGCTCAGATCCGGCTGGATGATGTCGACGCCGCCGATCTGCAGCAGACGTTTGAAATCGTAGCGGGTGAAGAGGCGCTCGCCGGTGGCGATGGGAATGTTGCAGGCTGCTGCAATCTCGGGGAAGGCTTCCATGTTCTCGCAAAGTACGGGCTCCTCGATGAACATCGGGTCGAATTCCTCTAATTTCTTAGCCAGAACCTTGGCCATGGGCTTGTGAACACGGCCATGGAAGTCGATAGCGATGCCGAAATGCTTGCCACAGGCCTCGCGGATGGCGGCCACGCGCTCCAGAACAGCGTCGATCTTATCGTAGGAATCGATCATCTGCAGTTCCTCGGTGGCGTTCATTTTAATGGCTTTGAAACCCTCGTCCATTTTTTCCTTGGCAGCCCGGCCCACATCGGAGGGGCGATCGCCGCCGATCCAGGAATAGACCTTCATGCGGTCGCGGCATTTTCCGCCCATGAGCTGGTAGACGGGAGCGCCGAAAACCTTGCCCTTAATATCCCACAGGGCCTGGTCGATACCAGATAGGGCGCTCATGAGGACACCGCCGCCCCGGTAGAAGCCGGCGCGGTAGATGGTGGACCAGATGCCTTCGATGTCGGCGGGGTCAGCGCCAATCAGGTAGTCACGGTATTCTTCAACGCAAGCGAGAACGGCTTTGGCATGGCCCTCGAGGACGGCTTCGCCCCAGCCGGTGAGGCCTTCGTCGGTTTCGATTTCCACAAAGCCCCAGCGGGGACGAACGAAATAAGTATTAACGGATGTAATTTTCATGGGATCCTCCTTGATGTTATAAAAGGATTGATGAGTCAGTATATATTAAGTTGATTATAGCGGAAAAGTAGAAAAAAGGGAAGAGGGGAATCACGGGAAAGTAATAAAGAGAGCGAGCCTACACCCTTTATTGACTTTGTTTTGAAACGTGCTATACTTGGTTTGAAAGGCGGTGGAGGATATGAAATTTACGAATGAAAAATATTCGATAGAACTGGATCAGCTAGGCGCGATCCTGTCGATGGAAAGTGGTGGAAAGCAGTTTGTGAAGTCACGGCTGCCGCTCTTTGCGGTGCAGCTGCGCAGCGGGAATAATACCCAAATCATCACGTCCGATGAGGCGCGTAGGATCGAGTTTGGCATAACCTCTGCAACCTCTGAAACAGCTGAAAACACTGTTAACATCCAATATGAATTTCCCAATTTGATTTTTGATATAACTTTGCATCTAGGCGAGAGAATCGAGGCAGGCTTCTCCTTTGAAAACCACACGAAGCAGCATGTGGAATGGGTGGATTTCTGTCAATACGCTGTTCCCAATGATTTGTCAGCCTGTGGTGGCAACGGCCGAATCGTGATGGATATCAACGAGGGTCTGCTGCTGGAGGATATCGCGCTGAAGGAGCAGTGGGCGCCCTATCAGTATAGGCCCTTGGAGTATCCCAGCGAAGGCCTGTACAGCATGTTCCCCGCTGTGATCCAGAGCCAATTTTTGTCCTACTATGATGATACTGCAGGTATTTACATGGCCGCGGAAGATCCGGAGCGCAGCATAAAAGGAATCGATGTGGCTCCGCTGGCAGATGCCATCAAGATGCAGTTCAGGCTGTATCCCGGTGTGGCGGCTCAGCAGGAAAAATTCGCCCTACCCTATCGCCTGGTCATCGACTTTTTCCGGGGCGATTGGTACGAAGCGGCAGAACTATATCGGAAATGGTTTGAAACGGCTCTGCCGGAAAATCTAAGGAAGGCCGAGCAGAATGACTCGCTGCCCGAGTGGTACAGCGATGCGCCTCTGGTGGTGACCTATCCGGTACAGGGCATTCACGACATGGACGATTCCGGCCCGAACCGCCTGTTCCCGTATCAGAATGCACTGCCGTATTTGGATGAGATCAGCAAAGAAACGAACAGCCGCATCATGTCGCTGCTCATGCACTGGGAAGGAACGGCGCCGTGGGCGCCACCCTATGTATGGCCTCCTTTGGGTGGGAGTGAGCTGCTTGCAAGATTTGGTAAGGAGCTGCATGATCGAGGCTTTCTTTTGGGCGTTTACTGCAGCGGTATCAGCTATTCCATAAAAAGCAATATCAATGATTTTGATAGGCAGAAGGAATACGAAGAGCAGAACCTGTCCCGCTATATGTGTGCATCGCCATCGGGCGAGATCGTATCGAAGATCTGCCAATCGCAGCGAAGGAGCTACGATATGTGCATATCCCAGGACTTTACGAAAGCGGTATTATGGGAGGAAGCCGAAAAAATGGCCTCCTGTGGCCTGGATTACATACAAATTCTGGATCAAAACCACGGAGGCACACCGTACTTGTGTTATAGCGATCAGCATGGGCATCCTGCCGTGCCGGGCAAATGGATGGTCGAGCACATGACAGCCTTTTTGAAAAAGCTGAAGGACATTGTGGGCGACAAGGTGCTGCTTGGCTGTGAGTCGGCGGCAGCGGAAAGCTATATATCCTACCTGAATTTGAGCGATAATCGGTTCAACCTGAATGGATTTGTGGGTAAGTTCATCCCGTTATACGGCTACATTTATCATGAATATTTGCAGAATTTCTCCGGCAACTCGGTTTGTTCGATGGAGATCTTCGATACCAAGCGTTCGCCGGAAAGCTATCTGCTGCGCCTGGCTCATTCATATTTGGCCGGTGATCTGTTGACTTTGGTGATCAATCAGGACGGTCAGATCGCCTGGGCCTGGGGCGAACGGGATTTTACCTGTTTGCCGAACAAAGAAACGGTTTTGCAGTTTGTGAAGAGCGCAACGGCCTATAAACGCGGCGTCGGTAAAAAGTATTTGACATTTGGTAAAATGATAAGACCCTGCCGGATCGAATGTGAATCGGTGCGTATGTATAAAACCGACGAGGAGCGGTTTACTGAATATCCGAAGGTACTGACCACCGCATGGACGGCAAGCGATGGAAGCCGGGCACAGTTTTTGGTGAACTATTGCGGCAACCCGGAGAAGTGCCGTATTGATCTGACCGGAACGAAGGGAGCCGAGCTCATCGACGAAATGGGCAATGTGACGGAAACGCTTGCGGCAGTCCTGTGCGAGCTGGAAATTTCCGCGTATTGTGTGACCATGCTGAAATTGAAAGACTGAAAGGGTTTCCTGCGGAAGCAGGTTTGATATAGGAAGGAGAAAGAAAATTTCTATGTTATTATATATTGATCCCGGTACGGGAAGTATGTTGTTTACCGTGCTGCTGGGTCTGATTGGTGCGGCGGCCTATGCGATCCGCATGTTATGGATCAAGCTGCGGTTTAAACTGAGCGGCGGCAAGGCTGAGGTTAGTAACAAAAAGATACCGCTGGTGATTTTTGCGGACGACAAGCGGTATTGGAGTATTTTTGATCCCATTTGCCGGGAACTGGACAAGCGGGGCATGGATGTGGTGTACATGACGGCCTCTGAGGATGATCCGGGGCTGAAGAACACCTATGAGCATGTGAAGGCGGAGTTTATCGGTGCGGGCAATAAGGCCTTTTCCAAGCTGAATTTCCTGAATGCGACCATCGTGTTTTCCACCACGCCCGGATTGGATGTGTACCAGTGGAAGCGGTCCCGTGGGGTAGATTATTATGTACATATTTTCCACACGGCCGGCGAAGTGACCCGGTATCGTATGTTTGGTATCGATTATTACGATGCGTTACTGATCGCGGGGCGGCATCAGGAGCGGGATATTCGTGAGCTGGAGCAGCTGCGCGGACTGCCGCAAAAAGAGCTGTTTTACACGGGCATTCCCTTTATGGATGAGATGGCAAAGCGTTTGGCTGAGGTTGGTCCGGCACCGGAGCATCCGCGCACTGTACTGCTGGCGCCCACTTGGGGTCCCAGTGCGATCTTCAAGATCCACGGCGGCAAGATCATCGAGAAGCTGCTGCAGACGGGGTATCATGTGATCATTCGGCCGCATCCCCAGTCCTTTAGCTCGGAAAAAGAGATGCTGGATCAGCTGATGCAGGAGTATCCGGAGTCGGAGCAGCTGGAGTGGAACCGCGATACCGATAATTTTGAAGTGCTGCGCCGCAGCGATATTTTAATTTCCGACTTTTCCGGTGTTGTATTCGATTTTTCTTTGATCTATGACAAGCCTGTGATTTATACCGATCCGAATTTTGATCTGGCACCCTACGATGCCTGGTTTTTGGACCATCCGCTGTGGACTCTGTCTGCGCTTCCGCGCATTGGCAAAGAGCTGAAGATGGATGATCTGGATAATATTAAGGAGCTCATCGACTCCTGCCTGGAAGACTCCCGGTATGCGGCAGGCCGCAAAGAAGTTCGCGATGAAACCTGGACGAATCAAAACGAGGGCGCAGTGCGGGCCGCGGATTACCTGATCAGCAAGTATCAGGAATTAATCAAGAAAGAAGAGGGTAAAGATCATGACACTATCTGATATGATGAGCTCTCTTTTGATTGGACCGCTGAAGCTGATTTTTGAGTTGATCTTCTCAGCGGCCTATAATCTGATGGGGCATCCGGGTCCTGCCATTGTGGTTTTGAGCTTGGCAATGAACCTGCTGGTGCTTCCCTTGTATCGGCGCGCCGATGCCATTCAGCTGGAAGCGCGGGACAAGGAAAATAAGCTAAAAGATGTTGTCGCTCACATTAAAAAGACTTTTTCCGGCGATGAGCGCATGATGATCCTGCAGACTTACTATCGGCAGAACGATTACAGCTCCCTGTCGGTGCTGAAGAGTTCTCTGTCGCTGCTTTTGCAAATTCCTTTCTTTATGGCGGCGTATCAGTTTTTGTCGAATCTGGATGTGCTGCAGGGGGTATCGTTTGGCGTTGTTTCCGATTTAAGTAAGGCCGATGGACTCCTGAGCATTGGGTCGCTGTCGATCAATTTGCTGCCCATTGTTATGACGCTGGTGAATGTGGTTTCCAGTTCGATCTATTTGAAAGGGTTCCCTTTGAAGACAAAGATCCAGCTGTACGGAATGGCGGTTTTCTTCCTGGTATTTTTGTATCGATCGCCGGCGGCTCTGGTTTTGTACTGGATACTGAATAATGTGTTTTCACTGATCAAAAATCTGGTGTATCGTTTCAAAGGCAGCGAAGCGAAGGGCTTTTCTCGGCTTAGCGGTTTTCTGAAGAAAAGATGGCCCGGTTGTAAACAAGATCGGCCGGTTCTTAAGCCGAATCGAGCGCTGTTTGTACTTGGGACTTTGTTTTTAACGGTTTTGGTGGGCCTTTTGATTCCCGGAATGTATATTGGGGCTTCGCCGCAGGAATACATTGACATCATGTATTTTTACCACCCGATCTGGTATGTAGTTCATACTTTGTGCCTGAGTGCGGGCACCTTCCTCATTTGGCTGAGTGTGTTTTACTGGTTGGCAGGCGAAAGAGGCAAAGTGCTGTTTGCGCAGGTGATCTGGGTATTGGATTGTGTTCTGCTGGTGAATTTCATGTTCTTTGGTACGGATCTGGGTGTTGTTTCGCCGGATCTGCTCTATACCGAAGGCTTTTCCTTTGCATGGAAGGAACAGTTACTCAATGCCGGAGTGGTGATTTTGGCTGTGATTGTTCTGTGGTGGGTGTATCAGAAGTTTTCGAAGAAACTAACCATGGTGCTGTTGGTGGGAACGATCGCAATGATTGGCATGAGCACTATGGATCTTGTGCAGATCACAAAGGTTGCCAAGGAAACCAAAGAGCAGATTGCCGATTCCGATGATGCGGTTCCGCATTTTACTTTGAGCAAAGAAGGAAAGAATGTGGTGGTGATCATGCTGGACCGTGCGATCAGCCAATTTGTTCCCTATATTATGGAAGAAAATCCGGAGCTAAGGGAGCAGTTTGATGGGTTTACTCATTATGCCAATTCGCTGGCCTATGGCGGATATACCAACTTTGCGGCACCGGCTTTGTACGGCGGATATGAATATACGCCGGTCAATCTGAATCTGCGTGACGATGAGTATTTGGAGGATAAGCATAACGAATCATTGAAGGTGCTGCCTGCGATGTTTGCGGAAGAAGGATACGAGGTAACCCTGGTCGATCCTACTTATGCGGGCTATTCATGGATTCCGGACCTCAGTGTATTTGAGGACATGGAAGGGGTAACAGCTTATCATGCGGATGGCAAGTTCAAAGATGAGCAGAGCCGGCAGGATACCATTGAAAGACGAATGAGGAATTTCTTCTTTTTCAGCTTGATGAAGACCATGCCGGTCGGTTTGCAGGCAGGGATTTATGATTCCGGTCGATACTGCGCCGTTTCTACGAGCAGAAGTGCTGCTGTTTCTGCGTTCATGGATGCCTATGAGGTTATGAGAAACATGGAGACCATGACGAATATTACAGATGAGGATGTGAATACATATATGGTCCTGCGATCCAATGTGACTCATGACCCGATGATCCTGCAGGAACCTGATTTTGAGCCGACTGTGAATGTAGATAACAGTAACTTTTACCCTGCGGAAGGTCGAACCATTACCAATGGCGAGGATAGCTGCCTGCTCAGTGAAAAGGATCAGATCGCTCATTATCATGCCAACATGGCAGGATTGATTCAGCTGGGACGATGGTTTGATTATCTGCGGGAAACTGAGGTTTACGATAATACTCGTATTATTTTGGTGTCGGACCATGGCCGGGATTTGGCGGTATTCGATACAGATTATACAGATCCTCTGTATGATATTGAGTACTATCAGTCGCTGCTGCTGGTCAAAGACTTTTATGCCGATGGGTTCACCACTTCCGAGGACTTTATGACAAATGCGGATGTGCCTACTCTGGCAGTGGAGGGCCTGATTGAGGAACCGGTGAATCCGTTTACCGGAAACCTCATCAGCAGTGATCATAAAACAGAAAATAATAAGCAGTATGTGATCATGTCGGAAGAATGGAATATTTCAAAAAATGACGGAAAGCAGTTTTTGAAGTCCCGTTGGGCGTCGGTTTCAGGCGATGTGCGTGATAAAGCCAATTGGAGTTTTGACACAAGGCTGGGGTCATTCCCGATGGATTTTGAGAAATAAAGGATCGATACGACAGCATGATGGAAAGGGAGTCTATCTATGAAGTATAATATTTATTTTAGTCCCACCGGCGGTACAAAGAAGGTTGCGGACATTTTGGGAAAGGGTCTTGGCGGAGAGTTTCAGGAGATCGATCTTTGCTGCGAGGTGGGGGCTATGGAGCTGATGGAAGAGGATATCTGTCTGATCTCTGTTCCCTCCTATGCCGGTCGTGTGCCGGGCATTGCCATAGAGCGGATCAAAAAGATGACTGCAAACGGAGCAAAGGCGATCCTGAATTGTGTATACGGCAACCGAGAATGGGAGGATACACTGACTGAACTTCAGGATGCGCTGGAAGCCTGTGGTTTTGTGTGCGTAGCCGCGGTGGCAGCCGTGGCGGAACATTCGATCCTTCGTCAGTTTGCAGCGGGCCGACCGGATGAGGACGATGCGAAGCAGCTGACTGAGTTCGCTGGGAAAATTGCAGAAAAGTTGGCTGCGGGCGAGTATGGTGAACTGAACTTGGCGGGGAACCATGGTACCTATAAAGAAGTGGGTAAAGGTGGCCCCTTTAAGCCGGAAGCAAGTGAGACTTGTGGTGGCTGTGGTCTGTGCGCCGAAGCATGTCCCGTAGGTGCGATTTCGAAAGAAGATCCTCGTAAAACAGATAAAGAGACCTGCATCAGTTGTATGCGCTGCGTGACCTTCTGCCCGAAGCATGCGAGAGATTTTGATCCTGCTTTTATACAGATGATGGGAGAAAAGATGGCTCCTGTGCTGGGTGGTCATAAGGAAAATCATTTGTTTATGTAAGAGGTACGTGCGGTTTTGAGAATGGAAGATGTGGAGATCATCCGGTCGGCGAGAAAGACTGTGACCATTGAGATCACCCGAGACGGCCGTGTGCTTGTGCGCGCTCCGCACAGGACGCGTGTGCGTGACATTGAACAGATGGTGGCGGCAAAAGAGGAATGGATCCGGAGGCATTTAGATAAGATGCGGGATCGGAAGGAACAGCAGGGCGAGCGGCTATCGGAGGGCGAAATCAGGGCTCTGGCGGAAGCTGCACTGGTGGACATTCCCAAACGTCTGGAGAAGTTCGCGCCGCTGGTGGGCGTTACCTATGGGCGCGTGACCATACGCAATCAGCGGACGCGGTGGGGTTCCTGCTCGGCGAAGGGAAATCTGAATTTTAATTGTTTGCTGATGCTGTGTCCGGAAGAGGTGCGTGATTATGTGGTGGTGCATGAGCTGTGCCACCGGAAAGAGATGAACCATTCAGCCAAATTTTGGGCGCTGGTGCGCCAAACAATGCCGGATTATGAGATCTGGCGTAAATGGTTGAGGTCGGAAGGAAATACGTTAATCGGGAGGTTGCCGGAATGAAGACGATTCGAGTTGCGGCTGCAATGATTATAGAGAATGGAGCAGTGCTGGCAACGCAGCGCGGCTATGGTGCTTTTAAGGGTGGCTGGGAGTTTCCGGGAGGTAAGCTGGAGCCCGGCGAGCTGCCGGAAGAGGCGCTGGTGCGTGAGATCCGGGAGGAACTGGAGGTCGACATTGAGGTAGTGGAATATCTGGACACCGTGGAATACGACTATCCGGAGTTTCATCTGTCGATGGCTTGTTTTGTGTGCCGGTTAAAGTCCGGGGAGCTGGTGCTGAAGGAACATGAAGCGGCACGGTGGCTGAGCAAAGAGATGCTGAGGAGTGTGGAATGGCTGCCGGCAGATGTAGAAGTGTTGGAGAAAGTGGAGAAGAAGCTATAAATATAATTAAAGAATCATATCGTGTGTTTGAAGAGCGACTGGATGGCGTTATTAAGATCGCCATCGAAATGTAAAGGTAAACGAAAACTATGAAAAAGGAAACATTTGAATTCGTTGGGTGTAATAAAACAAAACTGGCTGCAGTAATTTGGCTGCCGGAGGGTGAGTGCAAGAAAATTTTGCAGATCACCCATGGCATGACGGAGCATATCAATCGTTATACAGCTTTAGCAGAAGAACTGACTGCTCAAGGTATAATAGTGGCAGGATTTGACCTGCGTGGCCACGGTCACAATGCAGGCGATCCACTAATCGCCTCCTTCGGCAAAGATGGCTGGCAGTCGGCCATCGAGGATATGCATCTGTTTTTTGAGGAAATGTGTCTGCGGTATCCGGGCCTGCCCCATTATTTGCTGGGCTTTTCCTTGGGATCCTTCTTGCTGCGAGAGTATTTGAACCGATATTCTGAGGGAGTAGCAGGTGCTGTGATTATGGGCACCGGATATCAGCCGGGACCGGTGATTAGTGTGATGAAATCCATAGTGAAAGGCCAAATCAAAAAGGGCGGTTTCGATGGAACTACCCCTCTGGTACGGCAGCTTTCCTTTGGAACATACAATCAGAAGTTTAAGCCAAACCGCACCGAGTCGGATTGGCTCTGCAGTGATGAAAAGCATTTGGATGCCTACTTGGAAGACCCGCTCTGTCGTAAGGACATTTCCGCCGGCTTATTTTGGCAGCTGCTGGACAGCATGAAACGTACCGGCAGTAAGGAGGCCTACACAGGCTGGAAGCGGACTATGCCGGTGCTTCTTTTATCCGGCATGGAAGATCCGGTGGGGAATGCCGGTAAAGGCGTGCAGACTGTAAAAGAAAAAATGCGGCAGGCAGGACTTGAAAATATAACTCTTCATCTGTTGCCGGGAGCACGTCATGATGTGCTGCATGAAGAAGCCAGCGGCAGCGCCGCAAAAGCCCGAACCATTATTTCTGACTGGATGGCGTTAGAAGCGGCAGAGTAATGCTGCTGACGATGAAGGCAAAAAAATAACGCTTCCTCCAGAAGCGCAGCGAATCTGGTTCATAGTCCAAATCGAATAAAAGGCATAAAAAAACTTTGACCCTTGACTGTTGTATTTATCTTCTACACCAGTCAAGGGTCAAAGCTCTTCGATTTTGTTATCTAACATCTGTGTGAAACCTCTCTTTCTTCGGATTTCGATGTAATTTGATTGTAATTTGTAATTTGATGTAATTATGTTAATGGTTTTATTACTTACCATTCCGATTTGCTATTATGTTGATCGATTCAGTGTTTCCGTTTTTTGATTCCTTTACCGTTTTCATTCAGGGATGTATTAACATTTCGGAATAGTACGATCAGTAATAGTTGGAATTTTTATACCATGACAATGCTTTTTAACCTTATACTTTTATGTTTTGGGGTTCATGAGGGATACACTTTTTCTCATTTCAGATTTGATACTTAAGCATATACCTCATCGGTCTTAATAGCTAACATCTGTGTTAAACCTCTCTTTCTTCGATATCCATCAGGTTTTTCTTAGTACATTGGAATCACCTCTTGTGACTATAATATAACACATATGTCCGTATAACGCAATATACACCTTAGACAAAATGCACTACAAAATTTAGTGCAAAACGTAGAAGTAGTGCGAAATGCACAAAAGAGGCTTGACTATATGGAGGTTTGTGTGGTATAGTAGTCTTGTTGGGTCAGTTGATGAGGCTGGATATTTTTGGTAATTACGAGGCCGTCGGTCGTACTGCAGATCCATCGTCAAAGTTGTCCGGCAGAGCCGGAAAATAAAAATATCTTCCTGGTCAGGACGAAGTCGTTCAGAACCGGAAGATCATTGCGAGATCAATCATCATTTTAATGGTAACCATAAGTGTGTAAATAAGAAATGACCCTTGACTGTTGTATTTTGCTACTTCAGTCAAGGGTCATTTCTCTTCAATTTTGTTATCTAACATCTGTGTGAAACCTCTCTTTCTTTCATTTTGTTTCGGATGAGCTTCAGATCTTATAAGAACAATTCCGATGCTATTAGTACCTACCAATTAGGATTCGTTGTTTCTTAATAAGGAGAAGATTACATTGCAGAACTGCCCCTATTTCTTTGATCGAATCTCTCATCTAAGGTCTTCACCTTTATGGCTACACTATAGCATAGGAGAGAAGAGAATACAATTGGGGAAATAGACAAAGATGCCTAGCAATTTTGTAGCAAATGGGAGAAATGCAGGAAAAGCTGCAAAATTGATTGACGAAAGATATCTGTTTGTGGTATGATGATACTGTTCAGGCACTCTGTGAAAGAGGGCCTGTTTTTTTATTGCCGACCCGGAGCAGAGGCCACTGAACTAATGGTGTCAGAGGGAGGAGTCGATTGAATAGGGATGAACACCGGTCTGCAGCCGTTTTCGTATGAAAAAGAATTAGCCCTTAACTGCTGTATTTATCTTCTACATCAGTTAAGGGCTAATTCTCATCGATCTTGTTATCTAGCATCTGTGTGAAACCTCTCTTTCTACAGTATTCAGTTTTGTAAGTGCTTTGATGAAACTTTTCCTTCATTTTGAAATCCAATCCAGAACATTTGCTTTATTTGCATTTTTCTTTTTTTACTCTTGGGCGAGTTGCTTGCATGTCGGCGGTTTCTTGATGATCTACTTTATTTCATCGTTTCGATTCAATCATTAAAATGTTAATTTGCCATTTAGTTTGCGTCTTAGTTAGATTTTTTAATGATGAATCTCAGGGTTTTTTACTTGTACATTGGTATCACCCTTTCTGATTGTATAATAGCACACGGGTACTGGGATTGCAATATGCAACTTGTACAAAATACACTATTAAATTTACAACAAAACGGAGAAATAGTGCGAATTGCACAATGATGATTGACATTTGACAGCACTATGTGTTATAGTAAATTTGTTGGGCCAGTCGATGAGACTGGCTATTTTTGGTAATTGACAGGCGGAGTCGAAGTCGGCATCCGTCGGAATGGAGAAATAACATGCAAATTCGTTTTATGGGAACGGGAGCAGCCGATTTTTCACCGCTGCTGGAAACCGAATATAAATATAAACTGGATCAGAATGCAAGACGCAGCAGTTCTATCCTGATCAATGAGACCTATTTAGTGGACTGCGGTCCCCATGTGGCCGATTCCTTCCGCATTCAAGGTCGGGATCCTGCGAAGGTGACGGACCTTCTGGTTACTCATTTTCATGGGGATCATTATAAGCCGGAGGTAATCGCAGCCGTTGCGGCAGCACGCAAGGCAGCTGGTTTGGACGAACCGCTGCGGATCTGGCACTGCGAAGGAGCAGAACATCAGGAGATCGCGAATTGCGAATTTCATCCTATGAAAATTGGCGAAGAATATATAATTGGTGATATGACAGTAAAGGCTTTAGCATCCAATCATACCATGTGGCCAGTCCACTACGATATTTTACTGGATGGCAAAAAGCTGTTCTATGGCTGCGACGGCAGTTGGCTTCTTATGGCCACTTTTTATGCCATGCGGCAGCGTCGTTACGACTGCATGATCCTGGATGCCACCGTGGGAGATTACAGCGGTGATTTCCGTTTGGGTGAACACAACAGCATCCCCATGATCCGGTTAATGGAAGCTTCTTTTAGAACGGAAAATGTGATTGCGCAAGATGGTAAATTGGTGCTGTCTCATCTGGCTCGTACCCTGCATAAACCCCATGAAGAAACTGCAGAGTTGTTGGAAAAAGAAGGCTATATCGTGGCCTTTGACGGCATGGAGTTGACGGTATAAAAGTGAAGAGCAGCGGTGTAAGCTGTAGGAATGGATATTACATATAAGAGGTACTTGATTTGCAAGTTTTAAAATTCATATTTGCTGCCTTTGCTTTGCTCGGTGCATTGGACAAGATCACGGGCAACCACCTGAAGCTGGGTGATGAATTCGAAAAGGGAATCCTAGCCGCCGGTACATTGGCGCTGGCCATGGTGGGCATGATCTGTATTGCTCCAACCCTGGCGCAGCTGCTGGCTCCGGTGATGACACCCTTCTCAAATGTGACGGGCATCGATCCTTCCGTGCTGGGCAGCTTCATTGCCAACGACATGGGTGGTGCCTCCGTGGCCCGGGAACTCGCGGCATCGGAAACACTGGGAGCATTTAATGGCTTGGTGGTGGCCTCCATGATGGGCGTCACCCTGTGCTTTACGATTCCCGTTGCATTGAAAATGATCGATAAAGCCCATCATAAGGTCGTTCTGAAGGGAATTCTTTGCGGCATTGCCACTATGCCTTTGGGGTGCATTGTATCTGGACTGATGTTGGGAATCCATTTCGGCACCCTGCTCCTGAACCTGCTGCCGGTACTGCTGATGGCCTTGATCACCTGTTTAGGACTGCTTTGCAAACCGGCCGTGACCTGCCGGATCTTCGAGATCATAGGGGTTGTCGTAGCCGGCCTGATTACCATTGGTCTCGCTGCCGGCGTATTTACCCACATCACCAAGATCGAACTGATCCCCCATATGCTGCCCATCATGGATGGTTTCGTCATCACCAGTGACATCGCCATCATGCTGGCGGGCATCTTTCCGCTGATCGCCCTGATTTCCCGCTTGGGCCGTCGTCCTTTTGCTGCCCTTGGCAGCCACATTGGCATTAACGACTCAGCGGTGCTGGGTCTGATCTCATCGCTGGCCAACAGCATCCCCACCTTCAGCCTTATCGAAAAGATGAACGAACGGGGACAGATCATCAACATGGCCTTTGCGGTGTCCGCGGCCTTCGTGTTCGGCGATCATCTGGCGTTCACCCTGTCTTTCGGCGAGGCCTACGTGCCCGCTATGGTGGTGGGTAAACTCATCAGCGGTGTGGCGGCGGTGGTAGTTGCCGGTATTATGTGTAAAACAAAAAAGGAAGTGTAAGTATGAAATTATATGAATCTATAGAAGCCATCGTCCGCGAGGCAGGCCGGATCGTTAAAAATGCCCACGCGGGCAGCGATCAAATCGAAAAGAAGGAAGGCCTTGCCAACTTCGTTACCGAATACGACGTAAAGGTTCAGGAATATCTAATTGATGAATTCCAGAAACTCATTCCGGACGCGACCTATTTCGGCGAGGAGGCCACCGATGGCAACAAGCAGCAGGCATCCGCCGACGGCTACACCTTTTACATCGACCCCATCGACGGCACCACAAACTTCATGTTCGACTACAACTTCAGCTGCATCTCCGTGGGCTTGGCCTATCAAAAGCAGATGGTGGCGGGTTTTGTGTATAATCCTTACGTGGACGAGATGTTCACCGCCGTGCGCGGTCAGGGAAGTTTCATGAACGGTCGCCCGATTCATGCGGAAAATCTTGGGATCGGCGAGGGCATCGTGGCCTTTGGCTGCGCCCGTTACAACGAAGCCAACATGGACCTTCTCTTTGACACCGTGAAGGAGATCTTCTGGAACAGCCTTTCCATCCGTAGTGGTGGCTCGGCGGCCCTGGATCTTTGCCGCGTGGCGGCAAACCGGAACGTGGGCTTCCTCGAGTTCAAATTACAACCCTACGATTATGCGGCCGCTTCGCTGATTGTAGAAGAGGCTGGCGGCGTGATCGCTCAGGTGGACGGCAGCCCCATCGACATGGAGGCGCCCTGCAGTGTGCTGGCCGGTACGCCTAAAGCCTGTGAGGAGATCCGGGCGATCATTGAAAAGAAGAGAGGGGCGCTCAAATGATCGGGATCTGTCCGCGCTGCGGAAACTATGACTGGGACAAGGTAGTCATGGGAAATCAGGCTCGGTGTCCAAAGTGTGGTGAAACGTGGCAGTTTAAAACGATGCCTCTCTTTATTTTAACCGGTTGCAGCGGCATGGGCAAAACCACCACCGGTATCGAAATTATGAAACAGCAGCAGGATTTTGTTGTTTTGGATGCCGACATGTTTCACAGCATCATGCCCCATGACACCCAGGAAGACTATTTTAACCAGATCGAGCAGGTGGAGAGCCTATCCAAGAATATTATGCAGAGCGGTCGAACCGTGTTGTGGACCATGGCAGGGAACTTGGATAAGTTGAATCACGCATACAATCGACGGTTCATCGGTGAGATCCACTGTTTGGCACTGGTGTGCGAAGAAGCGGAGCTACGGCGCCGCATGACTGAAGGCCGTAAGATCACCGATGAAGGCTGGATCCAAAGTTCGGTGGAATATAATCACTATTTTCAAACCCATGACCGCTTGGCGGATATGCCCTTTGACGTGTTTGACACAACCGAGAAGAGCGTGCCGGAGGTTGCGGAGTACGTGATTGGCTGGGTAAAAAATAAACTGAATATTTAAAGCATGAAAAAGGCTGTCTCTTTTTGAAAGGAGACAGCCTTTGCTACATTGTTAGCTTTTTAAATTTGAATGGTAAATTGGATGTGATCCAGTCCGGGTTTTAATTCGAAATCCAGACAGAAAACCGGGACGGTTGCACCGGTGAAACCATGCAGAGGATGTGTTTCCTCGTGGATGGAAGGAACGGCGCAAGCAGGATCATAGGAAAGAGTGATGCCGGCAATATGCACTTGGTCGCCTGTAATCTCCGGTTTGAAGAGAGAAATGAAGCGCTCCGTCAAACTTTCATAGTCAGGAGCGAAGGAGTCGGTCAGAATCACCTGATGGGGCAGATGCTGCAGACAGCGGGTCAGCTTGGTGAAAGTGGGCTGGCCGTAAGCGGAGGCCAGTTCAGCGGTGATCACATTGCCCTCGTGGGTTATGGTTCCGTTATACTCCTTACCGGCCAACTGAGCCTGTCCGTTGACAATGGGCACATTATGGCTGAGGGAGGAGTTGCAGAAGATCGAGTAACGGGTCTCCGGGCGGAAGTATTGACGAGTATAGGTGCCGGCTCCCAGATCGCAGAGGATCTGACCCTCCTGGGTGGACAATATGAAGCTGCCCACATCGTTATGATTATGGGGTTCAGCGTTGGTACCGGCTTTCACGGCCAAAGAATAGGCGGTTTCGTTGACGATCACCTGTCCAGCATAGGGCAGATCATAGTTTTCTAATTGCTTTTCGGGGGCCTCGGCATGAAAATCCACATAGAGCAAATTGCGCAGCGACTGCATCCAGGTTACATTTCCTTTTGAGTAGGTCGAATAGGCCGGAGGAAGAAGCTGAACACTGTTCGGAAAACGACGCGTTAAATAATGGACCATTGCACTGTCTGCACGACCATTCTTTTGTCCGTCGGAGAAGCTGATGGTGGTTCCGCCTCGCAGGAAGCAGCGCTGCGCATAACCAGAAATGGCTTCGATCTTGGGCCAGGCGAGCAGATCCATTTCACCGTTTGAGAACTGGTACAGCAGATCAGCAAACCAAACATAGTTACCAAAACCATAGTGCCAGTAACCAAAGCCCTCCATGCAAGTACCATCTTCAGGGAAGCCGCTAAGGAAGCAGCGCATGGTATCCAGTAGGCGGGGCAGCTGCTCCTTGAAAAGATCCGGTTCTAAATACATCATAGCACCACCCACATTACCGGCGCAGACAGAGGCCCAGTTGTTGGTGGAGGTATCCCACCAGAAGGTACGGTGTAAATAATTTTGGATCACACGTTTGCGAACCTCCTGTTCGGCGCGGGCTTTGGCTAACGGATCCAGATGGTCGGCCAACAGATAGCACAGTTCTGCAAGGGTGAAACCGGTTTCAGCATTGAATAGATCCACGTTGGTTAGGTCATCTTCCAGGGTACCATTGGTATGGGCCGGAACAGCCCAGGTATACTCATCGCAGATGGCCCAAAGAACTCGGTGCACTTCGTTCAAATAGTGGGTTTCTTCAGGATAAATGAGAAACAAAAGAGCCGCAGTTGCAAGAAAAGCACGGCGGCGAAAATAGGGCGCCTCAAACTCGCTGCGGTCACCATCGGAATAGAACCGCATGCGAGCATGATAAGGCAGCGCAGGTATTTCATTGTAAAAAGAAGATTCATAGATGGATCGTAGATGTTCAATGATAGGCTGATAGGCAGCATCGGTGCGGACCGTTTGCCAGAAAGCAGGATCCTTAGCTTGAGAAAGCAACATAGAAATCTCCAATCTGAAGCTATTTTAAGTTAGCTTCCAACTATGTAATTGAGTTTATTCGTAAATTCCCAAACCTTTAGCCAGGTTTACCACGAAGTCCTGTACGTTAGTCACGATACCACGGGCAGACAGGCTGCCGCGGTCAGCCAGCTTGTTTACAGCAAACTCGGAAATATCAACGCAGTAGAAATAAACCTGACGCACGGTACCATCGGGCAGCACGCGGAAAGAAGGAGTCATGTTGCCGGTGGCAATGGTGTGCAGTGTGGTGGCCATGCAGATCACAGTGGTGGCCTCACGCACCTGATTACGCATGGCATCCTGTGCCTCGTATACATTGCCGAAAACAGGAGGCAGGGGACCATCGTCACGGATGGAGCCGCCCAGTACATAGGGAACGCCATATTTTTCACAGCTATAAATAATACCATTGTCAATGTTCTCTTTGCGGATAAACTCAGCAATGCTGCCATGATATTTCACACGGTTAATGGTATCCAAATGATTGTAGTGACCGTTGGGCATGGATTCCTGGGTATAAATATCCTGACCCAGAGCGGTACGCAGATAAGCACCTTCTAAATCGTGGGTGGCCAAGGCATTACCGGCCAAGATCGCATCCACATAACCATGCTCCACCAACTTGCTCATGGCTTTGCGGGCATCGCTGTCAAAGGAAAAAGCCGGGCCCATGACCCAAACGATCTTACCATGTTCGCGGTCATGACGCAGAAGCTCATACAACTCATCGTAGTCGCGTGAGAAGGCGGTTTCGCGGGAGCGGCCGGTGCGGAAAGCAAAGGCATCTTTGGCACCGCTGGCTTCGGCAAAACCATCAGTATGCATGAAAATACCATCTTCACAGTTTTCAGTGCGGCCCACAACCACCATGTCGCCTTTCTTCAGCAGACGGAATTCGCGTACGAAAATGCGGCCATTTTCATAAACGGCAACACAATCCATGCGGCTTTCCTCAGCCAGCAGCCATTGACCGTCGATCTTGAAATATTCGGGGAAAATGCTCATGGCATGATACTGCTCAGGAGCCACGCCGTCGAAGGGAGCGGGAGCCAAAACAGCATTGGGAGCAGATACAAAACGTTCCTGAGTGAAATCAGGAGCAAAATAAGGTTTTAATTGAAACATAATAAATCTCCGGGTTTGTTATCGATTATGGTAAAAGCGTTGTTTGAAGCGGGTCAAACAACAATATAATTATACCTTGTTAGTCTCTAAAAGTAAAGGTGAGGATGCGAATCAGACAGTTCGTCACAGCCTAAAATTAGAAAATCAGCTCACGGATCTGTTCGGCTTTTACTTCGTGAACCTTCAAATCATCTCGCAGAGCAATGGCAGCTGCTGCACCGGCGGCTTCGCCTATACCGGCACAGATGGGCATGACACGGAAATTGGAATGAGCCATATGGGTACCGGAAATGTTGCGACCGCAAAGCAGCAGATTCTGCATGCGAATCGGCACCAGACAGCGATAAGGAATGGTATACCCTTTGATCTGGGGGAAGTGCTTTTGTACGCCGGTCTTGTCCAAACCGGAACCGGTAATGTTGTGTACGTCAAAGTTAAAGGAAGCGTCTTTTACCACATAGTCATCGAAAACGCGGGAGGCCAGAATGTCATCTTCGTTCAGGGTGTATTGACCCACAAAATGACGGGTCTCGCGCACGCCCATGAGGGAAGCGGAACTAATAATGTAGCAATTTTCGTAACCAGGCACAAATTCACGCAGATATTGAATGATGCTATCCATCTGGCGGCGGCAAATGATGGTGGCCTTGGTCAGATCCTCAGCCTTGGTGCCGTCGATGTCGATGGCATTGGTCATGTTACAGGTAACCACGCCGGGCAGGGTGGATTTGTACACCAGCAGATGACCAGCGGGCGCAGGAATATGGATCTTAGCCAGAGCCTGCAGCTCACCACGCTCGGTTTCATAGGTGCTCTCGAAGGAACCGAGGAAGACAGCGCGGTCGTAGTCCACACCACCCACTTTAAACATAAGGGTAACAGGCTGCATTTTATTATCAGACTCACGGCCCAGAACGAATTCGGCACCTGCCTTGGCGGCAATGTCGCCGTCGCCGGTGGCATCGATGATGACCTTGGCATAGATCTTGGTACGGCCGGTCTTGTTGATGACAGATACACCCTTCAGTTCATCGCCTTCCACAATGGCATCCTCGGCGAAGGTGTACAGCATCAATCCGCAGCCTACCTCTTCCAACATTTCTAAATATAAAGTCTTCAGTTTTTCAGGGTCAATGTAAATGGTGATCTCGCCGTGGTGCTCGCCCTCGTTTTTCTCGGCGCTACGACGCAAAATTTCATAATATAAGGGACTGCCGCAGCTGCCGGTCCAATGGCTCATCAGACCGGAGGTGGAAATGCCGCCCACGTCGCCGTTCTGTTCAACCAACAGAACCTTGGCGCCCAGTTTCGCAGCGGTATAGGCAGCGCAGAAGCCGGAAGGGCCGCTGCCTAAAACAAGTACATCGGTATATTGTGTATATTCTTGAATCATGATAACCTCCAGAAAGGGAATTGCGCAAGCAGCTTGGCCGCCGCGCGGCGAATCGTAATTTTAAAGTATTGTACACTTGTGCTGGGGCTTTTGACAAGATATAATGAGAAAATAAAGTTTGAAAAATTTTTCAATTTCGTGCAACCTGAGACGATTTTTGACGACTTATATAGTGTAGGCGCCTAAAGACAATACGAAAAGATCAAAAAGGAAAGGAGGCAGAGCCTATGCGCGACGACCAAATCATCGATTTATACTGGCAGCGGAGTGAAGCCGCCATCACAGAGACAGATCAAAAATACGGGCGGTATTTGACTGCCATTGCCAACAATATTTTGGCCGATGAGGAAGACAGCAAGGAAAGCGTGAACGATACATATATGAACGCGTGGGAATCGATGCCTCCCAACAGACCTAATGTATTGTCGGCATATCTTGCCAAAATCACCCGAAGTGTATCCATCGACCTGTTTAGAAAGAAGCATCGCGGCAAACGCGTGCCCACGGAGTGCATCACGTCCCTTTCCGAGCTTGCCGACTGTGTTACGGACAGCCGAAATGTGGAGCAGGAAATCGACACGAAGCAGCTGGCGGCGGTCATTAATGACTTTGTACGCAGCCTGCCCGCTGAGGCCCGCCATCTTTTCATTGGCCGCTACTTCTACATGGATCCCCTTCGGGAGGTGGCAAGATACTGCGGAATGAGTGAGTCGAAGGCAAAAAGCATGCTGCACCGTCTACGCTTGAGCCTGAAAGCTCATTTGGAAAAGGAGGGCTATCGACTATGAGTGATAATAAAGAAAAACTGCAGGACGCCCTGGGAATGCTGGACGACGACCTGCTGCTGGAAGTGGAAAAGCTGCGGCGGGCGCCGCAAAAAAGGCGAAGTTTCCAGTGGCATCGCCTGGGGGCTATTGCGGCCTGCCTGTGTGTACTGGTGGGATCTGTTTTCGCAGGAAGATGGATCAAACTGGGCAGCAGGCCGGAAAGTGCCGATTATTTGACAGCGGATGGCTTGGAAACTGCAACAGAAGGGGCTGCAGAGAAAAAAACAGAAAATACCACGGAAGAAGCGATAGAAGAGGAAACAACAACCGAAGAAGCGGAAGATATTGAAGTTGATAATTTGGAAAGATCAGAGGGCGAGACTAGCAACACTGCCGCCGGTGCCGCTCTACCGGAAGCCGCGGGTGTGACCATTGAGCCTTTGATGGTGGATCTATGTGATGATCCGGATGTAGCTGCCGATATGGTAAGTCTGTTCATCTATCAAGGTCGTTGTTACGTTGAATATACTGTATTGGAAGGTGCGTCCCAACTGATTGGCGAACGCTTAGGAACCGTCACCGGACTGATCGATGAATGGACTCAGGAAGATGGTTATGTGGATTTTGCGGGTACGACCAGCGGTGATATTTATGCCGTGAATGGTTTTGATACCGACTTTGTACTATGTCAAATCGGCATGAACGAGTCTGTGGTGATCTATATGAACGATAACGACATAACCCTGTATACAGGAGCGGATCTTCTGGAGAAGCGATTTAAAATCGATGGAAGTTTTAAGGCTAAGAGCATCAGTCAGCCGCGGTGGACTTCTTCCGGTGTACCCTATCCGCTAGATGAAGAAGCTACGGAGCAGGTGTATGCATTGGTGGAAGTCATGCTGGATTCACCCTTTGTATATACCGAAGATGCCGGGCTGCACGGCCGTGCTTTGTATCATCTGTTTCTATATTTGGATAATGGCATGACGATCAATCTTCGAATGTATAACGGTGGCTTTATTATGGTGGATGGAATGGAATCTGTTTGTATACAGGTGGATCCGGAAGTCTTTAGTGAAACGATTCAATGCTTAAGAGCAGTCGAAGACTCTTTGTGCGGCGTACCTGTAATGGAGGAAAAATAAAATGAAGCATTTAAAAGTGTCACAATGGATCGCGTTGTTGTTAGCTATGACAATACTTTGTTTGTCTGTTGGCTGCGGCGCTGAGAAAGAAAAAAATTCCTATGATGATTCCAATAATTTGATGAAAAATATTAAGCCTGTTAAGCAGGGACAGGAGGACGAGGAGTGCGACTGTGCACCGGTGGAACCGGAGACTTTGCATGCGGGAGTGACTGATTTTGCTGTGCGGCTGTTCCAGCACTGTCTGGAAGAGGAAAAGAATACGTTAGTATCACCTGTTTCAGTGTTAACTGCACTGGCCATGACGGCCAATGGTGCGGAGGGAGAAACTCTGAGCCAAATGGAAACGGTGTTTGGAATTCCGGTACAGGAATTGAACGGTTATATTCGTGATTATATGGCACAGCTTCCGGAAGAGGATACCTATAAACTGAGTATGGCCAACTCCATTTGGTTCATCGATGATGAGCAGATGTTTCAGGTGAACCCTGAGTTCCTGCAGACTAATGCCAACTATTACGGTGCGGATGTGTACAAAGCGCCCTTTGATGAAACCACATTGGAGGAAATCAATGGTTGGGTCAACTATAAGACAGATAAAATGATTCCTACGATTCTGGATCGTATCCCCGAAGATGCCATCATGTATTTGGTGAATGCTCTCGCCTTCGATGCCAAGTGGCAGGAACCCTATGAGGAGTTTCAGGTTCGCGAGGGAAAGATCTTTACGCTGGAGGATGGCACGGAAACAGAAGTGACCATGATGAATTCGGAGGAATTCAGCTATTTGGAAGATGAGCTGGCTACCGGTTTTATTAAATACTACGATGATCAGGCCTATGCCTTTGTAGCCCTGCTGCCCAATGAGGGAGTATCGGTGGCTGAGTATGTATCCTCATTGACCGGCGAGCATTTGAGGAAAATGCTGGCTTCGCCTGAGGGACTTCCGGTATTTGCTTCTATGCCGAAGTTTGAAAGTGAATACGACGTGGAGATGAGCGATATTCTGGAAGAGATGGGCATGCCGAATGCCTTTGATGCACAGCTGGCAGAGTTTCCGCATATCGGTACAGTGAGTGACGGACTGAATATTGTGATCAGCCGGGTGATTCACAAGACCTTCATTTCTGTTTCGGAGACCGGCACTCGGGCTGGGGCCGCCACCGCGGTGGAAATGAGGGCGGAAGGGGCTATGGAGATAGCAGAGTTCAAAGAGGTTACGCTGGATCGTCCCTTTGTGTATATGCTGATCGACTGCGAAAATAATATACCGCTGTTTATCGGATCGACCATGACGGTGGAGTAAGGTTAAGTTGACAGTATGGTAGCTTTCTTGGTATGATAAGGAAAATTACTTCTAATTACGGGAGAGAGCACTATGTTGAAGGCAGATTCCGTATTCCTGAAAAATCAGGAATCACTTTTTAATATACGAAAACAAGAAATTCTAAATACGAAGGATTGTTTAAATATCCAAGGCACAACCTATTACGTCAGCAACGATGGCGATGATACCAACGATGGTCGAAGTCCGGAAACTCCTTGGAAAACTTTGAATCAGGTATCGGAAGCGGAGCTTTGCCACGGCGATGGTGTTCTTTTTAAACGCGGCGACCTATTCCGAGGAAGGATCAAAGCGCAGAACGGCGTGACCTATGGTGCTTACGGTGAAGGGGAAAAGCCGAAGTTTTATTCCTGGAAAAAGCCACTGGGTGATTCGATGCTATGGGAGTTAGCGGATCCGGAACATAGTATTTGGAAATTGAAAGAAAAAATTCTGGATGTGGGTACGCTGGTATTTAATGAAGGTGAAAAGCACTCCCGTAAATTGATCCCCAGCTATCGTGATGGACAGTTCCTCTGCCGTGATAACGAAGAAAAGATCTTCGTTATGCAGGAAGAAATGACGAAGGATCTGGATCTGTTCTGGTGTTTTGATGGGAATCTGTCCACGGCACCTTCCAAGGGCGAAGATTTTCCGATCCCCGTGCCGGATGAAGGCTTGGGCGATTTGTATTTACGTTGCGATCAGGGAAATCCCGGAGAGGTGTTTAGCGATATCGAAGCACTGGCCAGAGTTCACATGATATCGGCCTATGATTCGAAGGATGTGACCATCGACAATCTGTGCATTAAATATGTGGGTATGCACGGTATTGGTGTAGGCGGTCAGGTGGAAAATCTGACGGTGACCAACTGCGAAATGGGTTGGATCGGCGGCTGCATTCAGCATTATAGCGGAACCGATCCTAACTATCCGCAGGGACGCCGTGGCAGTGTGACCCGCTTCGGCAATGCCATTGAGATCTACGGCGGTTGCGATGGATATACAGTAAAGAATAATTGTATTTATGAAGTATACGATGCAGCTATCACCCATCAGTTCACTACAAAAGAAAAGATTCTGCAGAGAAATATTGAATACACCGGTAATCTGGTGGAAAAGTGCGTATACGGCATTGAATATTTTCTGGATCAGGTTGAAGGTGAACGAGAAAGCACAATGGAAAATGTGCTTATGAAAGACAATTTCATTCGCTTGTCCGGCTATGGCTGGGGACAGCAACGGCACAACGTACACACCCCAGCGCTGATCAAGGGCTGGAGCTACATCAACACCGCCCGAAACTTCAAAATCGAAGATAACATTTTCGATCGCTGCGCCTATCGGATGCTGCATCTGGTAGCACTTAAAGATGAGTACTGTGCGAAGCTGAGCGGCAACACTTACATCCAACAGGCAGGCGGCATGCTGGGACAGTATGGCGGAAACGAAGCTGAAGAGCCGCCGGTGGAGATCTTTGATGAAACCGTCGAGGAGATCATTCGCGGCAAGTGGGGCGATGAAACTGCCAAGGTATATTGTATCGAGTAAAAATAAAGTCGTGATCATAAGAAAATCATTTGGATTTCTTACGGTCACGACTTTTTTGAATTTAAATTTGAATATACATACTCTGTGCCTGACGTTTGGCATAAATGGCTCCCAGCTCTGCAATGACTTCTTCTTTACGATGTGCAAAGGGATCATCATGACTGAGCAAGAAGTATTCGGCCTTTAAAGAACGAAGCCCCCGCAGCTGATCCGCCAACAGGTTGGCATTGTACAAAGCCTGTCCATTTTTATGCATGGGATAGATTCCATCCCCTAAAAAAGCATAGGTCTCATCCACTTCCATACCCAAACTTCCTTTGGCGTGGGTAGAGGGCAGAGGGAAAAGATGGATTTTGACACCATCATCGATATACAGATCAGACTCCACCACAATGCCGCGGTGGGTGTATTTGTAAGTGTGTTTGCCTACGTACAGTTCGTGAAGTGGCAGCTGATCGAAACCGGCTATGTGATCCTGATGAAAATGAGACAACGCCAAACAGAGGGGTTTAGCAGGATTCGGCGCCTGTGGAGTACGAAGTGTCTGAAGGGTCTGAAACGACTGCAGGGCCTGAATGGCCGCAGCGTGGGGCCCCAGATCAAACAGCCAGGTATAAGTGTCACCTTCCACAACGCCCACATCGGCGGCCAGAGGCATTTCAATTGCCGGATAGTGATAAATTCGATCGGAAATGCGAAGGGGTTTCATAAAAACCTCCGGATCTTACACCACAATGGCAGCCTTGCTGCCGCCGCTGCGGTCCTTTTTTACCACGATCTGTTTATCGATCTTTTCCTTCAGCTCCGACACATGGGAGATGATGCCCACCAGACGGTTGCCCTCGGCCAGACCGGCCAGAGCCTGCATGGCCTGACGCAGGGAATCTTCATCCAGGGAGCCGAAGCCTTCATCCACAAACATGGTATCTAGGCGAATGCCTCCGGCGGAGGATTGGATCTCATCGGAAAGACCCAGCGCCAGCGACAGAGAAGCCTTGAAGGATTCACCGCCGGACAGGGTACGCACACTGCGCTCGGAACCATTGTAATGATCGATCACACTCAGATCCAGACCGCTCTGGGAGCGGTTGTTGTCCGCCACGGTGGCACGTTTCAGTTCATATTGTCCGCCGGACATCACCATAAAGCGGGTATTGGCCCGTGCAATGATCCGGTCAAAATAGGTCATTTGGATATAGGTTTCCAACTTGATCTTTTCTTTCCCGGCGATCTGACCGTTGGCGGTATTATGAAGCGCCTGCAGTTGGATCAGCTTGCCCTCCACGAGGGTGATAGCCTCCGATTGAGTTTGAATCCGCTGCAAAGCAGTCTCATTGGCGCGCAGGCGCGAAACCAGACGAAGCTGTTCGCTCTTCAGCTGCTGAATCTGGGCAGACAAATCGGCCTTCAGTCGGAGTTGTTCATCCGGATCAATAGCCTCGGCACCGGCAATCTGCTCATCCAAAGTCGCGATCTGGGCCTTTAACTGCTGATCCAGCATCTTGGCTTTTTCGAGTTTCTCGGCCGAAGCAGTGATCGCCTGCTGCAGATTACTGCGCTGGGCGGTCAAAGCGGACAAGGCCTTAGTAGCTTCGGTCTGATTTTCATAAGCCAAAGATTGTTTCAATTCGGTACGGCTGCGTTTCAAAGCATCAATTTCTGTTTCCGCCACCGCCAACTGGCGTTCCAGTTCGCGAATGGAATCAGAAGCGGAGGTCAAAGCAGTTTGGCGTTTCGGCAGCTCCGCATCCAATACAGCCTTTCGCTTCGAATTCTTTTCTGCCATCTGCAGCTGCATCTGGGTGTCGGAAACCTGCGCCATCATTTGATCCACAGAGAGAGCTACATCTGCCACATCTGCTGCCAAGGTATCCAGCTGGGCTTTCAAAGCACTGGCCTTTTCGCTGTCCTGCTGCATCTGAGTGGCAGCGGCCTCACTTTGAGCCTGCGCTTTCTTCAGCTGTTCCTGAGTCGGTGCTCCTTCGGAAGAACTGGCGGGCGCCGGATGCTCCAAGGAACCACACACCGGACAGGGCTGACCGGCGATTAGCCCAGAGGCCAAAATACCGGCCTGCTCGTCTAAATAGGTTTGATACATCCGTTGGTACCGGGCAGAAAGTTCAGTATACTGTTGACGGCTGGCCTGATACTGAGCCACCGCGCGGTCGTACTGCAGAGTGAGTTGCTCTATATCGGACAGTTTTTTCGCCAAAGCCTGCTGCTGGGAAAGCAGGGCAGCGAATCGCTCTCGGTCGGCGGCTGCGTTCTGAAGCCCTTCCAGTTCCTCTTGCAGCACTGCAAGCTTAGCAGTGAGCAGCTGCTCTTGCTGACGGGCAGCGGCAAGGCGGCCTGCAAGATTTTTTTGCAGCGTCAGCTGCTTTTGCAGGTTGGCATCGAGCTTTAATAGGTCATCATATTTGGGCAGTTCCAGCTGCGCCTTTGTGATGTTTGTGGACAACTCATCGATTTCGGGCTGGCGCGCAATGGCTGCGGCATGGGCCTCGGTGAAAGAAGCGAGGGCAGCAGTGGTGCGTTCCAGGCGGATCTGAGCTTCGGCACGGGCGGCCTGCGCCTTTTTTAGAGTTTCTGCTTTGCCAAGGCGGGTGTTAACGGCGGCCAGCTGCCGATCCAGTTCCGAAAGGTCGGTGGCAAGTCGATCAGAAGTTTCCTGATCCTGGGCCAGCTGCGCTGTCAAAAGCTCCAGGGTCTCGGCGAGGGGGCGTTCGGTGGCCGACGTTTCAGCAGTCTCCCACTGGATGCCCTCCACATATTGTTGGATGCTCTGCTTCAGGCGGGCATGGTCCGCGTAGGCGGCATTGTAGCGCTGGCGCAGTTCATCTTGGAATTTTCGGTAGTAATCGGTTTTGAACAGTTTGCGGAAGATCTCCTGACGATCCTCGGTGGAGGCCAGAAGGAGCTTCAAAAAGTCGCCCTGGGCGATCATGGCGATCTGGGCAAATTGAGTGCGGTCGATGCCTAAAAGGTCGCGCACAGCGGTGTCCACGTCGCGCGTTTTGGTGACGACGCGGCCATCGGGATAGGTCAGCTGAGCCTCGGCCCGCTGCTTGGTTACGCCGCCGCCTCGCTTGGCGGGACGTTCGTACTCAGGATTTCGGCGGATCTGATAGGTCTGACCGCTGTAGGAAAAGGTCAGTTCCACGAAGGTGGGGGTATCGGTATCCGCATATTTGGAACGGAGCATCGAGGTATCACGCTGGGCGCCGCTGGGTTCGCCGTAGAGGGCGAAGGTGATGGCATCGAAGATGGTGGTCTTGCCGGCACCGGTATCGCCGGTGATCAGGTAAAGACCGTTTTCACCCAACTGGGAAAGTTCCAGAGTGGTGCAGCCGGCGTAGGGGCCGAAGGCGGAGAGGGTCAAAGTTAAAGGTCTCATAGATTCTCCTCCCATATTTGGCTGATCAGCTGCTGGGCGATCTGCTCTTGTTCAGCGCTCAAAGGCTGACCGTTTTTGGTTTCATAAAACTGAGAAAACAGCTCCAGAGGCGACAGGGTCTGGATGCGGGTTTCGGCTTCCACGTGACCTACGGAGCGGGTACGGGTGTTATCGTAGTCCAACTTCATCAGGTTCGGATAGATGACCCGCAACTTGTTCATGGCATCGGGAATATCTTCCTCATCGGTGAGGGTGATGTGCAGATAGTCGTCGGTGGCGGTTCCTTCGTAAAAAGACTTTGCAGTAAGCTCCATGTAGGTGCCGCGGATCTCACGAAGATCGTGCAGAGGCGTCAGGGGCAGGGTGCGAAGGGAAACGCAGGGCTGCGCTTCTGAATAGAGCGACAACTGGGCGGAAAGATCGGCCGGGCGAATCGCTTTTTCACCCAGTTCCACCACAGTCACCGATTTTTCGTGCTTGGCCTCAGAAAAAGAATACTTCAGCGGCGTGCCGCAGTAACGGGCCAGTGCTGTTGCTGCAGACGAATCGGCATCGGAAAGCGCGTCGGCCTGCACGGTCACATTCTGTGGACCGTGAATATGGCCCAGTGCCACATAGTCAAAGGGCGCAAAAACAGAAGCGTCCACATTATCGGTGCCGCCTACGGATATTTCTTCAGAGTCGGAGCGGGAAGTGCCGGTCACAAACTGATGGGTGATCAGCACGTTGCGCCGAGTCGGATCGATGGGCAGGGCAGCAATGGCCACCTGCAGGGCATCGGTGTAGGAGGCAATGTCCGCCTCGGGAAAATAGCGCCGCACATGGGCGGGTTTAATGAAGGGCAGCAGGTAAAAGTCCACCGGACCGTGGTCATCGGTTAAGGTCACCGGGGAAGCGGTACCATCATATACCGGCGATACATGCACGCCGCTCTGCTCCATGAGGCGG
>JAZQUJ010000033.1:0-3469 GCA_045631245.1 Bianqueaceae bacterium
ATTCAGAAGCAGTTTTAAACACGGGAACAGAATACAAGTCTTTGGATACTTAACGATCACACAACCTATGGAAAGAGAGCTTTCTGTGGGTGGTTTTTCTTCGTATTTTGATTAGGTTATGCGGATAATCTTTGACTTGACTGCAGAAAATGAATAGAATAAAGGCATCTCATGACCAGGAGGAAAACAGGATGGAACAGCGGGTGCGGATTTGTGACATTGCGGAGGAATTAGGACTAAGCACCGCTACGGTATCGAATGTGATCCACGGTAAAACAAATAAGGTTTCCGATGAAACCGTTCAGCGTGTAACAGCCTTACTGGAAGAACGCCAGTATATTCCCAGCATGGCCGGAGTTCTCCTGGCCCGGAATAGTTCCAAAATCATCGGGGTCTTCGTCAATGATCATGAAAAATACGAAGGACATACTCTGGACGATTTTTTCATCGCCTCCTCCTTAAACTTCCTGTCTACGGAAATCGAAGCCAGCGGCCAATTTATGATGGTGAAAAAGGCCAAGTATGCAGAGGAGATCATTCGATTTTCTTCCATGTGGAACATGGAGGGAATCGTTGTGATTGGCTTTTGTGATCAGGATTATATGTATTTACGCAATCATATGAGAATTCCCTTTGCTGTTTATGACGGTTATTGCGAGCATCCGGAGCGGCTCTTGAATATTACCATTGATAATTTTAGTGGCGGCTATCAAATGGGATGCCATTTCCGAGCGTTGGGGCACCAAACTGCCCTGTGCATCTCGGATAATGACACTTGCGTAGATATGGAGCGATTCTGCGGATTTTCCGAGGGCTTTGCCCCCGGAAAGGCAGAGCTTTTACTGATCCCAATGCAGAAGGAGCAGAGGCAGTCATTTTACAAGACACATTTGGAGCAATTTCAACAGGTATCCGCTGTGTTTGCAGTTTCAGATTACTACGCTATAGATTTGATGCATTTCCTGATTGAGCAGGGCTTTTCGGTGCCAGAGGATATTTCGGTGGCAGGCTTTGACGATACGCCTATGTGTGAAATGGTCACTCCAACTTTAACCACAATAAAACAGGATGGTGCTTTGCGTGCAAAAATTGCTGTCAGAAAGCTGCAAGAACTGAGAGAAGGTAAAGAAATCTGCACAGAAGCGAAATTGCCAGTGTCTTTGGTAGTACGCAGCAGCACGAAAGCACAAGTTAAATTGCATAAATCTACGACCTATATTTTGTAAATAGTTACATACTTAACCTTTGTAATTCCACTTTCCGATTGCTACAATGAAAACAAATCAATGGGGAGGTGCCCTATGAAACAGCAGGAGCATTTTTTCAAAACAGTATGCGCCTTAGCGATTCCAGTGGCACTGCAATCCATGCTGCAATCCTCTTTCAGTATGGTAGATCAAATCATGATCGGGCAATTGGGTGAGATCAATGTTGCAGGTGTAGGCTTGGCTGGAAAGTTTGCATCCATTTATTCTGTGGTGATTTCCGCCATTGGTGCTGTTGCTGGAATTATGATCGCGCAGTATCTGGGACAGAAAAACAGAAGCGAAGTCCGCCGGAGTTTCTTTACAAACTTGCTGCTGGGTGCAGGCATTGCCGGAATGTTTATGGTAATATGTATCCTGTTTCCGAATCAGATCATGGGTGCTTATACCAAGGATGTGCAGACCCGTCAGGCGGCAGCAGAATATTTGATGCTGGTTTCCGGAACTTTTATTCCTATGACTGGAGCAACCCTTCTTTCTACATTGTTCCGCTGTTTGGAAAAGCCTCGGCTTCCCCTATATGCCAGCATTCTGTCAGCGTTGTTGAATACTGGCTTGAATTACATTTTGATTTTCGGCAAGCTGGGGATTTCACCCATGGGCGTGCGTGGTGCGGCAGTTGCTACAGTAATTTCCCAATGTGCCAATTTTCTGCTGATGTTCCTAATGCTTTCTCAAAACGGTTCCCTTTTAAAATTTAACGAAGGCGAACCCACTGTAACGCTCCGAATGAATTGGAAGCAGTATTGGTCTATGCTGATACCATTGTTGGTATGCGAAGTGGTATGGAGCCTGGGGGAAAACGTCTACGCCGCCATCTACGGGCACATGAGTACCGATGCCAGTGCTGCTATGACTTTGACAAATCCCATCCAGGGTTTGGTGATCGGTGCGTTGTGCGGATTGTCTCAAGCGGCAAGTGTGATCATCGGAAAACACCTGGGCAGTGGTGAAAACGAGAAGGCCTATTGGTCAGCGAAAAAGTTGGTGGTCTATGGTGCGATTGGCTCGGTATTTCTATCGATCATTGTGATTTTCACCAGCAAGGCGTATGTAGGGATCTATCAGGTGGATAACGTGGTAAAGGCCATGACTGTACAGATCCTCTTTGCCTATGCCGTTGTAGTTCCGTTTAAGGTTCTCAATATGATTCTTGGCGGCGGAATTATCCGAAGTGGCGGACGAACAAAATATGTCATGTTCATTGATATGGTCGGTACATGGTGTTTTGGTGTTCCTTTGGGGCTTTTAAGTGCCTTCGTCTGGAAGTTGTCCATTCCTTATGTATATTTTCTACTGTCACTTGAAGAATGTATTCGCTTTGGCATTTCACTGATCGTATTTCACAGGCGAAAATGGATGAACCAATTGGAAGCGGTATAAGGGAATCGCTGGCTAACATATAGAATGAAAATCTCGTTGGAACAATATTTTTTGCGGGAAACCCTAATTGACAAATTAAGGGCCATTGCAGTATAATACCGTGTGTTGAACGAAGGCGTTCATCAAGGGACTTTTGCCCCCTGATGGACGCCTTCTTCTTTTTTTGTGAGTTTTTTGCGGGAGGCAGGTATATGACAAAATATATTTTCGTGACTGGCGGTGTGGTATCCGGTTTAGGGAAAGGCATTACGGCGGCATCTCTGGGGCGTCTGCTCAAGGCACGGGGGCTGAAGGTGGCCGCGCAGAAGCTGGACCCCTATATCAATGTTGACCCCGGCACCATGAGTCCTTATCAGCACGGCGAAGTCTATGTGACCGAGGATGGAGCCGAAACAGATCTTGATCTGGGTCATTACGAGCGTTTCGTTGACGAGGATTTGAACAAATACTCCAATCTGACCACCGGAAAGGTTTATTCCAATGTCCTCTCCAAGGAGCGCCGGGGCGAATATCTGGGTACCACCGTGCAGACCATCCCCCACATCACCGACGAGATCAAGCGCTTTATCTATAGTGTCGGCAGTAGAGCCGAGGCTGATGTAGTCATCACGGAGATCGGCGGCACCATCGGCGACATCGAAAGCCAGCCCTTTATCGAGGCCATCCGGCAGGTGGGGCACGAAGTGGGCCGGGAGAATGCCCTGTATATCCACGTCACGCTGGTTCCCTACCTGAAAGCCTCCGGTGAACACAAATCAAAGCCCACCCAGCACTCCGTGAAGGAGCTGCAAGGCATGGGCATCACACCCGATATCATCGTC
>JAZQUJ010000034.1:0-16505 GCA_045631245.1 Bianqueaceae bacterium
ATTTCATTTCTTGCTGCCGTGGGCAGCTCTGTAATCAGCTTTGCCAAGGATCTGGCTTTATCCGTTGGTTCCACTGAATCGTTGGCTGTCACTCTGGTTGGTGTTCTTTCCATCTGTAATGGTCTGGGCCGCATCCTCTCCGGTGCTGTGTTCGATGCCATCGGCCGCCGTAAAACCATGCTGCTGGCCAACCTGCTCACCACCTGCGCCGCCGGCATTACTCTGCTGGCCGTATCCATTGGCTCCCTGCCCTTGTGCATCGTAGGTCTGTGCCTCACAGGTTTGTCCTATGGCACCTGTCCCACCATTACCGCAGCTTTCACTTCTTCCTTCTTTGGAATGAAGTACTACCCCACTAATCTGGCTTTCATGACCTTCACCGTCATGGGAGGTTCTTTGATCGCCACCGTATCCAGCAAAGTCCTGGAAGCCTCCGGCGGCTACACAATCCCCTTTCTGATGCTGCTGGTTCTCACTGCTGTGGCCTTAGTGATCAACTGCTTCATCCGCAGACCTTAATACTACATAAGCAAAAAGTCCTTTGACTATCACGTTCATAGTCAAAGTACTTTTTTATTTTAACAATATTCATACGCTGCAATCATGCCATACGCCGTAGCATATTCCGCCCGCTCATCGGCGATCAGAACCACCTCGGTGTCCGTCAACTTCGAAAGCAAACTGGCCATGAAGGCTTTGATCTGCTTTTTACCACCGATCACGATTTTGACAGGCTCACCTACTAAAATCTGACCGATCTCATCGCACAGCACCACGCCCATGTAAAAATTATAGATCTGCTCCGGCGACTTTCCGAACAGATTCTTCAAAATCCGAACTTTAAACAACGCCTCGTTCAGGCCATGATCCCGGGCATATTCATAACCTATCAGCAGAAATTCTTCGTCCACCGCAAAGTCTTGCAGCTGCACTGCATCCTTCAAGATCGTATTCTGTGAAAGAGCCGCGATCATCTCGCCGGTGAGCATGGTCTTAAACCGCACCACCCGGCCCTGTTCATCCACTTCGATGATCTTGGAATGAGAACCCGGCAGAATATAGGTGCCTGCACCCTCGAAGCTGCCCAGCAGCTCTGTTTCCTCGCCGCGCATCATGTCCACATTTTCCAACGCATCACCACCGGTCTTAATGCCGCGCACAAAAACAAAGGGAAGCTTCGAAATCTCTGGCAAGCTGCACCGATAGAGCGATTCATGCAGTTCCTTTGCTCCGGCAGGAGCGATAATATGAGGCAGATTCACCAGACCAAATTCGCTGGTGATCATGCCGGAAGCTAAAATGCACTCGATCTGTTCCTCATTCACTCCATTGGCCTGCAGGATATCGGCGATGCCGCTCCGCAGGGCACCTTGCAGAAGCTGACCGTTTTCCATGCCTTTTTTCGCACCCACGTTGAACTTGCGAGTATCTGCAATGCGGCCGTCCACCACAAGACTCACGCGGGTATTGGTGGTACCGGAATCGATGGTAATGTAATTAGCCATGGCAGACCACCTCGACGTATTTCTTAGCCAGCGCGGTCAAACCGGCCCAGTCGTTATTGTCGATCATCTTTTTGTTGGTAATATTGGAACCAATGCCGAAGCCGCTGACGCCGGCGTCCAGATATTCCTGCATGTTGGTTTCGTCGATGCCGCCCACCGCCAGGAATTTGATGTGGGACAGGGGGGCCTTAATGGCTTTCACATAGCTGCTGCCCATGTTGGTGACGGGGAAGAGTTTGACAAAATCGGCGCCGTAGTCCACCGCATCGCAGGCTTCGCTGGGGGTGAATACACCGGGCATGGACACCAGGCCCAGCTTCACGGTTTCTTCGATGACAGCCGGCTTCATGTTGGGGGAAATGATGAAGGTGCCGCCGGCCTCCTGAGTCAGATGCACCTGTTTGGTTGTCAGCACCGTGCCTGCACCGATGTGCATGCGGCCGGCAAAATGCTCTGCCAGTTTTTGAATGTTGGCAGCGGTCTCCTCATCAGACACTCTGCCGTTGGCGCTGTAGGTCACCTCCAACAGACGAATGCCGCCCTCATACAATGCCTCTGCTACCTGCAGCAGTTTTTCTGAGGGGATGCCCCGCAGAATGGCAATCAGTTTGTATTGTTCCACATCGTTGATGATCATTTGTTTGTTCATGATTATTGTTCTCCTTCTATTTTTATATCTTTTGTACTTACATATTGCAGGGTCTCGGCAAAGTCAGCGCTCGCCGCACAGACCGCCACTTTATATCCCGGCAGTTCATACTCTTTTATATAGCAGCTGCAGTCTTTTCCGTCCCGTCTGACTGCAGGCTGACCTTCCAAATCAAACTCAAAATGCTTCAGCCCTAGGCTCATACCTTCGCCGGTCATTTTCATATAACTTTCTTTTAACGTCCACAGGCGAAAAAACTCTTCTTTGCGCCGCTCGCCCTCAAATTGCGCCAAATGCTGCACTTCGTTTTCTGTAAAAAACCGCTCCGCAATGCCATTCCGCACCGAGGCGATCTCTTCCACATCGCAGCCCACCTGGGCATCACCTATGGCACACACCGCCCACTCTCCGGAATGGGATAGATTAAAATATACCCCCTCCGCTTCCGGCTTGCCATTTGCTCCATAACTCAGCTGTTCCACTGCTGCGCCATGTCTTTGCAGTGCCCATTTGAGCAGCAGTCCGGCGCCCAGGCTCTGCTTACGGCTCTGTGCCAATTTATATCGCAGAATCTTCTGCTTTCGTTCCTCCCACAGGCCCTCCATTACGCCGGGCTCTGTCAGCGGATCAGGAAGATCCTGCACATTCAGTGCATATACATAAACCATGTTTATTTTCCCTAATTTCCCTGCGCCGTGGGCGCAAAACTGTTCACGGCATTGCCTTATTCATTCAACTTTCCTGTAGTATAGCATAACAAAAAGCCATTGCCAAGAGTTATCCACTCCCGACAATGGCTTTTGATATCGTAGATACTGGCGAACTAAATAGTCACGTCAGACCCATTATTAGTTGTATCTTTTCTTTGCTTTTACAGCTACTACCAGAACAGCTGCTGCCATAACAGCAATGCTGATCAGCATGCTGATATTAGCGGCATCACCGGTAGGAGGATTATTTCCTTCATCTTTATTAGTATCAGAATCTTCACCTTTATTGGTATCAGAATTTCCGTTCTCATTTGCCTTCGGTGCATTATATACGATCACATACTCAGAGAAATGATCGGTAGTCATCACCAAGTAACCATTTTCGTATGCAATGGTCATTACTTCGGTGGTGCCATCGTCAGCCACATACAGAATGGAATAATCCTTAGCCTCGGCACCTTCTGCCAGTGCAAAGGGAATATATACGGTAACCTTACCACCATCAAAGGTATGGATCTCTTTGTCGATATCTTTAATAGAAGCAGAAATAGCACCTACCACATTCTGATCTTTAATGGCAGTTTTTTGAGTATCGGTCAGATCCTCTTCCTTAATCTGCTCAATCTTCAAGGTAACCACAGGAAAATCAACCTGTTTTGCAATGGCTTCCAGCGCGGTTGCATCCAAAGTCATGGTTGCTCCATCCAGTTCCAAAGTCAGAGCTGTATTCTTCTCGGCTACCTTTTTCAAAGAAGAAACGGGAATATCAGCAGCAGTCACATTTTCACCGGCTCCTGCAGCAGGAATGATCACGGCGCCACCATCTGCAGCATCGGTCAGGGCTTTATCAACAGCATCGCTAGTAACAAGGGCTTTATTTTCTTCCGCTCTGATCAGCTTAGGAATGATCACATCCTCGGCAGCGATCTCAGTGGTTCCTTCGGCATCCTCATACAATCTACCGCATACATCGCAGACATAGTGAGCTATGTTTCCGGCTTCGGTATAGGTTGCTTCTTTAGCTTTCACTTCATTCAAAGCAGGATCATGGGGCACTTCTTCGATAATGAAATAATAGGAAGTCGTCATGCTTGCAGGCAGATCCTGAGCATCGGTTACGGAAATCGTATAAGTGGTACCGGCATTCAGTTTGTACTTATAATGCCAATCCCACATGGATTCTTCGGTCCAGGACTCCAACTCGACTGCTCCTTCTCCGCTCAGGCTCAAATCGAACCTTCTTCCATTCCACAAGTCTCCTTCTTTATGCAGAATATATTCACCACTTACTTCAGGAGTAAAGGAAAAATTAGCTACACTGCTTCCGGGCATTTTTCCTTCCACACTCTCACCAGCCTGAACAGTGGTAGCATCCTTAACAGTCACTGTGCAGCTTGCGCTCGCTCCACTTTCTGCAGTGGCAGTCACAACTGCAGTACCAACAGAAACACCTGTCAACTCCACTGTTTTCGCTCTTCCAGCAGAAACTTTCAAAACAGTTTCGTCACTGCTTGTCCATGTTACGCGGTCCGATGCCAGACCGGGGCTGCATTCTGCTTCTAATTTGCCACCCACGCCGCCGGCACGAACTACCACCTCAGAAATGGCTTCACCACCCTTGATCTGCCAAATTTCTATGGTCTCAACGGGTGCACATTCCAGAACGCAGAATGTTACAGTATATTCAGCTAATAAGTTATGAGAGACTTCAAAGGTATATTCCACTCCAGCAGTCAGGGAATATTCGGTACATACAGCACCTCGCTCGTCACCGATGGATCTCCACACCCTTTCGCTGGCTTGCGCAACTTCATCGCTACCGATAAAAACGCGGCACTCTTCATTATAGTCATCACCAGCAAAATAGTAGTCTCCAGTTTTCTCGGGAGTAAAAGTATAATATGCACATTCATCTTTCTGCAGGACTTTCTCGATCCATTCACCCAGAACCAAAGTTTCCGGTGCTCCTACAGTTTCTTCTTCTGTAACTACTTCATCTGCAGTTTCATCAGCTGCTTCTGTCTCGAGTACAGCCTCTTCTACTACAGTTTCTTCTGCATTTTGAATTTCTTCTGCAGCTGTCGGCATGGTCCACAAACCCATCAACAAAACCAAAGCCATGATAGCAGACAGAAATCTCTTGCCTTTTTTCATACATATCCTCCTTCTCGATTGTGCAGAATATACGCAATCTTTCCCCTCACCCGGGGCATGATTCACCTTGCATTATAGTCCCTTTAACGACCATAGTCAAGATAAGAATTACACTTTAAGATTGATTCATTATGACTTAGGAGGTTCCCATTGATCTGTTATCGCCCTTTTTGGAATACACTGCAAAAATCTGCTGAATCAACCTATACTTTGATCAAAAATCATCATATATCCAGTTCCACCATCGATAAGCTTCGTAAAAATAAACCCCTCAATACTACCACAATCAATGACCTATGCCGAATCCTACATTGTCGCGTAGAAGAAATTTTGGAATACATCCCCTCTGATGAAGATCAAATTTTATAAAAAGCCATTGACAAGATCGTTAGTACGGTACCTGCCAATGGCTTTCGTTAACTATCATTATTTAAGGCTTTCGATCCACTCGGTCAAAGCCTTTTTCGAACGCAAACGTTTGAACACTTTACCCTTTGTAAGCATTGCTCCGGGGCAGCTATCCTTCAGTTTTGCCAACGTATCGCCAAAGTCACTGCTACCGGAGGTAGCAAAAATGACGATGGTTTTACCCGTCCAATCGTAGGCTTCCAAAAACGTATTCACAATCGTGGGTGCCACATACCACCAGATGGGAAAACCCAGATAGATCGTTTCGTACTTATCCAGTTCCAGATCTGGTTTCACCATTGCCGGTCTGGAGGACAGATCTTTCATTTCCACACTGCTGCGGGAATTCTTGTTCATCCAGTTCAGATCCGCCTTTGTGTAGGGTATTTCAGGCTTGATCTCGCAGATGTCTGCTCCAATGGCCTCCGCCAGTTTTTCGGCTACACCGGCGGTAATGCCGCTGGCAGAAAAGTATACGACTAGGTTGTTGCTCATAGGACATCCTCCTTACTTAACATACATTCAATATATTCTCGAATTCCATTTACTGACGTGAAATCATACAACTCCGCAAGTTCTTTAAAATAATTACAAATTGAAGATTTTGATATGATTTCATTGGAAGCCTGATATTCAAACCACTCCGTTCTGGCATCACACCATGGTTTTTCGTTATGTGTAATTCTTTCTAACATTCTTCCACTATACATACCAAAAGAATTAATAATCAAATCAATGGTTCTTTTTTCATTTTCGTTCAATTCTACAAATCGATTTTGAAGTAGCGAAAAACGAACATCATCAATGGGGTTATAGCGGAAACTTTTGAAGACCTGATATACATTTTTATACACAGGTCCATGTACCCAGGCTTCGCACTCTTCACTAAATAGCTCTTTTCCAAACATCATCATATAGAACCCTTGAATGTAATATAACATTTTTTGAAGTGCCAGCGGTGTGATCTCTTCCATTTTATTGAAAATATAAGAAATCGTCACCAACATTTTTTCTGAAAGTGCCATCAATGGTTCTAGATCTTTTATCGCTTTGACTGCCTTTTTGTATGCCGCTTCCCCCACTTTTTCTCTGTTTTCTTCGAGTTTTTCTTTCATAAAGCGAGGAGACTCTAACGCTCTTCGAATTGTTTCGGAATACTCTTTAGAAGGCATTTGACCAGACAAATATCTGGTAATTGTAATCTCTCCAAACCCTAAGGCGTACGATAATGGCGCCTTCCCAATGTGATAGACATCCATTAGTTTTTCGATTTCTTCTACGCTAACGATATTTTCTTTCTTTCGATATTGATGATCTATTTCTTTTGCATTCAAATCTAACAGCCCGTGCAGACCAATCTGTGCACCGCATTCATTACATACTGCCTCTGTCAGTTGAAAATTAAATTCTTTTTCTCTCACTGTCTTTTTGCATAAAGTACTTTGTAAATGATAAGCTATTTCCTTTCTACATTCGATACAAAATGCAATTTTTTTCTTCTCCATTGCTGTTTCCTCCTGATGCTAAAAATCTACTTGAACTTATATGACAATGGGTATTCTTGTTTATGCAACGAAATTACAACAACATAATGATTTGCTAATTTGTTAATTTTGATGTACAAAGGAATTTTTCGCTCTCTGCCGCCAAACTTTGGCAATAATATTATCTCTTTTCCAAAAATATATAGCACTTCTTCCGGATGCTCCGGATGATCATTTTTTACCATATCAGAAAAATCATCTGGCGTTAACGATAGTAAAACACCTTTTGCATCTTCTTCCGTAAACACAAAATTTTGAAATATCTCTTTATTTTTTTGTCTTGGTGCAATCTGATATCTTCCGTTGTTTATTGCACCAAAAACGTCTAGCAGATATTTTTCGATTTCTGCTTTACTCACGGTCACTTTGCTCACCTTCTCATAGTATATGATTGCTTTTTTCTATTATTCTATCACTTATTATATGTCGATGATTGCTTTTTGTCAATAATCTATCATCTATTTTCACTTTCTTTAATTTGATAAGAAACAAAAGTACACATACACAAGAAACCGTTGACTCATGTTAGCCAACGGTTTCCTGCGTAAAATTTTTGATATAGATACATTTTTTCTGATTAGAATCTATCTCCACAATTTCCTGTAGATCACAGCCAAGCCTTTCACAGGTGCGTCTGGATGCGACATTACTCTCGCTGCAAGTGATCCAAACAAAGGGCATTTTCATTCGCTTTGCTTCTTCAAAGAGCAGTCTGCAGGCTTTTTCTGCCATGTGATTGCCTCTGTATTTTTCTTTGACCGCATATCCGATATGTCCGCCCAATCGAAGGTTTTCGGTATTGCCAATTCTAAGCTCGCAATTGCCAATTTTTCGATACCCCAGCAAACCTCTGGACTTCGGTTGGCAGATGGCATAATGCTTTGCCGCGCACCATCCTTTTTCCGGCACATCCGGACGCTGCTGATTGCAGATCAGGCAAACTTCTTCGCTTTGCAATGCTTCACGCCTTAAAATCCACATTTACGCCATCTCCTTAGATTAATTCATCGTTTCACAAACTCTCCAAACATGAACAGTGGAAATTCCTTTGTTTTCGTAACGCCGTCATAGGCCTCTGGCTCACCCATCCATACAAACTGAAATCCGCGCTTCACGATGGTATTCAGATACCAACTCACCGTTCGATGATAGTGTCGTGTTGACCCCCAAAAATCGTTATCAAAACTATAGTGGGTCAGATACTTCTCCATAATCTTTGCCTTTTTAAAGCCTGTCTCATCTTTTTCCCACTCACAATGGTAAAATGCCGGATGTACGATTGCCATATAGAAAATACCGCCGGGTTTTAAAACTCGCTGTACTTCAGTCAACAGACTATCGACATTCTCCAGATCCATCAGTACCTGATTGCAGAACACCAAATCAAAGGTGTCGTTTTCATAGGGAAATGTTTTTTCTGCATCCACTACATCAAACTGACACTCCGGATACTGCGCCTTCGCCAGTTCCACCATTTTGGTTGCACCATCACAGCCCACTGCTTCTGCTCCGACCTGACGAAAATATTCCGTATACCAACCATAACCACACCCCAGATCTAAAACGGTTTTCCCGCTCAGGTTCTGAAATCGCTCCTGCACGATCTTCTTGTTGCTTTGCACAAAATCTGACTTTTCCTGATCGGTCATATAGGCCTGCGCCGCCTGATTCCACTGCTGAATTACATTTTCTGTCATGAAAACACCTCCTTGGATTGATGTACACCATACCACATAGGGATAACTAGTTTACATTATGCAACTTTGATTGTCAACTAATTCTAAAAGGTATTTTCCTAATTCTTGTTCACCACCATTTTTTCGGTTTATGCGGGTTCCAGCGACTTTGGGTGGTGAACTTTCTTGAATTTCACCACCGCGATGACGTGTTATGCAGCTTTCCAGCTCCGTTGGTGGTGAAATTCACCACCGATGTCCTAGTAAACCCGCATGAATCGTTTTTCGGTGGTGAAATCCAAGAATCAAATACCTGCCATCTCACTGATAGTGCACCGCCTGCGTCTGATACAGCTCCGCATACAAGCCGCCCTGCTCCAGCAGTGCAGCATGATCGCCCTGTTCTGCAATCTGACCGTCATTGAGTACCAGAATCTCATCACAGAACTGGCAGCTGCTCATCCGGTGGGAAATATAGATAGCCGTCTTATTCTGGATCAGATCATTGAAATGAGTATACACCTCCGCTTCCGCCAGCGGATCCAGCGCCGCCGTGGGCTCATCGAGGATGACAAAGGGAGCATCCTTATACAAAGCACGGGCAATCGCCACTTTCTGCGCCTCGCCGCCGGACAGGTCGATACCATCACCGGTATTGTGGTACAATAGCGTATCCAGTCCCTCCGGCAAAGTCTCAAGGCGCTCCGCCATGCCGGCCTGCTCCAGACTCTTTTGCGCTTTGCGCGCATCCACCTGTTGGCTGCCTGCTATGTTCTCGCCAAGCGGGAACGCGAAAAGTTTGAAGTCCTGAAATACTACTGAGAAGATCTGAACATACTCGTCATAGTCGTACAAGCCGATGTCGATGCCGTTGAGCAGGATACGTCCTTCGGTAGGCTCGTACAGGCGGCACAGCAGTTTGATCAGCGTGGACTTTCCTGCGCCGTTGCGACCCACAAGAGCATAACGTCGGCCGATCTCGAACTTGAAGGACACATTTTTCAACACCGGCTGATCCGTCCCGGGATAACAGAAGGTTACGTTCTCAAAGGAAAGCTCGTAGCGCATATCAGTGCGCTTTTCGATGGGTAGGGTGCCGTCGTAATGCATGTTGGGGCGGTCGATGAAATGCTGGTATTCCTTTAGGTACTGCATTTGGTAGTAGAAAACTGACCATGCAACCGTTATTGTACTAATATTATCACTGATACGATTAATAGCTCCTGCATACAAGATTACAGAACCTATCGATATACTTCCGGCTACAACCTTTCCACACACAAATAAGAACGCTGCACAAGATGTTATCTGCATCAAAAAGGCTTGAACAGCTTCCACCCTACTCATCATTTTAACTGATTTTTCCGCAAACTTCATAAATGGTTGAAATGCTTTATCGAACTGACCCATCAACATTTCCTTCATTTGATAGGTTCGAATGTCTTTTCCATTACGGTAATCTAACATATAACCAATGAAATAAAAGAATAAGGAATTTGTATGCTCGTTTTCTTTGCGCATTTCATATTCTTTTTTTCTTCCGCTATCATTTATCCAGTACGCTAAAAGCAAGCCAATCGCATATACAACTAGCAGTATCACCACAGGCCAAATTCCGTCATAAAAACTATTAGTTTCACTTGTTTTGGTAAATAGTTGTATCATAAAAACTATAGAAAAAATACATCCCAATGCACCTTGAAGCATTCTCTCGATCAAATTCAACTGATAATCTAAACCACCATTGGCATTTTGACCAGCCCGGATCCGACCAATCGCGTCCATCGTCTCCTGCTTTTCCAATTCTTCAAATTCCATACGATAGGCCTTATCCACTGTTTTCATTTCAATCTGACGATTGATTGTTTCTGCCCAGTTCGTAACGATTTGCCAACAAATTCTACCCAATAGACCTAATACAAAATTTAAACCAATCAACCAGGTCACATGCCAAATAGCCGACTCATAAGCCGCTGCCAAAACATCATCCAAAATCTCTGCAGAAAAATATAAACTCACAAAGGGTTGTGCTGCCGTGACAAAGGAATATATGATAATTACAGGCCAAACCATTCGGTGGCATCTGTGCTGCAGCGACATCACATCTTTCATATCCTGGAATGTCTGTTTCCATCTTTTACTTTTCTTCATGCTTGTCCACCCCTTTCTGATAATACTGTTTCTGTACTTCGTACATTTTTGTGTAAATTCCATTCTTGCTCAGAAGCTGTTCATGCGTGCCTTCTTCAGCAATCGTTCCGTTCTCTAAAACTAAGATTCGATCACAAAAACGCGTTGATGCCAAACGATGTGAGATGAAAATGACTGTCTGTTTTTTCAAGACATCTCCATATAAATTATATGTTTCCGTTTCTGCAATGCTGTCCATGGCTGCGGTGGGTTCATCCAGCAACACAAGCTTTGCCTGCTTATATAGCACTCTAGCTAACATTAACTTCTGCTTTTCACCGCCTGATAGTTCAATACCATTTTTATCAATGGTTTTTTCTAAAAAAGTATACATTCCTTGCGGTAGCTGTTTGACTTTTTCATCCAATCCAGCCACTGCTAACGCTCGTTCACATTCCGCATAATCAATTTTTTCCGGTTTTTGAGCAGCCACATTTTCAGCAATAGTAAAAGCAACTTGCATTGAATCCTGAAAAACAGGGGCTAACATACTTTGATAGTCTTCTCTATCTATGCTGCGTAAATCTTGACCATTGATCAAGATTTTTCCTGCTGTTGGTGTATATAAACCGCACAGCAGCTTAACTAAAGTTGATTTTCCCGCTCCATTTATACCCACCAAAGCAATATTTTCTCCGGGCTGAATATGAAAACTTACATCCTCCAGTACTTTTCTGTCTGAACCGGGATATTGATAACTTACTTGATCAAACACAATATCCAACGAAGGTTTATTCTTGTCAACCTGTTTCCCATTCTCTTGCCATGTAGTATCGGGATGATCCATCCATGTTTGCAGATCTGACACCATCGCTGCATCCAGGCCAATTTGACCAATATTTTCAAATATCATGGTAAACCAACCACTGAATCCATTTACGACTCCCAAATATATCATGAACTCTGAAATGTCCATGCCATTTTTTAATTGCACAAAAAGATACCCATAACAGGCAATGTCTCTTGCCAGCTGTAATCCAAGGCCCAACAAATCATAGACAAAGTATGCATAGCGTTCTTTTCGCACCAGAGTCTTCAATGCTCCCATCTGATGTTCATAGATCTGCATCAGCCAACCGCGCAAGCTAAATAATCTGATATCCTTACCTTCTGCCTTTTCAAAAGCAATTCTGCTGAAATATTCAAAATAACGACTTTGTTTCGCCTTTTCATCTCGATGTCCTAACGAATAATCCCGCACGCGAGTAAATACCAAAAGCTGTACAATTGAAATTCCTAATAACGCTAGCACTAATAATGGCTGTACAGTGGTCAAAAGCATGGTATAAGCAATCAAACCCGTTATACCTATCAGCAACTTGGTATTCGAATTCATGAAGTTTTCAAAGCCTCTGTTATTACCTCCACAGGACTCCATTGCTTTGTCTTTTATTTGCAAGATTTCTTCTTTTTCCAACATTTCATAATCAATTTTCATGGCTTTTAAAATCAAATCAGTCAGTGGACCTGCAGCTCTCATAGTAGTATTAAAGCAACGTCCCACTGGATCGCAATATGACTTCGCGGCAAACAACAGACCTGCCAATACAAAACTTCCTAATAATGCCATGACAATTTCACCCATGTGCATCCGCTGCTGCAGGCAATATACCACAATCGCGGGCAAGGCTACCGAAATCAAAGTAGTTGCGATTTCTAAAACCGCATGCAATATAGGATAGAAAATTGTTTTTTTATTCAATCTCCACGCCATACTGTACACAAATCGATAATTCGACCACAAAGAATATTTCTTCTTTTCTTTTTTGCTCATTCTTCTCCAACCTCCTTATGGCCTCATACTATCAAATCATTCTTCCCAATAGTAAAAAAGTGCACGAAAGGTAGATTTTCGCGCACAAAAGGTCAAAATCACAACGGCAGCATGATCTCCGTAACAAACACGCCCGGCTCATTCTTTCTGTTCACAAAGCCCTCATACTTCTCCACCGCCAGATTGATCCGCTTCAAACCGTGACCGTGGTTGCCCCGTTTCTTCGTCACATACTCCGCATCCAGCTTTCGAACCAGCTCCGTGGTGGCATTGGTCACCGAAATATATAGCTGATCCTTCAGCACGCCTATGTACAGACGTATAAATTTGCGACCATCTGTAATCTTGTCGCAGGCCTCCACCGCATTGTCGATCAAGTTTCCGATGATGACGCAAAGATCGATGTCACGCACCGTCAATTTTTGCGGCACCGCCGCAGAATAATCGACGGCTATTCCTCTTTGCTTGGCCAGCGAGAGCTTGGAATTAAGGATCGCATCCATGGCCACATTGCCCGTCCGGATGAGATCGTCCACGCTCTCCAGATCTTTTTCCAACCGATCCAGATAGGATACTGCCTGCGGCTTCTGGTCGTTTTGCACGTAGACTTTCAGCGATTGCAGGTGATTATGATAGTCGTGGCGCCAACCGCGCATGGTTTCGTAAACATGCTGTACCTCGTCCACCTGTTTCTGCATCAACTTGTTCTGATAACTGACTTCGCGGCGCTCATAGTGGCGACGCAATATAAAAAAGATGATGAGCATTCCCAGCGCTACAGCCACAGACGCTGCTCCAATGATCCAATAAACCATGATTTCTCCTTATAAATTGGCCCTGATGAAGGCCTCGTTGACTTCTTTGTATTTATTTCGGCTCAGGGGAACTTCCTGTCCGTTTTCCATAATCACGCTGCTTCTTGTGATGCGGCGGATCTTGCTCAGCTGTACCAGATAGCTACGATGCGGGCTGATAAAATCCTGTTTTCCCAAGGCTTGCTGTGCCTCGTCCAGACTCAGTTTTGTTTCATAGGTTGTATCGGCAGTGTAGATTTGAATATAATGCTTCATGACTTCCACCATCTGGATTTCATCGGTATCCAACTTTATCTTCTCGCCGCCCGCACTGAAGATCCAGTATTTCTTTTTCCTTAGCTGTGCTTTGACCAGTTCATTCAGAAGCGGATACAACTGATCTGTGCTCACCGGTTTCATGAAATACCGAGCTGCAGCGACTTCATATCCCGCAAATACATATTGCGGGTCATTGGTCAAAAAAATGATAGTCACATGGCTGTCCATGGCCCGTACCTTTCGGGCCAGTTCCATACCGCTAAGACCTTGGTTTAACTGAATATCTAAAATGAGCAGATCAAAAGGACAGATATCCTCATGCTCAAACAAAAATGCCTCGCCGTTTTGATACACTTTCAGCGTAGCTTCGCCCTGCCACTGGCTAATCAGGTTTCTCATCGCCAGTTCCTGGGCTTTTTCATCTTCTACATAGCAAATTCTAAGCATATTTGATCTCCGTTACACTCGCTTTTTTGACGTTCACCACCCATCTGCTCGCAATCCTGTATAAATTGCTTTTTCGGTGATGAACTCCAAGTTAATCGTCAGTTCAGAACACCCTCCAACCTCAGCAGTGCCGCTTTTTTCTCGATTCCTCCGGCATAGCCGGTCAAACTGCCGTCAGTGCCCACCACACGATGACAAGGGATCAAGATCGAGATGGGATTATGCCCTACAGCACCACCCACCGCCTGGGCAGACATGGTTTTCCGGCCGCTTTCCGCCGCCAATCGCTTAGCTAATGCCCCATAAGTGGTCACTTCGCCGTAGGGAATCTCAAGCAAAAGCTTCCAAACTCGCTGTCGAAACTCACTGCCCCGTGGTGCGAGCATGGGGAGCTCCGGCAAAGCAGGAGCCACAAGTTGTTGGCCGCCCCGCGGCTTAAAATACGCATCCAGCCAGGCCGCCGTCTGGCGGAAAATAGGCAGGTCCGCTTTCTGAACGTCCGGTCCCAAAGTTTGAGCAAAATATTTCTGCCCCTCCAGCCACAAGCCTATCAGAGCCTCGCCATCGGAGGCCATATGGATCGGGCCCAAGGGCGAATCGTAACAATATATATATTCCATAATACACAACCTCATTTTCACTCAGTATACGTCATTTGCAAGTTGCAATCAAGCAGAACTTGTACTATAATCGAGGCAAATCAATCCTACCCAGGAGGAAAATTTTATGCATAATCCGATCTTATTTGGCGCTGCCTACTATCCGGAAGACTGGCCGGAGAGCGAGCGTCTCTACGATATTAAAATGATGAAAGAAGCCGGCATGAACGTAATGCGTTTCGGCGAATTTGCCTGGCGCAAAATGGAGCCAAAGCCCGGCGAGTATGATTTTAAGTGGCTGCACGAGGTCATCGACGATCTGGCCGCCAACGGTATTAAGAGCATTTTGGGTACGCCCACGGCTACCCCGCCCCGCTGGTTTTTGAAGCAGTATCCTGATGCGGCTAAGTTGAATGCAGATGGACACCGCACACCCCACGGCGGTCGCCGTCACTGTTGCTCCAACAATCCGGATTATCAGCGCGAATCGGACAAGATCGTCACCGCCATGGCGAAGGAATTCGGCGACGATCCCAATGTCATCGGCTGGCAACTGGATAACGAGATCTACTCTTCCGGTGATGGCTGTATCTGTCCGCACTGCGTGGACAACTTCCACCGTCATTTGGAGGCCAAATACGGCACCATCGAAGCTCTGAACGCCGCCTGGAATCTGAACCTATTCAGTCAGGCCTACGATGCCTTCGATGAGATCCCTGCTCCGGTGCGTGGCTGGCAGAACCCCCATATTCGCTTGGAATGGCGGATCGCCCACTACCAGAGCGACATCGATTTTCTCCATGGACATGCTGCCATTTTGCGGCAGTACACCAAGGCTCCCATTGGCACCGACATGATGCCCCTGAACGGCATGGGTTACGAAGACATGACCGAGCCCATGGATGTGATCCAGTACAATCATTATAATATAGAAGAAAATCTGCCTACACTGCCCTTCTGGTTCGATCATTTCCGTAGTTTCGGTAAGCCCTTCTGGAATACGGAAACCGCCACCAACTGGAACGGCTCCGAGGCTACCACCCAGCCCATGAAGCCCGAAGGCTTCTGCACTGTTAACTCCTGGCTGCCGGTGGCTCTGGGCGGCGAGGCCAACCTGTACTGGCTGTGGCGTCAGCACTGGGCCGGTCATGAACTCATCCACGGCGCTGTGCTCTATGCCAATGGTCGTCCTCACCCCATCTTCGGCGAAGTGCAGAAGATTAGTGAAGGCTTTAAAACCGCCGAAAGCTTCCTGCGTGAAACCCAGGTGCAAAGCCAGCTGGCCCTGCATTTTACCAGCCAGAGCTGGAAACTATTCGAGGTTCAGTCCGTGGTGAAGGATTTTGGTTACTGGGATCATTTGGTCAACGACTTCTATCGCCCCATCGCGCAGCTGGGTCTGCGTCCGGACGTAATTGGTGCGAGAAAATCCTTAGATGAATATAAAGTTTTAGTATCCCCCTTGGTGATGACCCTGGATGATGAGGGCCTCGGTGATCGCATTGAAGCCTGGGTTCGTGACGGTGGCATTTGGGTAGCCGGTCCCATGACCGACATCCGCACCAACATCGGCACCCACTACACCGACCGCGCCCTAGGCTGGATCGAGCGTATGACCGGCACTAAGATGACAGCCTCCATGCCCGACAGCGGTGTGTATGTAAAGAGCCGCTGGGCCGATGGTGAACCCATGTCCGCCCGCTACTGGCAGGAGGTATATGAACCGGTGGAAGGCGGCGAAGTGCTGGCTTCCGTTACCGATGGCTATTCCTCTTT
>JAZQUJ010000035.1:0-8155 GCA_045631245.1 Bianqueaceae bacterium
CATATTTTCAAAGGGCAGCATACCAATCGTGTTCATATATCGTGTACCGGTGATCAGGTTTTTTTCGTTGGCATTTTCACCTGCCAACTGAAAACCAATCAAATGACAACGATTATATAAACTTTTTCCATCCACAAAATCGTACTGTCCTTGTACCCAGCCGCTGGGCTTCACATGACTGATACTTTCGCGATCCTCCGTGGGCATCAGATCCTTTCCAAGGCAGGCTATGGTCACACCGCAGCGACCAAGATGATCCAGATCACTGTAAAACTCGTAGGACTCTGTGGTCAGATCCTCTTCTGTAAAATTGGGAACATTATTGTTAATCGCTACATAAGGCTCTCCGCTAAATTCCGGTATCTGGTCCAGATCCATCGACGAAGCGTACCCTATCACCATGTCTCCGTTCAGTTTACCTTGTGTACGCTCAGACTCATCTGACTCCTCTAAAAGTTGTCCGATCTGCTGCAATGTACTCCCTAAATCACCTTTGCCGTCTCCCAGCCACTCCGGCAACACTCCTGTGCCGATTCCGGCCAGTGCGCAAAGCGCAATAATGACGCTAATGATCTTGGGCATCTTTGTTTTTCTCATCGTGTATAAACCTCCTTCGTGATCAAGTCATGCGATGCACCGGAGAACTCTCCGGTGCTGACCAATTGCCAGCCGCTCAAATCTATATCAAAATATGTGTCTGCCGGATACACACGATTCCAACGATATAAAATCACCGTATCAATATTTTCCTCGTATTGCTGCAGTGCTTTATTTTCCACAAAACAATAATCCAACGATTCTGCTTTCTCCAAATAGGTTTCATCCACTGTGATAAAGGGACGGTTCTCCATATAAGGCTTTAATAATTTTTCCGAAAAGGGAGCGATCCAAAGTTTTCGTCCCATTTCTCCCACCATAGTCAACATATCATCCAGTAAAATCGCATCTCTGCTCTGACGCCGCCGATTAAACAGCATGCCGCCATTATCATCTAAGCAGACTATAATTTTCATTCGATCTTCCTCCCTCCTTATAAATGATAATTCATTTTTATTATATCGTTCCTCTATAGTTTCGTCAATGGACCTCCTTTCATCCCCTCTCCGCTTTTGTGTGTTTTATCCAAAAACAAAATCCAAATTTTGTTTTTTTTATGAAACCTGTTGATTTTTCAGACCAATTGGTCTATAATAAAACTGCGGAGATCTAGAGCCGTCACTTTGTTGTTTCGCTATTTTCCTAATTCTTATTCATATTTCAAACCTTTCCCAAAAGGGGAGACGCATCCGCGTCTCCTTTTTTGGTTGCCTCTTATTATCTTGGATATTCAATACATCTGATCAAAACCATACTTCGTCATAAACTTAATAGAAAGAGCCGTTCCATAGAGTACCTACCATTGTAGTACTCCATAGAGCGGCTCTAAGCATTTTAGCCTCCGGTATTTTCATTGTTAGGTGTCGATGCTCCTCCGGAAGGTTTCACCACAACACCCGTACCATTTCCATCGGGCGGAAGCACCGAGGACTCCTCTTTAGGAGCCACATGCAGGTTACATTCCACCGCATATTTCTGTACATAATCTGCTGCCGGTTTCGTTTTATCGGATCCGGAAGAAGAAGTCTTGATTTTATTTTTATACTTCACATCGTAGATCGCATATTTGAAGTCTTCGATCTTCGACAGATTCTCTGCACCGATCTCCTCAATTTCCTCATCACTTCTTGTAACAAACACCTTGGTTTCAGTCGCAGGACAATATTTGGTTGCGGCTTTGCCGCTTTCCTTACATACTGTCACCTCCACATGGTGATCGCATACTTCATCCGGGCCGTCTCCTTCATTAAACATATCGGTTTTAACACGATTGCCGCGAGGATCCTTTGAACAGTACGGTCCGGGAATTTTGCCGCTGTCTTTGCAAACAGAAACCCATGAAATCCCCTCCGGCATTTCAAAGAATTCATCTTGATATTCCAAAGGCTCATGGATCCGGCTCATGACCTCTCTCCAGATCTCCTTATGCACACCGCTGTCCAACATCTCATAATCAAGGGTATTCAAATATGCCGGATCGATACTGTAGCCATCAATGCTCTCATAATAAATTTCCGGATAGGATACATAGTCAAAACCGGCCATGATCGCACAGGTATAATAAGGTGTAAAGCCAACAAAGGAATAGTCATTGGCATCGGAGGTAGTACCGGTTTTACCCGCAATGGGCATACTACTATCGAAGTTACATGCAGTACCGGTTCCGTCATTGGCGCCGGTCACAACGTCACGCATCATATCAGCTAACATGTAAGCTGTAGTTTCTTTAATGGTACGATGTGACTCCTGCTCTTTTTCATAGAGCACATCACCGTCCATGTCAGTAATATGCGTATACAAGATCGGCTCCAAATACTCTCCGGCATTGGCAATAGTGGCATAAGCACCGCAAATTTCAATATTGCTTACACTACCGGAACCCAAACACAAGGAACCAACCATATCGGTCAGGCCGTTTTCATCTGCTTCGCGCCGCAAAGTGGAAATACCAAATTTCTCCACATAGTCAAAGTTGGTCTCTACACCCACTTCTCTCATGAATTTTGCGGTTACAATATTTTTCGAGTTAGCAATACCTTCACGCATTGTACAACCACCTTCATAGTAACCTGTGCCCCACCAGTTGTTAGGAACCCAGTCACCCCACTGCATGAAGGAGTCGTCCATAGAGCTGCTGCAACCGAAACCACCCACGTCCAGTGCCGCTGCATAACTGGCCAGAATTTTAAAGGTAGAACCGGGCTGACGGGTGGAATCAATGGCACGGTTGATACCCATATTGCTCTGTTTCTCACCGCGTCCACCGCAGAGAGCCACCACATGACCGGTATGCTGGTCAATAATGGTCATGGAATACTGCGGCTGTTCGGTGATCGTCAGATCTTCCACATAGTCCGTGTATTCATGCATATCTTCCGTTACATAAGCAGACTTAAATTCAGCTGCGGCTGCCTCTGCATCCTCATAGGTATTGAACAACGCATAGGATCCAAAGTTTTCAGTAATATTCGGATCCTTTTTATCAAACAGGGTCAAACGGTAGTCCATTTCATAATAGGTATCCGCCTGCAGGTTATCAGGATCTGAAAAAACATCATCCACAATGCTCTGGATTTCTTCATCTTGAGTGATATGAATGGTGAGTCCTCCATAATATAAAGTATTATAGGCTTCCTGCGCGGAACAGTTCAAATATTCCTGCAGGTCCTCTTCCACCTGTTTGATCACGCTATCCACAAAATAAGTATACATAACCTTACTTTGCGAACCTTCATAATGAGAATTCCACTCCGCTACCCGTGCAAATACCGGATCCGCAAAGGCCTCATCATATTCTTCCTGGGTAATAAAGCCCTCTTTCAGCATGGCATCCAGCACATGGATCTGACGTTCCCGGGCCATATTGTCCTCGTTTACTGTGGGATCATAAGCCGACGGCGCATTAAACAAACCGGCAATCAAAGCGCATTCTGCTAAATTCATATCTTTCGCATGCTTACCGAAATATCGCTCCGCAGCGGCCTCCACACCGTATGCATTGTTTCCTAAAAAGTTGTAATTCAAATATGACTCCAGAATCAACTTTTTCGTCTGTTCTTTTCCATATTCCTGATTCAACTGATACTCTAAATCCAGTGCCAAATACCATTCCTGGATCTTACGTTTCCAGGTCTGATCCGATGTCAAGACCATCTTTTTAATCATCTGCTGGGTCAGCGTACTACCGCCCTCCGATGTGCCTCCGGCTGCCAGATTCGCTACACCGGCTCGCAAAATACCTTCCAAATCGATACCGTTGTGACTGTAGAAGCGTGCATCTTCAATGGCCACTGTCGCATCCAACAGATCCTGCGGCATTTCGCTGATCGGAATCGATGTGCGCTGCTCTGCTGATCTGATTTCTGTAATTAAATTTCCATCTTGATCTACGATTTTAGAACTCTGTCTGGTAATGGCCAAAGACTCCAGTGACACCTCCGGCACACCATCCAGCATTCCCATAAATGTACCCAGCGCAATACCCGCCAGTGCAAACACACCGATCAGCACCGCCACGCATACTACACGAAGCGCATACAGCCATGCTCGGGCAAACAGCTTTTCCTGATGATTCCATCGAAGCAGCCGCTTGTTCTGGTTCTTACGTTTACTAAAATCCATAGCGTCCTCCTTATTTCTCTCTTTTTATATAAAGGGCTATTATTCCTAATTATACAAATTTCATTATATCATAGTATTGCCAACTATTTCAAGCTTTATGGAGTATATCATGCGTTCAAAGCGAAAATTCCTCATCATCTTCCTGCTTCTTCTTTCAATCCTATTCATTTTTACTGCCCGCCTCATTCGACGTTGGCATCCTGTGCTTCAGGCCATGGCGGAAATGCAGGCACAAGCCCTGGCCACCGACATTCTGGCTGATACCATGCGGGATGTTCTAACCGAAACCGGCATTCAAAGCGAAGACCTTGTTACCTACTATTATAACCCATCTGGTGAAATCTTTTCCTATTCCATCGATACCGTCACCATCGAAAAACTGGCCGCCATGGCCAACACCCAAATGGGCGAATATCTGGAAGAAAAAAAGGAGTTCGAGTTGGACATTCCCCTTGGTCGTGTTACCAACAATCCATTGCTGGCCGCCATGGGACCTGACATTCCTATCCAGGTCCGCGTGGTGGGCAATCCCGGTGTGGACTATGCCCGCAGCTTCGAAAGCGTGGGCATCAACGAGGTCAACCACCGCATTTGGATCGAAATGGAGCTGCTCATTCAGGTCACCACCCCCCTCCTCACCGATGTGCTCACCGCTAACATGCAGTTCACCCTCATCGACCAAACCCTTTCCGGAAAGGTACCAAACACCTATCTGGGGGTTGAATGAATCTCGCAAATCCTGTATAATGAACGCATTACAAACCAACTTTTTCGCGCCCCGCGCGGCGGCTTCGCTCCGCCACGGGCATTGATCGGAGGAATCATGAACTACACAACCGTCTGGCAGCATGGCCAGGATGAACATATTGAAAAAAAATCCCGCTTCATTGGGCAGGCCTGGCCCGTCCACTCTGAGGAGGAGGCCCGCGAGATCATCGAGCGCACCAAAAAGGAGTTTTGGGACGCCTCCCACAATGTATTTACCTACCGCGTGGGTGATATTCAGCGCTTTACCGATGATGGTGAGCCCTCCGGCACAGCCGGAAAACCGATGTTGGATGTGCTTTTAGGACGTGACCTGCAAAACGTATTAGTCATCGTGACCCGATATTTCGGTGGGACGCTGCTGGGTACCGGTGGACTGGTACGTGCTTACACCAAGGGTGCCCAGATCGCTGTGGAAGCCGCCGGCATCATCGACAAGGCTGTATTTTACCGCTACGATCTGCCCATGGACTACACCTGGCTGGGCAAGATGCAGTATGCCATGAATCAGGCCGGTTTTGTGATTGAAGATACAGTTTACACCGATCAAGTTACGATGAAAATGTTAATTCGGCATGATCAGGATGCAAAATTTTTGCAAACAGTCACCGCTTCCAGCGATGGCAAACTGCAGCCCGCTCGTCAGGAGGCCGTATGGGCCGCTGAACTAAACGGAAAATACGTATTTTTCGATGAACCGGTGTGAAAAAAGGTTGCATCTATGCGGGTTTGGTGGTACAATACTACAGTTGAACTAATGTAATTCTTATACTAATTAAAGGGGTTTTATACAATGTCCGGACATTCAAAATTTGCGAATATCAAACACAAAAAGGAAAAAACCGACGCACAGCGCGGTAAGATCTTTACCAAGCTGGGCCGTGAGCTGATGGTTGCCATCAAAGAGGGTGGTCCCGATCCTGAGAGCAACAGCAAGCTGCGCGACGTAATTGCAAAATGTAAGAGTAACAACATGCCCAACGATACCATTCAGAGAAGCATCAAGAAGGCTTCCGGTGAAGACAGCAGCATCGTTTACGAGCCCATCACCTACGAAGGTTATGGCCCCGGCGGTATCGCTGTGATCGTTGAGTGCTTGACCGAAAATAAAAACCGTACCGCTGCCAATGTGCGCCATGCCTTCTCCAAGAACGGCGGTAACATGGGTACCTCCGGCTGCGTGTCCTTCATGTTCGATAAGAAGGGCCAGATCATTGTTGAGCTGGAAGACGGCATGGATGAAGAAGAACTGATGATGACCGCTCTGGATGCAGGCGCAGAGGACTTCGAAGCTGAAGACGGCACCTGTGAGATCCTGACCGATCCCGATAACTTCTCCGAAGTATACGCTGCTCTGGAAGCTGCCGGCATCACCATCGCCAGCGGTGAAGTTACCATGATTCCCCAGACCTGGGCTGAATCCGATGATCCCGCCATTGCCACCAGCATGGAAAAAATGATCGATATGCTGGAAGACGATGACGACGTGCAGAACGTGTACCACAACTGGGATAACTAAAAAATTCAAAATTTCCTCCACGGAGTACTACAGTGGTATGTGCTCCTTTGGAGGAAATTTTTTTAGATTTATCCGCAGAAAGCCATTCCATATCTGCTATTATTTTTCTGGAGGTTTTTGAAATGCACACTCCCCTTTATTCCAGTTTCGCTGAAAGTTTTCGCTTAAATTTTTATCGTCCCGAAATCGGCCTCATCAGTCCTCCCACGGTGACCTATGCCCTTAACACAGACTATCAGACTGTGTTGACCTCCCCTACTCCGCCGCAATCCGTTTTCATCCACATCGATGCAAATCTATTAACTTATACTCTCCACAATAAGCCCGTTGCACCCCTTGAAGAGGTGATGCAGCTCCTGCACGGCCAAGCTATCCCCATTATCCACATCTCTAATGAGGCCGCCATCGAACCTTTCGCCAAATGGGCCAATGAAAATAATCTCGGGGATGTGACCCTTTGCGTTCCCTACGAGCAGCGGCCGCTGCTCAAAAAAATCCGTAGCCTCCTGCCCTTATCCCGTGGTATGCTGGACTGCCGAGGCATCTCGTTGCCTGAGTATCCCGCGGCCATTGCCGGCGACTGCCAGCGCTCTGATGCCACCATGATCCTGGTTTCCGAAGTGCTGCCTCGTAAGACAATGAAGGATCTGCAGAAACGTTTTGCTCAGGTCTGGACCGAAACGGAAGATTTAGCCTCGGCCATCTGCTCCGGCACCTGCGGTATTATTACCAAACAGCCCGCTCTCCTTTATGATCTGTATGCAAAGTTTCCGGCAAACAGCAGCACTCGTCCGGTGCCGCTCTATGCCCACAAATGCTATCACGTTACCGAAGAATATCCCGAGAACTCCATTGCGGGAGCGGTTGCCGCTGCGCGGCTGGGATACGATGCCGACGAGATCGACATCAAACTCACCAAGGATGATGTACTCATTGTCCATCACGATGGCAATACCAAAAATTTATTCACCGAAGATCTGCCGATCCGCGAATCAGACTGGTCCGAGCTGCAGCCGATTCGCCGTAAACTCTTCCCCGATTACGGTCTGGATCGCTTTGAAGACCTGATGACAACCATGGCCGCTTATCCTGATACCCCGGTGCTGATCGAGATCAAATCCCAGGCTGGTTCTTATGGTGTGGAAGAAACCGTTCGCCAAATGAAAGAAGTACTGGCTCGCCCCGATGCACAGCAAAATTGTACTTGTATCATGGGACCGCGGCCGCCGTATCTTTCCTACGTGCATGAACAGCTGCCCTATCTGCCGCTGGCCCATTGCGTCGGTTATATGGACGAAGCTCCTACAACTGACACGAACGAAAATAACCAGCGCATCTACCGCTTTGCCGAAGAAACAAAGAGAGCCAACGCTGGCTACAATCCTTATCATATTCAATGCGGGGCGGATTTCGTTTGGGCCTGCCATCTGCGCGGCATCACCGTCTTCCCCTGGACCTGGGCCTTTAAGCCCTGGGAGACCGATGGCGAATCCATCTGCCGCAGTTTTCTGTCCGGTTTCGATGGCTTAACCTCCGACTGGATCAACAAACTGGGCGATCAGCCCATCGATCTGATTGCAGAGGCTCCGAATTCAGCACAGCTCATTTATCGAAATGGCAATCCGAAACCCTGCCAAAATCTGCAGCAGCTGC
>JAZQUJ010000036.1:0-51263 GCA_045631245.1 Bianqueaceae bacterium
GGCATCCAAACTCGTTGGGCCAGCTTTGAAAACCCTAAGGGGCAAAAGAGCGGTGGCGGCATTGAGAACTTTGGTGCCAAAGGACGCCCTTTTCGTAATCTAGCGAAAGATGAAACCGTGGTACTCATGGAATGTACCGGACCCGGACAGATCAATCGTATCTGGATAACGATTCAAGATCGTTCACCAGCCGCACTTCGTACCTTGATTCTGCGTTGCTATTGGGATGGTGCATCCAAACCAGCCGTAGAAGTACCTTTAGGTGATTTCATGTGTGCCGGCGGAGGTACGGTTCCGTTTGAAAATGAGCTCTTTTCCAATCCTCAAGGTCGTTCTTTCAACTGTTATATTCCTATGCCCTTCCGTACTGCTGCAAAAATCACGTTATCCAACGAAACAGGTATCGATATGCCTCACCTGTTCTACGATGTAGACTATAGCATATTTGATACCCCGCAAGAAGATCTTCTCTATTTTCATGGTTGGTTCAATCGTAATGTTCCTGTTCCTTTGGAAACAGACTATGAAATTTTGGCTCGTGTAACCGGTAAAGGTCGATTTCTGGGTACTTTTATGGTAGTTCAGGCCAATAGACGTTATGAAAAAGCTTGGTGGGGTGAAGGGGAAGTCAAGGTGTATTTAGATGGTGATAACGAACTTCCCACATTAGTTGGCACCGGTACTGAAGATTATATAGGCACCGCTTGGGGACAGGGGAAATATATCGGTCGTTACCAAGGTTGCTTGATTGCCGAGGAAGAGAAGAAGCTCTGGAGTTTCTATCGCCTTCATATTCCCGATCCGGTTTATTTTGCCAATGATATCCGTGTTACAATTCAAGATATTGGTGGTGATAGTTGGCAAGTGGTACAGGAACTAGAAGCAAAAGGTGTTCCCTTAATTCCGATTACCACCGACGATACACCAAAAACGGAGTTAAAACATTTATATCGTCAAAACCTTCCCACGCCTAAAGAAGGTTGGATTAATTTCTATCGTCAAGATGACTTTTCCTCTGTAGCATGGTTCTATTTGGACAAACCATTTTCAGAACTTCCTCCTTTGCCAAGTCACGAATTGCTTCTCAAAGGACTTGAACCTATACGAAAGCCACCGAAGACTGAAGAGGTCATTCTAGTAGCAGAACGATAAGCAAAATCCTCCAGAAAATTGATGATTCTGGAGGATTCCTTTTTGTGTAAATTTGCTTTGCCGAAAATCGTAAATTTGCTCTACATAAACTGAGAGTTTAGTCATAAATTGAGACATTGAAATGGTAGCGTCTTCAAACTATAATGAGATCGTAAGCTTACAGAAAGAATGAGAAGAGGGAGACGAGACGCTATGACCACAACTATTTTTTCTAAGAATCTTAAAAAATTCCGCATAGCGAAAAAGATGACACAGGAAGAAGCAGCAAACATTTTAGGAGTCAACGTGCAGACTGTATCTCGTTGGGAATGTGCAACAACGTTGCCAGATGTGATGCTGCTGCCGCAGATCGCAAAGCTATATGGAATTACGGTGGACGATCTTTATAAAAAGCATTCGATTGCTTATGATAATTATGCACAAAGACTTTCTGCTGTATATGAAAGGACGCGTGATCCGGAAGATTTTTTGCGATGCGCGTTGGAATACGAAAAGCTTATGAAGAGCGAAGAACTTTCGATTGCCGATCAATGGAATTATGCCACCATTCATCATTTCATGGGTCGGTATTGCAAAGATAAAGCCTTGGAATGGTATGATAAGGCCATTGCCGAAGGGCCGGAGACGGATCCCCATATTTATCGACGGGCTCGGTCACTACGGATGAAACTGATGAGAGAGATTGGAAACATCAATGAGGTAATCGCTGAACAAAAGAAACAGTGTGAGCTAAACGCATCAAATCAGATGGAGTGGGAATTCCTTGTGTGCGCATATTTAACTGCTGGGGATTATGATAATGCATTTGTTGCTTTTCAGGAAGCTATACAGCGATTTAGTGAGAGCTGGATATTGTATATTGATGGCGGTGAGATTTACGAACACAGAAAGCAGTATGAGGAAGCCTTCCGGTGCTGGGATAAAGCAGGAGAGATAGGTACGTATTTTCATGATGATTACTATTGCAAGGCTTCTTGCTATGAAACCATGGGCGAGTATGAGAAGGCGGTAAAGCTCTATTTGGAAATTGCAGATATGCTTCTAACTGAAGGTTATGAGGAAGAAGCAGAAATGGCAAAAGAGGAAGCAAAGCGTTTACAATTGAAGATGAAATAATAAACCTCGTAATTTCATGTATGAAATAGGGTGTCTTAGAACTATGATGTGTAGTCGTAGTTGAAGAACACCCTATTTGTTTGCATCGATATTGAATCGTAGTCCGGAACAGTGAAAATAGAATTTCAAAAATTTGTTTAAGTCGCCCTTGACTCTTACCTTTACTTTAGGTTTATACTAAAAACATAAGGTACCTATGACTAGGATAAGGAGAAATATTTTATGAAAATCGGAGAATTTGCGAGGATGTGTGGAACTAAGATTTCTGTGCTTCGCCATTATGACAGGGAAGGACTTCTTGAACCTCAATATACAGATCCATCTTCAGGTTATCGATACTATTCTTCGGCACAAATTCTCGTCTTTTGTAGAATCACTGCCTTGAAAAAAGCAGGTTTCTCTTTACAGGAAATTAAGGAAATGATTTCATGTAAAAAATCTTTGGCTGAAGTAGAATTGATTTTTGCAAAAAAAGAAGAAGAACTCTATGATGCACTGAAGCGTATAAAGGAGGCAAAGCTTATGATGTCAAAACTGAATATTGTTTATGAAAATGATATGGCCGTCATTATTCGTTCGGATGATAAAAATGCAGTGGATTTGTGTACAATTGCTGAAACTGAAATTAAAGCCGATGGCTATCAAAGAATATCTCAATATGAAATTCGAGAAGATCAAATAACATGTAAGGTCGTGAAATTAGGAAATGATATTTTACAACCGAAAAAAGAAGTTCCCTTTGTCGAGGATGAAAATGTGGTCGGAAAATGGGAAGTGCAAGGGGTATATGCTGTCAAAGAAGATTATGTTCAAAATATCTTTTGCGACAATACTGGATTTTATGGAGGTGAAGTAAAATATCTGTATTTTCTTCCAGGAGGAGAGGAATATTGGGGCTACAGTTGGACGAAGGGTTATTTTATCAGTCATGCATATCTGTCTGGTTCTACATATAGTGAATATGAAATTGAGATAAAACCGGATGGAACCTACATGCTTATCACCTTAAGAGAAACGGAAGTGAGTCGCGGAGGTAAGCCGGTATATTTGTTACTGAAAAAAATAGATAGTCATCCTTATTCTGCCGAAAGCATTGCAAGAAAAGATGATACGAACAAACCTTTTATCAATGATGAAAGAGTGCTAGGTAAGTGGAGAGCGTACTCATTTTTAGGAAATAAGGCTGAATTTACACTGGAAGAAGAGGATATTGCGGATTTATACTTCAAGGAACTGGAATTCTTCCCAGAAGGTAAATGCAGATGTACTTACGAAGATGCTATTTATGAAGGCGCGGATGTGGTAGTTTGGACGAAGAATTATCTTCTGCGTAAGTGGAATTGGTCAGCTTGTGAGTACGAGATCAAAACAATAGATGGAAAAGACTATATGATCATCGAATGGAAGAGCGGTGATTATCGTTACGGTGGATACGATACAAATTATTATGTGTTCAAAAAAGAGGACAATGAATCAAATAAACAACTACGAAAGATATCATAAATCAATTCGTAAAGGTTAATTTCAAAGTAAGATGTCGAAAGGCATCTTATTTTGTTGCCTGTTATAAACAAATCTGCGCGTATGATTTCATAAAATTGACCCCAAAATCAAGCGCACAGGTAAATTGTTCAGAAACGCAAAAAAACCGCTGAAATCAATGATTTCAGCGGTTTGAGTGGAGCATATGGGACTTGAACCCATGGCCTCTTGAATGCCATTCAAGCGCGCTCCCAACTGCGCCAATGCCCCAAGCGAATGTTAGTATAACAAAAGCAGAAGAAAATGTCAAGGGAAATGTTTCAATTTTCTTCTGCTTTTTTGGATTACCAGTCCAATGCCACCGAGAGAAGGAAGTGCTGACTCAAGTAAGAGAATCCCGGTAGAAATTTTATCCGGGATAAATTGACACTGAATCTACGTGTGATATAATGAAGAAAATATTGGTCAAATTGATGAATTCCATGTAAAACATTTAAAATATAAATCGAAGGAGCGCCGACATATGACCTGTCCGGCGAAAATAAAAAATGGATTCCCGAAGTTTAAATACCTTCATACAAGTGGCTGAAACCAGCAGTTTCACGAGGGCCGGCGAAATTTTGGGCTACTCTCAGCCCACGATTTCCTTCCAGATCAAACAGCTGGAAAATGAACTGGGTGTGCAGCTCTTCGATCGTATCGGTCATACCATTAACCTAACGGAGGAAGGCCGTGAAGTGCTGATATATGCTCAGCAGATCTGCAATATGATGCAGGAAATGACCCAAAGCGCCAGCCACCAATTCACCCCGGAAGGAACAGTACATCTGGGCATGGCGGATTCCCTGTGCATGCCGCTGATTGCCAAGGAATTTGGAAGCCTTAAAGAAAAATATCCCTTAGTATCCATGCGTATCACCCCTGCCGGTACCGATGATCTGCGGCGCATGCTGGAACATAATGAAGTGGACCTGGCTTGCACCATGGATGAACCCATCTATAATACTGCCTACGTGGTGGCCCACGAAGAAAAGGTGCCGGTCCATTTTGTGTGCGGCAGTAGCAGTCCGCTGGCCGAAAAAGAAGAAGTCGCCATTGAAGAATTAATTAAAGAAGCCTTTCTGGTAACAGAAAAAGGCATGAGTTATCGTCGCCTGCTGGATGAATATCTGGCGAAACGGGATCTTGAAATCAAACCCGTGGTGGAGATGAGCAACGCCGACCTGCTCTGCGAACTGGTAGGCCGAGGAATGGGCGTCTCCTTCCTACCCGACTATGTCACCGAAAAGTCGGTGAAAAAAGGAAAAGTCAAACGTCTGAATGTACCCGGCATAGAGGTACAGGTCAGCATGCAGCTCCTGTATCATCGCAACAAATGGCTGTCCCTGCCCATGAAAGCCATTATTGAACATTTGTCGGCCATACAGCTGGGAGTTATCAATGAATCAGAATTGGACTAAACTTCAAACATATCTCACCGGTTTAACACCGGAGCTGCCGGAGGTCTTCTGTCGCCTGGCCGAGATCATAAAGCTGCAGGTGTTCGAGCTGGATGGTCAGGAAGAGGACTACCGTATCCCTTACATGATGAACGACGCTCTGGAATACTACCTGATCCTCAAAAACAGCGTGCTCACCGGTGAGTTTGAGCCGGACATCCCCGTGCAGCGGGGACAGATCGCCAAAGAAACAGGCCCGGAAGCGGCAAACGGCGAGAATTCGAAGAAGCAGCGGTACATCCTCAGCATCCAGCAAGAAAACGGCAATCTGTTCACCCTATACTTCGACGAACTCATCGAACAAGCCGCCTGCTACCGCTACCACGAGATCGGTCACTTTTGGGTGAAGGGTCAGGAGCAGTGGCGGCAGCTGGTGTATATCATTGGAACTTTATACGATAAATATGAATTTTTCGACGACCGCTTCTGCAGCGAAGAAGAACAGGAACTCCTGCCTCTTATGCATTTTCAGCCCTTCCGTCATTTCTCGCCCATCAGTCATCCACTGGATCATTATGCGGAGGATGTCAGCGGGTGGGATACAATGCTAGGGCTTGCCGATGAGGCGGGCGATCGAAGCTTTGCAAGGCTTTTGCGGCTCAACCGCCCTCTGCCGAAGGCACTGGCCCAGCCCATGCTGCAGTGGGCCATGCAGTCGCCCCGGCGGCGAAAGTTGTATGAGCACATTTGGAACAAGGTGGCCGCGGCCTCAAACAGGTACGGATCCCGAGACTACGGCGAAGCGGTGAACGCGCAGATCGCGGAACAGCGCCGCCAGGCGGCGAAGACGCTGGAACGATTGGGGTATGCGGGGGCGTATCCCGATTTTGTAAAGGGAAATCGCCGGATCCATGTGTGCGAGGAGCATCCGTTTACCACGATGGAATATGAAAATTATGAATTTAAAATACAGCTGATGGTGTCGGAGACTGAAGAAGAGGGCCTGAATGCGGGCTTCTTCCGAGGCCGGGGATGCCGCGGCGAGATTATGAAATTGGAGGATCTATCATGTTAAAAACAGCACCTGCAGTATTTGCGGTAGGAACCGATTATCAGATCATGGTTCAGGTTACCAGAGAATCCATGTTTTGGGTGAAAGTAGGCGACAAATGCTATTACGATGAGTCCAATGGTATTTTGCGGTCGTTGTCGGAGCATCACCGAGCCATCGTGCCCATGGCGGAACTGGACAAGGCCGGAAAGTACACCGTATGCGTACACCCTTTGATCGAGCGTAAGCCCTATTACACCGAGACTGAGCCGGTACAGGAGTTTGAATTTGAGTTTCGTCCGGTACCTGAGAAAGGGACAGTGCGAGCCTATCATATTTCCGATGCCCACAACCGCATTGAAGAGCCGCTGCGGGCGGCCAGAGTGTTCGGCGACATCGACTTTTTGATCTTGAACGGCGACGTGATCGACCACAGCGGTGACCCCAGCAAGTTTTCCAATATTTATGAAATCTGCAGCGAACTCACCGGAGGTCATGTGCCCACGATCTTCTCCCGTGGTAACCACGACATGCGCGGTAACTATGCGGAGCGATTTGCAGAATATACACCCAATCAGCTGGGACGAACCTACTACACCTTCCGGCTGGGACGGATCTGGGGTATTTTGATGGACTGCGGCGAGGATAAACCCGATGGCGGCATCGAATATGGCGGCACCATTTGCTGTCATGTGTTCCGTCTGCGTCAGACCGAGTATATTAAAGAGGTGATTGCCCGGGCGGCCGAAGAATACGAGGCTGAGGGCGTGAAACAGCGGTTGGTGATCTCTCACCATCCCTTTACCCATAAGCTGGAACCTCCCTTTGATATTGAAGAAGATATTTACCGTGAGTGGGCCGGCCTGCTGCGGGATCACATCAAACCGGATGCGATGATCTGCGGTCACATGCATCTGCTGGAGGTGTGGGAACCCGGCTGTGAGCGGGATCAGTATGGTCAGCCCTGTAAGATCGTAGTGGGCGGCACTGTGAAAAAGCATGAAGCGGAAAGCTACTATGGAGGCTGCGGTTACGAGTTTGCAGAGGATGGCATTACCGTGACCTTCACCGACAGCGAGGGCAAAGTACTGCGCACGGAAAAACTGTAAGATCTTGCAATAAAACTTCGAAGCGTCAACGGAAAGGAACGAAAATCATGGAATGGAAATTAGCCTATGCCCATAACTGTGACTGCAAATTTATGCAGATCCAAAGTATAGCCAACATTCAGAATGCCGGTCTGCCTGTGATGAAGGCTACGGTACCCGGCAACGCAGAGATGGATCTGATGCGGGAGGGGATCCTGCCGGATCTGTATTTTTCCACCAACACTCTGGAGGCTCAAAACTGGGAGGATGCCCACTACTGGTATTTCGCCGAGTTTGAAGTGGAAAATGTGGATAGCTTTTTGGATTTCGAGGGGATCGACACCCTTGCGGATATCTACGTCAACGGCGAGTTTGTGCAGACTGTGGATAACATGTTCACCCGCTACAAGGTGCGTCCTGCTTTCCGGCCCGGCCGGAATGAAGTGGTGGTGCACATTAAGCCGGTGATGCTGGAGGCGCGTAAATTCCCGAATCCGGCGGCGGCCACCATGATGAAGTATAATTATGCATCGGCTTTTATTCGCAAGGCGCCCCACAGTTTTGGCTGGGACATTATGCCGCGGATTTTGACTTCCGGTCTGTGGAAGCCGGTGACGCTGCGGGAGAACAAACCGGATCACATTGAGGAGTTTTATGCCACCACTTTGGAGGTGGATGTGGAGCAGCAGAGCGCCTATGTGAAGTGTTTCGTTCGGGCGGAGCTGGCCGGGGATTTTGCCCGGGATTACAGTTACCGCATCGAGGGCAGCTGCGGTGAGAGCCGGTTTGAGTGTGGCGGTCGCTTGTTCCATACGGCGGCCCATGCGGACGTGACGGTGGAGGGCGCGAAGCTCTGGTGGCCGAAGCCTGTGGGCGAGCCGAATCTGTACGATGTGAAGGTGACGCTGTATTATAAAGGAACGGAAGTGGACGCGCATACCTGCCGCATCGGTCTGCGGACGGTGAAGCTGGACCGCACCGATACCACCGATAAAGAGGGCAACGGTCGTTTCCGGTTCGTGGTGAACGGACGCCCCATTTTCGCCCTGGGCACCAACTGGGTGCCGGTGGATGCCCTGCACGCCAACGACGTGAATCGTCTGCCCGGCGCGCTGGCGTTGCTGGATGAGATCGGCTGCAACATGGTGCGCTGCTGGGGCGGCAATGCCTACGAAGATGATATGTTTTATGATTTCTGCGATGAGCACGGCATTTTGATATGGCAGGATTTTGCCCTGGGCTGCGCGGTGTATCCCCAGGCGGAGGAGCTGCTGCATCGAATCGGCGCCGAGGCGGCCCATCAGGTGAAGCGGCTGCGTAATCACGCCTGCTTGGCTCTGTGGGCCGGCGACAACGAGGTGGACAGCGCCTACAACTGGAGCATGCATCGGGATCCCAACGTGAACCTGATCACCCGCGAGGTGCTGCGCCGGGCGGTGCTGGAGCACGATTTCAACCGTGACTACCTGCCCAGTTCTCCCTATTTTAGCCCCGCGGCCTATGCGGGTGGAACGGAGACCATTCCCGAGAACCATCTGTGGGGCCCCCGCGACTATTTTAAAGGTCCGTATTACAAGGACACTTTCTGCCACTTCGCCAGCGAGACCGGCTACCACGGCTTCAATTCACCGGCGTCGCTGCAACGCTTCCTGGCGGAGCCGGAGCGGATCTTCACCGAGGGCAGCCTGACCGCCGAGGGTGACATTGCTGAGGGCGGCGCTCCCACCGCGGAGTATCTGGTGCATGCCAGCTGCATGGTGCCTGAAATGAGCGATCCCTACGCATACCGCATCGGTCTGGCCTACAATCAGGTAAGGACCCTGTTCGGCAAAGCCGAAAAAGAACTGGCGGCTTTTTGCAAGCAGAGCCAGATCTCACAAGCGGAGGCAAAGAAATACTTTATTGAAAAATTCCGTATTGGCAAAGGCAAGCGCAGCGGCATTATCTGGTGGAACCTGATCGATGGGTGGCCGCAGGTATCCGATGCCATCGTGGACTATTATTATTGTAAGAAGTTAGCCTTCCATTATATTCAGCGGTCACAGCAGCCGGTGTGTCTGATGTTTGATGAACCGGCAGAGGGCAAGATCGCTCTGTACGGTGTGAACGACTTGACTGAAGAAAAAGCTGTTAAGTATTCGGTGATCAATCTGAGCACCGGACGCTCTGTGCTCAGCGGCAGCGCGGTGCTGGCAGCAGAGTCTTCTGCAGCCATCGACAGTTTGCCGGTAACCGACGAAGAGCAGAATTTCTATTTGATCCGCTGGGAAATGGACGGCAAGGTATATCAGAATCATTTCCATACGAACCTGCTGGATATTTCCTATGAGGCGTACATGGATGCCATTGCCAAGTGCGGCATGGATGAGTTTGAGGGCTAAAAAGCTCCCAAGCGAGCAAAAGCTCCCAAGGGAGCTTTAGGAAGAACCTACGGTTCTTCAGAATGGAGAATAGAATGCAATATACAAAGAATCTTGAGGTTCGCTACCATGCTGACGTCATGGTGATCGGTGGCGGCCCGGCGGGTGTTACGGCGGCAGTGGCTGCTGCCCGCCGTGGAAAAAAGGTTTTGCTGGTGGAGGCCACCGGCGCTTTGGGCGGCTTGGGAACCACCGGTATGGTACCGGCCTTTGCCCCTTTTTCTGACGGAGTGAACATGCTGTGCAGCGGTATTGGTTTGGAGATCCGCAAACAGGTTTCGAAACAATTCCCGCCGGAAACTTACTGGACTCCCATTGAAGCGGAGGAATTGAAGCGTACCTATGATGCGATCGTTCAGGAAGCGGGTGTGCAGGTGTTGTTCTTTACCACTCTTGCGGATGTGATCGTGAGCGGTCGTCATGTAGACTGTGCTGTGCTCACTTCGAAAAGGGGACTCTGTGCTGCGACGGCGGATGTGTTCGTCGATTGCAGCGGAGACGGCATGTTGGCCGCGCTCGCGGGCGGTGAATTTGAACTGGGCGATGAGAACGGCGCTGTGATGCCTCCCACGGTTTGTTCGTTGTGGGCGGGCGTTGACAGGAAGGCGTACAAGGGCATGAGTGTGACGGAGCATCTGGAGCCGGCCATTGCGGACGGAGTGTTCACCTTTGCCGACCGCCACTTGACGGGGCTGTATCCGAAGGAAAGCGAGGCCTACGGCGGCAACATCGGCCATATTTTCGATACGGACTGCCTGAACGAGGAGTCCATGACCCAGGCGATGATGTGGGGACGGAAATCGTTGCAGGAATATTTAAGATTTTATCGGGAATATGTGCCGGGCTGCGATAACATTGAGCTGATATCGACGGCATCTATGCTGGGCGTACGTGAGACCCGCCGCATTCGCTGCGATTACATGCTGGGTGTGCAGGATTTTCTGGAGCGGGCAGAGTTTGAAGACGAGATCGGTCGTTACTGTTATCCGGTGGATATTCATGTAATGAACACCGACGAAGAGGAGTATAAACGCTTCCTGGAAGAGTATAATAAGAGCCTGCATTATGAAAAGGGCGAGTCTTATGGAATTCCCTATCGGTCACTGATCCCGGTTTCCTTTGACAACGTGTTGACGGCGGGACGCTGCATGGGTACTGATCGACAGATGGAGGCGTCGATCCGCGTGATGCCGGGCTGCTTTATTACCGGCCAGGCGGCGGGTACAGCAGCGGCCATGGCTTTGAACGCGAACGGCGACGTGCGTAGTGTAGATGTGAAGCAGCTGCAGAAGGCGCTGGCTGAAGATGGTGCGTATCTGCGGAAAGAGTTAAAATGATGAGTACCATCAAGGAATTCGCCCCCATCCAGCTCGCCACTTCGGCAGATGTGAAAACCCTGGACCGCATTATGCAGTTCACCACTCAGAATCTGCCTAATCGAGACTGGTTCTTTGACGACGACATCGATTTCATTCGACGCCACATTAACAGCGACTCCGGCTACACCCTCAAATACATGGTGGACGGTGAGATCGCCGGTTTTCTCATCATTCGCTACCCCGGCAGCGACGATGACAACCTAGGTTGTTATCTGGACCTGCCCGATGAGGAGCTGCAGTACGTGGCCCACATGGAATCCACCTGTGTGCTGCCCCAGTACCGCGGTCGCCACATCTTTCAGCAGCTGACCGCCCGCGCACTGGAGATCGAGCGCGCCAAGGGTCGTACCCGTTATTTCATGGGCACCGCCCACCCCGACAACCAGTACAGCATGAACATCTTCCTGCAGTCCGGTTTTTCCATTTACAAAACCGTACGCAAATACGATAATTGGCTGCGCAATGTCATGCTGCTTAGAATGGGAGAAGAGAAATGAACCAAGAACTCTATAATATCATCGTAATCGAAAGATCCCACCGCGCAGGGCGCAAAGAGGCGTCGGCTATGGCCGAAACATTTGCCGACGAGGGTCTGGAGCCAAAAGCGCGGATGACCAAGCGCTTCGAGCTGCTCTGCCAGCAGGAGCAGCCGCGGTTTTTGCCCGGCGAGCGCATCGCCTTTCTGAGAACCACTGCTAACATTCCCGATTGCTTTACGGAAGAAGAATGGAAAAATATTCGTAGTGAACATTTTATTCATGAAAGCGGTTATCAGTCCAATTTTACCATCGACTATGCTAAGGTTCTGAAAAACGGTCTGCTTTCTTTAAAAGAAGGTGCCGATGAATATACCTGCCGCAGCATCGATGCGTTGCTGGAACTGACAGAGCGGTATCGTCAGGCTGCGGCTGAACAGGGCTTGACAGAGATTGCGGAAAGTCTGAGCCGAGTACCGGCCTATGGAGCCCGCAGCTTTTTAGAGGCACTGCAGTCCATGCGCGTTGTTACCTTCGGTCTGTGGCTGGAGGGCGATTATCATAACACGTTAGGTCGCTTTGATCAGTATATGTATCCCTATTTTCAGGCTGATTTAGAAAAGGGACTCATCGATGAGGCGGGGGCGCTGGAACTGGTGGAAGAATTCTTCCTGTCTTTGAATCGAGACAGCGATCTGTACCCGGGTGTACAGCAGGGTGACAATGGTCAGAGCCTGATGCTGGGCGGTCGTACCCGAAGCGGCGAGAGCGGTTTCAACAAGCTGTCGGAGCTGTGCCTGATTGCCAGCCGCAATTTGAAATTGATCGATCCGAAGATCAACATCCGAGTGGATAAAAATACCCCGGAAGAGGTATTTACATTATGCAGTGAACTTACCAAGGTGGGCTTGGGCTTCCCGCAATATTCCAATGACGATGTGGTGATCCCCGGTTTGATCCGATTGGGCTATGCGCCGGAGGATGCGGTGGAATACAGCGTGGCGGCCTGCTGGGAGTTTATTGTACCGGGCTGTGCTAAGGATATTCCCAACATTGCGGTACTTTCCTTTCCGAAGGTGATCGATACCTGTTTGCACCGGGATCTGCCGGGCTGCGCATCCCTGGGTGAGTTTTATGATTGTATTAAGAAAGAGATTGAACGACACTGCACAGAGGCAGCAAAGAATGTGGACAAGCTGTGGTATGTTCCCTCGCCGCTTTTGGATGTGTGTATGAATGATATCAAATATCGCAACTATGGTATGCATGGCGTTGGCCTATCCACAGCGGCGGATTCTTTGACCGCCATTGCACAGTATGTGTTTGAAGAACAGACACTGACGGCGAAAAAGCTGATCGAGGCAGTGGATACTGACTTTGAAGGTGAGCCTGAACTGCTGCATCGCTTGCGCTATGAAACGCCTAAACTGGGCTGCGGCGAACCTGCAGCCGATGAAAATCTGGAGTGGCTGCTGGATACCTTTGCAGCTGCGCTGCAGAATCAGACCAACGAGTTTGGGGGCTGCTGGCGTGCGGGCACTGGATCAGCGATGTTTTATTTGTGGTCGGCGGACGAGATCGGAGCTTCGCCGGATGGTCGCCGCAGGGGAGAGCCCTTGGGAGCGAATTATTCCATCAGCTTGTTTGCGCGGCCGGATGGTCCGTTTTCAATCGTGCAGTCCATGGCATATCCGGATCTTTCCAAAACCATCAACGGCGGGCCTTTGACGTTGGAGTTTCATGATACCATGTTCCGGTCGGCGGATGCCACGGAGAAGGTGGGCCGGTTTGTGCGGCAGTTTATTTTGATGGGCGGACATCAGCTGCAGCTGAATGCGGTGAATGCGGACACGCTGCGGGCGGCGCAGGAGAAGCCGGAGGAGTATCGTCAGCTGATCGTGCGCGTATGGGGCTGGAGTGCTTATTTTGTTGAACTGGACAAGTGCTATCAGGATCATGTGATCGCCCGTCAGGAGTATAGTTTGTGAGAAAGCCGGTTGCGGTTTGAGGTTGGCTATGGGCATGATTTTTGATATTAAGGAAATGGCCGTGCACGACGGACCGGGCCTAAGGACGACGGTGTTTTTGAAGGGCTGTCCACTGCGGTGTGTGTGGTGCCATAATCCGGAGGGGCTTTCGGCAGAGCGGCAGTTATATGTGTGGCAGAATGGCTGCAAGGGCTGCAGTTTGTGCCGGAGGGGGTGTTCGCATCCGGACTGTCAGCCCTTTGGACGGTGTCTGCATGTGTGTCCGCAGGGACTGATTACGGTGGCCGGTCGGGAGATGAGCGCGGAGCAGCTGGCGAAGCGGATTCTGCGCAGTGCAGCGGTGGCGGATGGTGTGACCTTTTCCGGTGGTGAACCGCTGATGCAGGCGGAGTTTGTGCTGGATGTGGTGGACAAGCTTTCGAAGATGGGCAGTCGGACCGGTGGCGGGGAGGCTGCGTTGAAACGGGAGGCTGCGCTGGAGCAGGAAGCGCTGAGACGGATCCATTGTGCGATCGAGACTTCGGGCTATGGGGATCCGGAGGTGTTCCAACGGGTGATCCAGGCTATGGACTTCGTGTATATGGATCTGAAGCTGGCGGATGAGACGCTGCATCGAAAATATACCGGCGTGTCGAATCGGTTGATTTTGCAGAATTTAGAAATTCTGCGCTGCAGCGCAGTGCCCTGTACGATTCGCACACCGTTGATACCCGGCATTACTGATACAAAAGAGAACATAGAGGCAATTCGGCGTTTGGCCGGTGATCTGCCCTTGGAGTTTTTGGAGTACAATCCCATGGCGGGAGCGAAGTATTCGGCACTGGGGATGAAATTTCCGTTGGAACGGTCATCTGCAGGAACACTCATCCACAGGAATGGTCATTGTGAATGACGAGTCAGTTTAATTGGGGAGGTTGAATCATGTTACATTTTGTAGAAGGTATTTTTGAGACCATTGTACAGTATGGTATTTTGTTTATGGAACTGGTTGGCGTGGTGGTGCTTCTGGTAACGGCACTTCAGTCGCTGTATACTTGGGGTGTTAAGCATCAGCGGGCTCATTTGAAGTTGGCACAGGGTATCGCACTGGCACTGGAGTTTAAGCTGGGCAGTGAGGTGCTGCGTACGGTAATCGTGCGGGAGCGGAGCGAGTTGATCATGCTGGGTTTGATCATTTTGCTGCGCGGAGCTTTGACTTTCCTGATCCATTGGGAGATCAAAGGTGAGGAATCAAGACTGAAGAAAGAGGAATAAGGTGCGGCGCGAATTTGAAATTCAGCTGTAAACTATGAAAAGTCATCGCAATGGATATGGGTGAGATGCTCGTACCTGTTGCGATGGCTTTTTTATTTGGGGACAACTGGTAACGGGAGCAAAATTACCAGTTGTCGAGGCTTACAGCGAGGAGTGCCAACTGGTAACGGGAGCAAAATTACCAGTTGTCGAGGCTTACAGCGAGGGGTGCCAACTGGTAACGGGAGCAAAATTACCAGTTGTCGAAGCATGCAGCGAGGGGAACAACTGGTAATAAAAAAAGACCGGCCAAACAGCCGGTCAAAAATAGTCAAAAAATAGTCTCAAAAGCATATTACCCCATCCACTTGATTTTATTTTCGGTGCCCTTCAGCATGCGTTCCAGGTTGGGGCGATGGCGGACGATAAGAATTAATGTGAAGATCAGAGAAGTAATGAATAGTGGTAACGAATCAACAAAGAACCAAATGAAAATCGTGTTTACAGCAGCGGATACAATGCTGGATAGAGCCACGATACGCCAAATGTACAGCACCACCAAAAACGTGAGGAGCGGTACGAAAAAGATCCAGAAGCTGTAGCCTGCAATCAGGGCCATGCCGAAGAGGAAACCGTACATGGTGGCCACGGCTTTACCGCCTTTAAAGTGGGCGAACAAGGGGAAACAATGACCCATAGCAGCTGCGAAACCGGCTATGATCATGACCAGCTGTTGCTGGGATTGGATCTTGGCTTGCATTTCAGTGGACAAAACATCAGTGGGTTGACTTGTCAGCTGCATAAACAGCGTCACAAGGAAGACAGCAAACGTTACTTTTAAAATATCCAGTGTCATTACCGCAAGACCGGCCTTTTTTCCCAGTACGCGGCCGGCATTGCCACCGCCCAAGTTGTGGCTGCCGTGCTGGCGGATGTCAGTTTTATAAAATACCTTACCAATGACCAGAGCAAAGGGGATCGATCCCAGCAGATAGCCAATGATAACAGCAAAAATAATATCGATATACATAGGGAAACTCCTTATTTTTTAATCGCCTGAATGAGTACGCAGTCAGGACCGCCGTGGGTGATCATACAGGGAGAAAGGGACAGAAGCTCATGATCGATACCGGGAAAGGCAGTAAGCAGCTGACCCAGAGCAGCCTCAGCAGAGGAAATGTCGCCACCGTGGCAGACATAAAGCTTGTAGGAAGCATCAACACCGATTTTTTTCAAGTGTTCAATAATGGATTCGACAGCTTTACGTGCGGAGCGTTTGATGGTAAACAGCGTGATCTTTTTCATGTCGGCAGTTTGGGTCATGACCGGTACGATTTTAATGATGCTGCTGATTTTGGCAGCAATGGGAGTGAGTCGGCCGCTGCGCTTCAAAAATTCGAAATCTGCAGGGATCACAAAAGAAGCAGAGGTATCGATACTCTCCTGCAATTGAGCCTGGATCTGCTTCAGGTTCAAGCCTTCAGCTCGCAGGCGAACTGCTTTGTCCAGCAGATATCGCTCGGCACCTGCCAAGGTGCGGGTATCCTGAATATGGATGTGATCGGAGGAGTCCAGAGTATTACGGGCCCCTACGGCATTGGCATAGCCACCGGACAATCCATCGCCAATGAAAAGCGCCAAGGTTTCTTCATCGCTGTCCTCGAAGACATCCAACAGATCCCCAATGGCAGGCTGAGAGGAGGTAGGAGTGGCACCGGAACGGATCAGGTGTAAAAATTTTTCAGTGGTGATATCGGTAAAATCACGATAGGCCTTATCACGATAGATAACAGAAGCGGGTACGATATGTACGCCCAGGGCCATTCCCTCTTCGGGAGAGTAGAGGGTAGATGTATCGGAAATAATACGCATAGGTTTTGTAGTTCCTTTTGATAGGTTTTTCAATACCTTATCATATTTGGGACAATTTGTAAATAGGAATTGACTTATTAAAGTGCAAGTTTTATAATTTGGGTTAATTATATACATTTGTCTTTGGAGGAAACATCATGAGTCAAATTGAGAAGATCGATCCGAATTTTAAACTTTCGACATTAGCCGGCCACGAGGATGTGGTTTTTTATAATTGTCTGCAGGAGCCCTTTAAGGTATATGGTATTATGAAACCGGAAGGAGAGCGGGATTATTTTATTCGTTTGCCTGAGGATGTTGCTGAAAACAGCAATGAGGGTGTGGTTTACTTAAATACCAACACCGCCGGCGGCCGTGTGCGGTTCCGTACAAATTCTCCCTATGTGGCAATTCGGGCGGAAATGCATAATCTGGGTAAAATGGCTCATTTTCCCTATACCGGAAGTATCGGATTTGATTTGTATATTCGTAAGAATGGTGAGGAACAGTACGTTAAAACTTTCGTACCACCGGTGGCAATCGTGGATGGCTACGAATCCTTACTGGAGACCGCGAAAGATGGCGAAATGTACGATTATACCATCAATTTTCCGCTGTACAGCGGCGTAAAAAACTTGTATATTGGTCTGCAAAAGGATGCGGCCATGGAGGCACCCACACCCTATGCTATTGAAAAACCGGTGGTGTATTATGGTTCCTCCATCACTCAGGGTGGATGTGCCTCAAGACCGGGTAATGCGTATCAGGCCATTATCACCCGTGAGCTGGACTGTGATCATGTGAATTTGGGCTTTTCCGGCAGTGCCCGGGGTGAGGAGGCCATGGCGGAGTATATTGCGGGGCTGGAGATGTCGGTGTATGTGATGGATTATGATCATAATGCGCCCTCGGTGGAGCATTTGCTGGCGACCCATGAAAAGATGTATAAGTGCGTGCGTGCAGCGCAGCCGGAGCTGCCAATCGTTATGGTTTCTTGCCCGGAATGTCGTTTGACAGAGGATCAGGTAAAGCGTCGTGAAGTGATCCGCGCCACTTACGATCATGCGATAGCAGCCGGAGATAAGAACGTATATTTCATTGACGGCAGCACTTTGACCTGGCGGTTTGGTGGCGACAGTGGTACGGTGGATGGTTGTCATCCAAATGATTTGGGATTCATGTGTATGGCCGTTGGTATTGGTGAAGTGGTGAAGAAGGCTCTGGGTTTGTGATTGCAGGTTCAGGGGTTCGATTGAAAATAGGAACATAAAAAATGTCGCAAAACAAGTGAACTTTTGTAGGGAATACAGCTTGTTTTGCGGCATTCTTTTTGGGAGAAAAGTTGTAAAATTTTTGCAAAAAATCAGTTGCAGGCCGGGGATAGCGTATAGAAAAAGATGAGTTTTGGTTGAAAATGAAAGGATCTTCTGGTATAATTACATAGATTAGAAGAGATTCATTCACTTGTATGGTTGAAGGAGGCACAGGCAAGCAATAAAAAAGAAAGCTTGACTGTGCTAGTTTTTCTTTCAGATAGAAATCATATACATTATTCAATAGAGAAAAGAATATTTATAGGAACAGGAAGGGGAAGAAAATGGATCAAGATTATAATTTTGGAACAGGAAGGCAGGATACGCGTAAACGTCCTCCGGTGAGATATGACGAGAACGGCAATCCGATACCGCCGAAGAAGCGTCCTCCGGTGAGATACGACGAGAACGGTAATCCGATTCCACCGAAGAAGCGTCCTACTGTGAGATATGAGGAGAATGGCAATCCGATACCACCGAAGAAGCGTCCTCCGGTGAGATATGACGAGAATGGTAATCCGATACCACCGAAGAAGCGTCCCCCGCAGGCAAGAGCGGGTCAGAACGTACAGCAGAATGGTTATGCCAGATACAGAGAAAATGAACAATTATTGCTGGATCGGCATGAACATAAGAAGGAGCAGGAAGAAAAAAAGAAAAAGAAAGGCCGTAATATTTTTGGAAAAATTTTAATGGGCCTGCAAGCAGCCATTACGGTAGTGTTTATGGCACTGGTATTTGTGCTGGATCTGCTTCCTTTTAAATATGTGGCGGCAATTGGTGCGATCTTGTTGATCCTTTGGGCTTTTGTACTGATTTCACAGAAATTCAAAGGGAGTAAAGTGGTCGGTAAAATATTTGCGATCATCATGATTATTGCATTGACGTTGGGTACTGTGTATTTGTGGAAGGCGCATGATGTGATGGATGAGCTGACCACCGGCCAAACCTATTCGGTAACGGACATTTCGGTTATTGTTTTACAGGAAAAGGAAGTGACCGGTTTGCAGGATTTGGATGGTAGTATTTTTGGTATTCAAACTGCGATCAATCGTCAGAAGATTGATGAGACCATGGCAAATTTGGAAGCACAGTATTCACAAGGTATTATTAAGGTTGAATATACCGGCTTTTTGGAGCAGGTGCAGGCCTTGTACTTGGGCAATGTGGATGCGATTCTGCTGAACGAAGCATATCGTGATACCATATTGGAAACCTATCCGAAGTTCAATTCGGAAACAAAAGTACTGGACGCTTTTACCTATAAAGAAGAAGTGGTAAAAAATGAAACCACGATCCAAAAGGATGTCAATGTGGCAGAGGAAACATTTACGATTTATCTGTCCGGTAATGACTCTTATGGAGAGGTGACCTTGGCTGATGGCCGTACGGATGTAAATATTTTGGCAACAGTGAATCCCAAAACGAAGCAGATCCTTTTGACCACTACACCCCGTGACTATTATGTTGAGCAGCCGATTTATGATTGGTCAAGAGATAAATTGACCCATGCAGGCTGGTGGGGAATTGATTGTTCAATTGATACGTTAGAGAATCTGTATGATATTGACATCGATTATTACGTTCGAGTAAACTTCAGTGGTTTTGAAGATATTGTGAATGCTCTGGGAGGCATTGAAGTATGGTCTGACTATTCCTTTACTGCTCGAAATGGAAGCTATTTTGAAGCAGGATGGAACTATATGGATGGTGCGGCCGCCCTGGGATTTGTGCGTGAACGTTATGCATTTTCCGATGGTGATGCGCAGCGTGGTCGAAATCAGATGTATGCGATCAAGGCGATTATCGATAAGGTAACTTCACCGGCAATATTAACGAATTATTTGAGCTTGATGGATAGTTTATCCAGCTGCTTTATTACCGATATGCCTCGTGGGAAGATTTCGGATCTGGTGAAAATGCAGCTTGATGAAGGCGGCTCCTGGAATATTGTTTCGTATACAGTAGCCGGCGATACAGGTAGTGAGTACTGCCCGGCTATGGGTTCCTATGCTTCAGTTATGTATGAAAATGAAGAAGCGATTCAAATTGCGAAGAGCATGATTCAAGCAGTAACAGATGGTGAGATCCTGGAGCAGCCGTAAATGTAATTGGATTCAATGAGAGCAACGACGTGTGTAAAATATCCGGCACATGTCGTTGCTTTTTTTTTGCAGTTGGCGGACCCTGAAAAATCAGGTGGAATCTCTTTGGGGAAAGTAAAATACCGAAATGCAATTCATGGTGTGCGCTTCGGTATTTTTGTAAACTTCTGGTAAATCTTGTCGAAAGGAAGGATTTACCATGAAAAAAGAAGTACAGGAAGTAATTAAACAATATATGCGTAGTGAAATGCTGAAAACAAGAACGGAACTGAAGATTACTCAGGTGGAGATGGCTCATAGACTTGGGATCAGCAGCCGGGAATATACGAATATTGAGAGTGGGATATCCTGCTGTAATACAATTACATTTCTGGTTTATATGAAGGAGTTTGTCGGAGATGCGCAAAAGTTTTTGGATGGCCTGAAAGAGGTATTGGAAGCAAGTCGTACAGATGTTGCATAAGTGTAGTGGGTTGAAATAGAAAAATTCACTTTGGTTTGAACATGACATCACGAGAAGAAAAATGAGGAAACTGCTTTCTGGAAAAATATACTTGATTGTTATTTAGGTAAAAAAACTAAAATAATGATTTTTTCATTGCGTATTCGTGATAATTGAAGTATAATAATTACACATAATGCAATGAGGAGGTAGGATATGGAAGTTATTTTCCAGGATAGTATTGGATTTATTTACGATGTTTGCAGAGTGATCATATGTAAATCAAACAAACGAGAAAGCTGGATCAATGCCTTTTTGTGTGATGGCAGTGAAGAAGAGGATATGCTGTATATCGATAACCTTCTTAAGAAGTTTCAGGGAATTGAGATTTCGAATAAGTTGTTGGGGTATAAAAATATTAATAATCATGATGCATTGCTAAGTGAAATATATGCTAAATATGTTGAAGAGAAACTTGGACAAGTAGATATTAATGATTTTCTACTATATGTTACCGATTCAACCATGTTAAAAGAGGCAGTAGCTGAGTATTATTTAAATGTAACTACCGTAAATCAAGAGAAAATTTTAGAATCAATCTCTAATTCAAAGTATAATTTGGAAGTAAAAGCGGAGTTATATGATTTCTTTTTGTTTACTGAAAAAAATATTGAGATTATAAAAGTCCAGCTTGCAAGTATCGTAGAGGCTATGCAACGCATGTATAATGAAGCTAAAAATATAGTGAATCAAGTCTTAAAACATAAGTTTCAAATAGATGGATTTCTTCAAAACATGAAGGAATATTTACAAAATGATACTTGGGAAGAGGGGATAAAAAAATATACTGTGACTTTTTCCTTTTCCAATCGTTATCTAGTATTAAGACAATTGGACAAATGTGGAGATGGAATAATTATTTTAGGAATAGATTATGAACAGTTTTTTTTCAGTAAGAAAAAGAAACAGATGAATCTTGTGAGCTTTGGAAATGCATTAGGCGATAAAATCCGAATGAAGATGATTACATTGCTTGAGGAGCATGGAGAGCTTACATTAACTGATTTTTCGAACAAACTGGATATTGTTAATGCTGTAGCATTATATCATCTGGATATACTTAAAGAAGCTAAGTTGATTTTGCGTAGAAACGAGGGAAGACGAGTCCTTTACTGGCTAAATAGAGGTCAGTTTATTAAGGCAATAGAAGAAGTTGAAAAAATAGCAGGGAGGTGTAAAAATGAAAAATTGGAAAAAGCCTGTTGTGACAATGATTTCAGCTGAGCAGGTAGGAGAAGCTATTAAAGCATATGCCTGGACATGTATTAATGGTTTCGAGCGGAGACCCTAATTTACCAACAGCAAAGCTCCCGCTTTTGGTCATATGATCAAAGGCGGGGGTTTTGTCATTTGCGGACTTTTTGCAGGATTGACTTGTGCACGGCGGGTAGATATGTTAAACTGAATACCAGTATTATTCATGTAAGTTTACATTTACAATATAGATAAGGAGCGAGTTGAAAATGGATCGATTAAATGAGCTTGTGGCTATGTCTCATCAATATGGCAGTAATCCGGCGCTGGTGTTGGCCGGTGGAGGCAATACATCCTATAAGAATGAAGAAAATATTTACATAAAAGGGTCCGGCACAGCTTTGGCGACAATCGAGGCTGAGGGGTTTGTGAAGATGGACCGTGCCAAATTGGCATTGCTGTGGCAAAAGGAATATAGCAGCGATGAAAAGACCAGAGAAGCCCAGGTGTTGGCGGATATGATGGCAGCTAAGTGTGTAGGAGAAGAAGCAAAGCGTCCCAGTGTGGAAACCCTGCTGCACAATCTGCTGGCCCAGAGATTTGTGCTGCATCTGCATCCGGCCATGGTGAATGGTATTACCTGTGGTCAAAAGGGTGAAGAGGTATGCAGACGGTTGTTCCCAGAGGCGGTTTGGATCGAGTCCACGAAGCCGGGATACATTTTGGCGCTGTTGTGTAAGGAGAAAATTGACGCCTATAAAGCAGTCAAAGGCAAAGAGCCGCAGGTGTTGTTTTTACAGAATCATGGTGTGTTCGTTGCAGCCGATGAAGTGGCTCAGATCGATGAACTCATGGAGCAAATTTTAAGTACGATCCGCGCTGAAGTGAAGCGGATGCCCGATCGGCAGGAATGGGCAGTGAATGACGCTGAGGTGGAGACTGTAAAAGAACAATTGGCAGTTTTGTACGGAGCCGATGCAGCAGTAAAACATATTGCCAATCGTGATATTATGACATTGGTGGCATCGAAGGAAGCTTTTGAACCGGTGGCTCATAGCTTTACTCCGGATCATATTGTGTATTGTAAAACTGAGCCCATATACTTGGAGGCAGCGGCTGATTTGGCAAATGCCTTTGCTTGCTATGAAAAAGAGCATGGTTTTAAAGCGAAAATCGTGATGATTCAAAATCTGGGCTTGTTCGCCTGTGGAGCATCGGTGAAAGAGGCCGATACTGCTGCCATGGTATTTGAAGATGCCGTTGACATTGCTGTGTACAGTGAAAGCTTTGGCGGGGCTCTTCCGTTGGAAGAATATCTGGTGGAGTTTATTGCCAACTGGGAAGTGGAGAGTTACAGAGCAAAGGTTTCGTCGAAGGGCTGATGAACTGAAGAATGAAGATGGATCGATCCCTGGGGACTGTCGATTAAGGCGGCAGCCCCGGGGATTTTGCGCCTGGGGCGCGAGAGGTTTTACTATAATGGGGTAGAGGAGGCGGCCAAAATGCATGAGGATGAGCTGAAAAAACGACATAAAAAGAAGAGAAATGGCTTAGGAAAGTTTTTGGTGTTGCTGCAGGCATTGCTTACGGTGGCGTTGATTGGGTTAGTTTTTGTGCTGAATATGTTTCCGTTGCGGTATGTGTCGGTGCTTGGCGGGGTGCTTGGTTTTTTATGGGTGATTTCGCTGATGACGCAGTGTTTTCAAAGTGGGCGTGGCGCGGGAAAGGTGTTTGCTTTGCTGATGGTCGTGGTACTTTCGCTGGGCGTGGGCTATTTGTGGGAGACCAATCGGGTGCTGCTCGATTTGACCGGCGGAGATTTTTGGGGGACTGCGCCGGTGAAAGAGGTGACAGAAGAACCTTTTACGATTTATGTGTCGGGGAATGATTCTTATGGCGAGATCACGGCATTGGAGGGGCGCAGCGATGTGAATATTTTGCTGACGGTGAATCCAAATACTCGGCAGATTTTGATGACCACCACGCCGCGAGATTATTACGTGGAATTGCCTATGGGAGAAGGCTGTTGGGATAAATTGACGCATGCGGGGCTATATGGAATCGATTGTTCCATGCAGACATTAGAGTCGCTGTATGATGTGGATATTGATTATTATTTACGAGTGAATTTCAGTGGGTTTGAAAGCATTGTGGATGCCCTGGGCGGGGTGGAGGTGTATTCGGATTATGCCTTTGAAAGTGATGATGGGTATTATTTTGAGGCTGGATATAATGCGGTGGATGGAGCAGCAGCTTTGTCGTTTGTACGGGAGCGCCATGCCTTTGAAGATGGCGATGTGCAGCGGGGAAAGAATCAAATGGCGATGATTCGGGCGATCATGGATAAGGTTATGTCGCCGGCGCTGATCACCGGATATTTGGAATTGATGGACAGTGTGTCGGATAGCTTTGTAACGAATATGCCTAAGGGCTGCATTGCAGATCTGGTGAAGCTGCAGCTGAATGAAGGTGGTTCGTGGAATGTGGTTTCGAATAGCGTGAATGGCTATGTGTCGGAAGCATATACCTATTCCGATGATAGTCGGCTGCTTTCGGTGATGCTGCAGGATGAGGCTTCGGTGCAGTATGCGCGGGAGTTGATCGATCGCTGCGAGAGTGGAGAAGTTTTGAGTGAATAAATGGCTAAGTGAAGGCTTTGGGCTTTCAAGGATTAATGAGATATAGATAGAGAAAGATCCGGTATGAGTTATGGACGACTGTTTTGCGGTGATTCATAATTCATACCGGATTTTTTGTGAAAATTTTTGGAAACTTAACATGGTATGTTAAGTTTGGGACAAAACTTGCGTTTTGTGTTATTCAAAAGGGGTGAGGGATGTGGTAGTATGAGAAAAAATTGGGGGAGGTTTATCGGGTTATGAATGATGAAGTGGGGTTTTTGGAAGATTTGAAGGCAACTTATGTGGAAACATATTGGAGTTTGAAGCGGATGAGCGAAGAAAGAGAGCAATCGGCAGGGTGTATTATAAAAGGGGGGAAGGGAAAAAGGTATTATTATTGGCAGCGGAGTATAAAAGGAAAGCAGGTGTGTGAGTATATTCAGCCGGAGGAGGTTTCGACTGTGGAAAAACAAATTGAGATCTTAAGGGCAAAAGAGAAAAGAATACTGGAACTGCGTCATTTTCGCAAAACTTTGGAAAAAGTTTTGCGAGTTGTTGGAATTGAGTCGAAGGATATTTTGGAAGAGTTTGAGAAAAGAAAGCAGAGCAAGAGTCACGAACTGGTTAGCCGCCAAGCGGCTCAGCAGGTTGCGGCGGAAAAGAAGTATGCTGAAAATTATAAGCACATAACAGATAGGGGGGAACAGGTTGCGTCGAAGTCGGAGTTGATTATTGCGAATGTGTTGTATGCGCTAGGGGTGAAATATGAATATGAAAAAGAGATGACGATTGATGGGGTTACTTATAAGCCGGATTTTACAATATGGCGGCCGGATGGGTCGGTGGTTTTGTGGGAGCATGCGGGGTTGATGGACAATGCGAGCTATGCATGGGATTTTCAACAGAAATTGAGAAAGTATCAGACAGCTGGATTTAGACAAGGATTGAATTTGATAGTTACTGCAGACGATAATGGGGCGTTTAGCGCAGGGGAAGCTAGAAGAATGGTAGAGATTTATAGGTTGAATTGAGGAAATGGGGATTGGTAATCGGTAACAGGGGGTGGAATTACTAGTTGAAGTGATGGGAACAGGGTGTGGCAACTAGTAACAGGGGTGAGGTTACTGGTTGAAGCGGTAGGAATAAAGGGTCGACAACTAGTAACTAGGAAAAAGTTACTAGTTGCGAGAGGAAAATTGAAAGGGTGCTAACCGGTAACAAAGTCAATAGTACAATAAAACCCCCGGCGCAGGTCAACTACGTCGGGGGTCAATCATAAAACTCAAGCAATCCAATTAATAATAATGTACACCAGGGTCAAGCCGATGCCGATGCAGGCCATGATCAGGGAGAAGGACAGGCTTCCGAAGATCTGGCGGGTGGTACGGCTAAAGGCCTCGGAGTTGCGGGCGAAGGTGATGGCAGTTTCATGCTGTTTAGCAGGATCGTCGGAAACACCTTCCACGTTTTCGCGGGCACGGTCGGACAAAGAACCAAGGAAGTAAGCCAAACGGTGATGCGCAATGGGCGACGCATGACTGCGAACTTCACGGTAGAAAGTACGGCGCAGCAGAAGGATCAAAAGATCCGGCAGATCGCAAATGATGCGGCACAAACCGCCGAAGAAGCGGGGCAAGAACTTGATAACGACCGGGATGTAAAGGAAGCGTTCCATATCCAGAAGCTTAGGCCAACGGTCAACATAGGAACCATTCTTCATCAGCAGACCGCGCACTACCACGAAGTAGAGCAGCAGGCCAATGCCGATGGAGATCAGACCGCCCTTTAGGTTTACCCAGGCAAAGTAAGCAACTTCTTCCAGATGCTCGGCACCGAAGAACGACATGGACAGGTTCGCAAGGCGATCCATGGTCTGGTGAGGGAACATACCCATAACAGGTAGAAGTACAGCAGGTGCCAACAGAGCGAAAGCAGTGGTACGGGTCATGTAGGGCTTTTTAGCAGCTTTAGAGGCCGCAGAAACGTTAGCAGCCCACTCAGCGCCTTCGGCCGGTCGATCCACAAACAGGACCACGAACAGCTTGATCATGTAGGCAACGGTCAAACCACCGCTGAACAGGAAGAACCATTCAGCTGCGGAATACCAGGCCGAATGAGCGCTGTGCATGAAGTGCACTAAACTCTCGTGCAGCAGGGTCTTGCTCACATAGCCGCTCAGCAGCGGAATACCGCCGATACCCAGGGCAGCACACAGATAGGCGATCAGCAGCAGGGGCTTGCCCTTACCGAAGCCGCGGATATCATTCAGCAACAGGCTGCCGGTGCGCAGCATCACGATGCCGGCCAGGGTAAACAGCACCTGTTTGAACAGGGTGTGGTTGACCATATGAAGCACAGCACCGCTGGCAGCCATGGCTCCATGGTGCCCAAGCAGAGAAGTGCAGGCCAAACCAAAGATCACAAAGCCCATCTGACTCATGGAAGAGCAGGCCAGGGTGCGTTTCAGGTTAACAGAGAACAATGCCAGCAGACCGCCCACTACCATGGTGATCACAGAGAAGACCAGAAGCACATTGCCCCACAGAACATGGTTGGCAGAAGAGCTGAACATGTGAACAGTAACTATGGCAATACCGTAGATACCGGTTTTTACGATCACACCGGACAGCAGGGCACTGGCAGGGGCCGGAGCCACCGGATGGGCGGCGGGCAGCCAGGTGTGCAGAGGGAACATACCGGCCTTGGCACCGAAACCAGCCAACAGGCAAAGGCCCGCGGGCAACAGATCGGCAAAGCTCAAAGATTCACAGGCAGCAGCCAAAGAAGCGATCTCCAGGGTGCCGGTATGATGATGCAGCAACCACAGACCCATCAGGATCGCCAAACCGCCGATCACACCGTAAGTCAGGTAGCTGCCGGCAGCTTTCAAAGCATCCTCGTCTTCTTCCTGGGCAACCAGCACATAAGAAGAGAAGGACATGAATTCAAAGCAGATCCAGGTGGTCATCAGGTGGGTAGAAAGGAAAACACCCACGGTGCCGGCCAGAGTCAGCAACATAAAAGCATAATAGCGGCCGCGGCTGTGCATATGGTGGCCGTATTCTTTGGAGAACAGGCCGGACAGGAACCAGGAGCTGCAGGCCAGCAGGGCGTACAGGGCCTGGAAACCATCGAGATGCAGATGCAGACCGGAAACCAAAATGCCGGGCAGATCCAAGGTTAAAGGCGCAGAGAAGGTCAGCACTGCCACCAGTGCCAACTCAGCCAGCAGAAACAAGGCAGCGGTCTTCTCCCATTTGTATGCAAAGAAGGCGCCCGCAATGGGAAGCAGGATCAGAATAAGTAATAAACTTTCCATGGGTGAACCTCCTTAAAATGTACCTTGAGCAATGGCGGTCACCAGCTTCATTAAAGGCTGGGGATACACGCCGAAGACAATGACTAAAACAGCAAAGATGCAAAGGGGCAGCAGGATGCACCAGCCGGATTCGTGTACGTCACCGCCATGTGCGCCATGGGTAGCACCAGCAGGCAGAGCAGCGGCATCAAAGGGATGTACAAAGGCGCGGATCGCGATGGTCATCATGTAAATAGCGGTCAACAGTGCGGAAATCAGCAGCACAGCCATACCCAGAATGGGCAGCCAGCTGAAGGAAGCAGCGCCGGCAGCAGAAGCTGACAAAGCATCGGCGGTTTCCACAGCGGCCTGTGCCAGCTGCCATTTGCTGATGAAACCGGCAAACAGCGGTACACCGGTCAGACCAAGGCCTGCAATGGTAAGGCACAGGAAGGTGACGGGCATCTTGCGGCCCAAACCATCTAGCTGGAAAATATATTCACGGCCGGAGCGATGAATGGCAGAACCGGCGCTCAAAAAGCCCAGGATCTTCATCACGGAGTGGAACAGCATGTGCAGCAGACCGGCGGCCATGCCCACAGGATTCATCAGGCAGATGCCGAACAAAATGTAGGACAGGTTGCTGACGGTTGAGTAAGCCAAACGACGCTTGAAGTGGCGCTCCTTAACAGCCAGGGAAGAACCATAGAAAATAGTAAAGATCGCCAGACCCAGCACAGTATACTGTGCCCAGGTGCCAGAAAGAAACTCAGTACCAAAGCAGTAGTAGGTGAGGCGGGTAATGGCAAACACACCGGCCTTAACCACGGCTACTGCATGCAGCAGGGCGGTAACAGGGGTGGGGGCCACACCGGCGGTGGGCAGCCAGCCATGCACCGGGAAAACAGCGGCCTTTACACCGAAGCCCAGGAAGGAGAGCACGTACACCACCAGCAGTGCACTACGGTGTTCGGAAGCCATAACAGCATTCAGATCGCCGCCCAGCACGAAGGTGCCGGCATCGGCAAAGGTGATCAAATATACCAAGCCTAAAAAGGCCAGGGCAGAACCGCCCAAAGAGTAGCGAAGATATTTACGACCGGCAAACATGGCGTCATGTCCCAGTTCGTGGATCACCAGAGGCAGGGTCACCAGGGTGAGAAGCTCATAGAAGATGTACATCGTGAGCATATTGGCGCTGAGCGCCACACCCAAGGTTACACCGTAGGTCATGATGTAAAAGGTGTAGAAGGTGTTGCGGCGGCTTGCGTGCGCCATGTACTCGAAGGCGTACAGGGTGGCCAGAGGCCACAAGATGGACACCATGCCTGCGAATAAACAGCCGAAGCCATCCAGCTTGAAGGCGATGCTGAGTTCACTGGTGAATTGCAAGAGAACGAAGCTGCCCTCGGGGCGGTTTAAAATGAGGAGCCAGGTGAGGGCGGTGGTGAGCAGGGTCAGGGCCATGGTGTAGATCTGGCGCTGCTTGAGGTGTCCGCGGGTTAAGTAGATGCCGATACTGCCGACGAAGGGCAGGGCAACGAGTAAAGGTAATAATAAGGTGTTCATTAGAATCCCTCCTTTACAGTAATACAGAGGAAAGGGCTGCGATCAGCGGCTCGGTGAAGATGCCGCCCAGCAGGGCTGCCAGGGTCACCAGCAGAATGGGCAGCAGCATGTGCCAGGTGGGTTCGCATTTCGGAGCAGGAGCTGACCCGTGTGTGCCGGCTTCAGAACCCAGGAAACCATTGATGGAAATGGGCAGCAGGTAGCCTGCAGTGAGCAGGGCCGAGATCAGCAGCACCACGGGAATGGCGTAGGAGAGCCAGCCAAGGTTGGCGGCGAAGGCGCCGGTTCCCAGGAACCATTTGCTGACGAAGCCGCCGGTGGGCGGGATGCCGATGAGGGCCAGGGCCAGAATGGTCCAGCAGGCGATGGTGAGGGGCATGCGTTTGCCGATGCCCTTCAGTTCGCTGACCTGAGTGGCGCCGGTTTCGAAAATGATGGCGCCGGCGATCATAAACAGGCCGGACTTAATGAGAGCGTGGAAAACGCTGTGCAGCAGGCCGCCGGTGGCGCCATCAGCGGTGAGGCAGGCCAGACCCAACAGAATGTAGGAAACCTGGCTGACGGTGGAGTAAGCCAGACGCTTTTTCAGGCGTTTTTCACGGTAGGCCATCATGGAGCCCATAAATACGGTGAGCAAAGCCAGGATGATCCAGGTGGTCTGCACCCAAGAGCCCTGCAGGAAGTCGGCTCCAATCAGGTAGTAGACGCTGCGGATGCAGCAGAACACGCCGGCTTTTACCACCAAAGCGGAAAGCAGGGCGCTGGCGGGGGCGGGAGCCACCGGATGAGCGGTGGGCAGCCAGCCATGAAGCGGATACAGACCGCATTTGGCGCCGAAGCCCACCAGGCAGCAGAAGGCTGCAGTCAGCAGTAGACCCTTATGGGTGGTCAGGGCTTCGGGGCTGAGCACGCCGCCCAGTGCGAAGGTAGTACCGGTGCTGTAGGAAGCAACAATGAACAAACCAAACAGGGCCAGAAAGGCGCCTGCAACGGAGTAGAACAGATACTTCAAGCTGGCTCGGATGGCCTCGGGCTGCTGGTTATGAAGTACCAGCGGGAAGGTGGTCAGGGTGATCAGCTCGAAGGCTAAGTACATGGTGAACAGGTTAGCGGAAAAATCCAGAGCCATGGTGCAGCCAAGGGCCAGCAACAGGAAGCAGAAGAAACGATCTTCATTCTTCTCGTGGATCATGTAGCGGAAGGCGTACACGCCGATGAGAAGCCAGAGCAGAGCATTGAAAATGGAGAAGATCTTGCCGATGCTGTCGAGGCGGAAGGCAAGGGTCAGAGGCTCGTTGATGGATAAAACCGTTAAGGATAAGGTCTCCTGAGAAGCTGTGGCCAGGGTTGCTCCGGCGGATACCGCCAGGGTAAGAAAGATCAGCAGCAGTTTAGCGGAGCGATTTTTGATACGAAGGAGAGGAAGGCTGCAGCCCACCAAAATGGGCAGCAGGATCGGAATGAGTAAAAGCATTGTATCCTCCTTATATCATTAATGGAATAGGCTCAGGCCCTTGGTCAGCAGGTCGATGACGGGCTGCGACTGTAGACCGAACAGCAGATTCAGTGCCATGAAGCAGATGGCTGTCACAACGAAGGTGCGCTGCTGCTTGGCATGAACGCGATGACCGAAGTAAGGGGAATCCAGAGCGGGGGTATAGATACGCATAACCGTACGGAAGAAATACAGGGTATTCAGCAGGGTACTGATGGCCAGAGCTGCCATGGTGAGCACCAGCTTGCCGGGTACGGCCATGGCCGAGGTGGCAAACTGCAGCTTGGACATGAAGCCCATGAAACCGGGAATACCGATCATGCTGAGAGAGCCGGCGGTGAAAGCAAGACCCGCCAAGCGGTTTCGGTGCGCTGCACCGGTAAGATTGGCGAATTTTTTGCTATTGCCGGAAACGGCCTCCAGACGGTCAGCTGCCAGGAAGAGCAGGGGCTTGGTGAGGGCGTGGGTCACGATGTGGAAGATGGCGGCCACGGTTCCTTCGGTGGTGCCAAGGCCCAGACCCATGTAGATATAGCCGATCTGCGCGGCGGAAGAGAAGGCGATCATACGATTGATGTTGTTCTCTTTGATGGCGCTGAGGGAGCCCACGATCATGCCGATGACACCGAAGATGAATAAAACGTCGGTGATGCCGGTCTTGCTGAAGACTTCGAAGCCGATCACTCGGTAGATGACCTTGATCAGTACCAGGATGTAGGCTTTGGAGATCAGACCGGACAGAATGGCGCTGGAGCTGGGGGTTGCGGTTCCGTAGGTATCGGGCATCCAGAAATGGAAGGGGAAGCAACCGCTCTTGATGGCCAGACCCACGGTGATGAGGGCGGTGGCCACGATGAGGGGCACCATGTAGCGGCTTGTCTCGGTGATGAGGGAAAGCTGTTCTTTAATGTTGGGGATCAGCAGGTGGCCGGTGATGTTGTACAGCAGGATGATACCGATGAGGAACAGACCGGAACCCAACAGGCTGAAGATCATATAACGGGTGGCAGCAGCGGTGGTGCGTCCGATCTGACGGATCATGAGCAGACCACAGGAGGCCAGGGTTGAAATTTCGATGAATACATAGGCGGTGAAGATATCGTTGGTATACAGCAGCGCCAAAATGGAAACCTGAACCAGGTTCACCAGGGAGAAATACAGGTTGCGTTTGCTTTCTCGGATGTCATCTTTGAGTTTGAGGAAGCCGCCGTACACGCACAGATACAGGATCAGGCAGAAGATGGCAGCTAAGCTGGACTCTAACGGACCTACTTTGATCTCGTTGCCCCAGGGAGCGGGGAAGTGGCCCATCATGTAAACAAAGGACTCGCCCATGATCAGGGTGTGCACCATGAGATAGGTGGTGAGGCCGATGACGATCATGCCGATCACGGCGTAGATGCGTTTAGCCCACTTGGCGCTAACAATGGAGCAAACGACCGAGGTGAGGAAGGACATGACGATGGTGAACAGAGGGATGTTGTGCAAAAAGTTCATTCTTTGTCACCTCCGTTTTTGTCGACGGCTGCGGCTGCTGAGAACAAAGTGGATAACTTCGTCTTTTTTGCGCCTTTGGCACCGGGTTCATCCTGGGGGATGGTCTCATCGTGGTCGTTTTGGGCGTACATGTAGATCTCATCCAAATTGAGGGTATGGTAGCGGCGGTACAGTCGTACGGTCAGGGACAGCATGATGGCGGTTACGCTGACGGATACAACGATGCCGGTGAGTACCAGACCGGCGGGAATGGGATTGATGTAGCTTTCGGCGGTGGACAGGCCTTCCACGTAGATGGGGGCGAGGCCGCCTTCAATGTAACCCATGGAGGTCAGGAACAGGTAGATTCCGGTGTCCATGAAGTTGAAGCCGATGATTTTCTTAAGCAGATTGCGGTTGAAAAGAAGGGTGGTGAAGCCGATGCCGAAAAGGAGCATGGCAACCACTTCTTCGTAGTTGGTAAATAAACTGGTTCCCATTAGAAGTTTCCTTTCTTGAACATGCAGTAGAAGCCGTACATGGTGCAGGCTACTACCAAGCCTACGGCGATGTTCAGCGGCAGGATGAGTCCGCTGCTAAGGATGTCGCCGGGGGTGCCCAGGGGAATGTGACTTTCCAGGTGGTTGGCACCGGTGAAGAAGGAGTAGCATTTAGCAATGCTGTAAAAGCCCAGGGCGCACATGGAGATGGTCTTGAACAGGGCGGGGGTGAAGAACTTGCCCGCTTTTTCAGGACCAAAGGCCAGGTTGAACAGGATCAGGCCGGCGCCAATAACGGCTCCGCCGGAGAAACCACCGCCGGGTGAGAGATGACCGTTGAGCACAATGTAGATACCGAACAGGATGATAGCGGGCACCAGCATGAAGGCGGTGCAGCGCACAATGGGGTCAGTGGTCAGGTCGAAGAGTTTTTCAGCTTCCAGCTGGTGGGAGAGTTCGTCGTCCCAGGTTTCGTTTTTGTCCAGACGCAGCATGATGAAGACGCAGACGCAGGCGGTGAACAATACGTGGGATTCGCCCAGGGTATCGAAGGCACGATAGTCCAGGATCATGCCGGCTACATAGTTGATGGCACCGGTTTCTCGGATACCGCTGTTGATGTAGCGGGCGGTGACTTCGTTGGTGCCGGGGGAGCCCAGAGCACCGAATTCGGGCAGATAGGAAACGGCCCACAGCAGGGAGCCTACCAGAATGACACAGGTTACAACGGCAAGAATGCGGTAGAGCCGATCGAAGGAGCGGATCTCGGAGAGCTGAATACCCTTGGGGGCGTCCTTCAAGTAGGAGTCGTATTCATGGCCGGGTTTAATATCTTTGGTGGGGATGGTATGATCACCATCCTGCAAATGTTCGGAAAGGTCAAGATCGCCGTTCCACCATTGTTTAAATTTCTCGATCATGGTTGTTTGCTGCGGGCAGTGAAACGGGTCCGCTGCCGGCTTCCTCCTCTCCTTTAATTAGGTGGATCTTCCGAAGGGTAAGGAAGAAAAGAATACTGTCCACACCGGCACCTACGGCGGCCTCGGTAATGGCCAGATCGGGTGACAGTAGCAACGCCCAAATGATGGACATGATCAAACTGTAGGACATGAGGATGATCACAGAGGTGAGCATGTTTTTCGTGAAGCTGACGGAGATGGCACACACCACAAGCAGGGTCAGCAGAATGATTTTAACAACTTCCATTGGTGTTCTCCTTTTCTTTAGAGTCAGCTGCGGGATTTTCCCATTTTTCAAAACGACAATGACGATCTAAACGATCGTTGGTGAGGTATTCCAGTTTGGTGATCAAATGGCCGGATACAGGGCTGGCGATCCACATGAAGGCAATGATGCAAAGGAATTTGACCAGTACCATGTTAAAACCGTTGGCGGTCATAAGACCCAAAATGATGAACAGGATGCCAAGGGTATCCGCCATGGCGGCGGCGTGCATACGATTCAGTACGAAGCGGAAGCGGTATACGCCCAGAACAGACAGAATGATAATGATCAGGCCGATGCCAATGAAACAGGCGGAAAGAATAAATTGAAACCAGGCGAACATATCAGCAGCCTCCTTTCTGCATGCTTTGGGCGGCAGGACTTGTAGCGGCTTCCGGGGCTGCGGCTGCGGTCTGCGGATCTTCGTCATCGGCAGTGGGTGCGTAGGACACCATCGGGTTGGCGTTTTGCGCCTTTTCCTGCTTGTCCATGTGCACGGTGATGTAGATCTTGCTGAGTACCACTACGGCCAGGAAACTGATCATTACGTAGATCAGGCACACATCCAGCAGATAGCTCTGATGGGGCAGTGCCATGGATAAAACAGCAATGGCCAGCATGGTCATGGTGCCGATCATGTTAACGGCTACTACGCGGTCAGCAATGCGAGGGCCCTTGATGGCGCGGATCATGGCCATGAGACAGCCCAAAGCCAGTACGATCAAAGCGATGGTGTACAAAATCTGATAGGCATTTGCGATCATAGGGTTTCCTCCATTTTCTGCAGTAGTTTCACAAAAGTGCTGCTTTCCATACCGTCGGCGGCAATGGGGTGCAAGGCATGCACGGTGTATAGGTCATCATCCAAAGAGATGGTGATGGTACCGGGGGTCATGGTGATGGAGTTGGCCAAAATGGTGCGTGCCAGTTCGGTCTTCAGGGGAATGTGCACTTGGATGATGGTGCTGTCGGTGTGGCGGTCGCCAGCTAAGATCAGCAGCATAACTTTCCAGTTTGCTTTTACGATCTCCCAAATGAGCACACCCAGATAGATCACGAACAGGCCGATGCGGCGCAGTAGGTTCAGATCTTTTTTGAGGGAATAATCCAGATGCTTTTTAGCGAAGAGATGCACCAAGCCACAGAGAAGAACGCCCAAAATCGTGATTTCCCAGGTGAAGCGTCCGTTCAGCATGAACCAGATAAAGAGTAAAAATGGATACATATAAAAACCTCCAACAATTCCGGTGGGAACCGGTCATAATTAGTTGAAAAAAGTCTGTTCATCAGCGGCCTTGACGGTCTTTGACGAACAGACTTGATTGTACTCTTTTTATAAGAAAAGTCAAGAGTTTTGAGCGAGTTTCTTCCTATTTATTATATAAGCCGAAAAAAGCAAAATCCCGTCAGGCCGAACTTGTTCGGAATGACGGGATTTTGCTTTTGGCGGCCAAAGCTATGAGCACGAGCCGAAGGCGAAGTGCGAATAGTTTTGGAGCTGAAAAAGTTCTTAATATCCTAATTTGCGATCTACCACGTGGGCCAAAGGCTCGCCCTTGAAATACCGCTCTAAATTCTCGCAGAACATGTCCACATTAATATCGCAGGTCAATCCCAACGACATATTGCCGGAAATGTGAGGAGTCAAAATCACGTTCTTTGCATCATACAGCGGATCGTCCACCGGCAGGGGCTCGGGGGTCATCACATCCAGGGCAGCACCAGCGATGCGGCCTTCGTTCAGGGCAGCCACCAGCGCAGGCTGATCAATGGCAGAACCGCGGCCCACATTCACCACATAGGTCTTCGGATTCAAACCATCGATGATCTCTTTAGACAGCAGACCGGCAGTCTCGGGGGTGCCGGGTACGCACAGAGCGATCACATCCACATCGGCCACCGCCTCAGCCAGCTTATCCAAAGTGGTCACCTCATCGAAGGCGGGATCGGCGGGCTTTAAGGTGCGGCGTACGCCGCAAACGTGAGCGGCACCCAGTGCCTTGACGCGGCGCGCCAGGCTCGTACCAATATCACCGGTACCCACAATGGTAATGCGGCTGCCGCAGATGGAACGAACGGCGCCTATGTTCTTCCACTCGCGGGCGCGGGTGACTTCATCGTATTCCGGCTGGCGGCGCATCAGCATCAGGATGGCCATCAGCATGTGTTCGGAAATGGTGATGCCGTAGGAGCCGGCAGAGTTTGTAAGAATGGTGGTGGGATCGGCCCATACTTCATCCTTCAGGAAGGGATCCACACCGGCGGATGCAGAAGCGAACCAGCGCAGGCCGGTAGCCTTCTTCAGCACGTAAGCCGGATAGTAACCGTAAATGATCTCACAGTCGGCGATACCGTTTTCCACTTCCTGCAGATCGTTAAAATAGCGGATCTCGTAGTTGTTTTCGTAGATTACTTTTTCAATTTGAGCAACGTGCTCAGGGTTCAAATAATTTGCATAAATACCAACAATACCCATGAGTTTGATTATCCTTTCTGATTGTCTTTCCAAAGCGGCTATTAGCAGTCGCAGTTTTGTTTGGTAAACAGGATCACGCGGCTGGCAAAGTCGCGGTGTTCAAAGAAGTCCATGGGCAGACCCACGTTCATTAGTACGCTGCCGCTGAAGGTGTAGCCTTCTTCACAGGTGTAACGGGCGGCAGGGTCCAGACCGCGCAAAAATACTCGGTCGGGGCAGTGGTTGGGCTCGTTCAGCTTACGGTAGCAGCAGAGCAGGACTCTGCTCTCGTCGGCAAACTGCCAAGCTGCATAGTTGGAGCCATTAAAGGGAGAGATCAGACGGGTAAATTCGCCGTTCTGAGTTAAACCGCGCAGGGCTTTGACTTTTTCGACGAAGGCTTTGGCCGTGGCCATGTCTTCTTCGGACAGGCGGCTTAGATCAAGCTCGAAGCCGAAGTTACCGCCCAGGGCCACGTCGCCGCGCATCTGCATGGTGGTCACACGACCAACCTGATGGTTGGGGCTGGCGCTGATATGAGCGCCCATGGAGGCTGCAGGGTAGGCGAAGGAGGTGCCGTACTGGATGCCCAAACGCTCGATGGCGTCGGTGTCATCGCTGGTCCAGGTTTGGGGCATGTAGTAGAGCATGCCAGCATCGAAACGTCCGCCGCCGCCGGAACAGCTTTCAAACAGCACTTCGGGGAAGGCAGAGGTCACTTCCTCCAGCACGCGGTACAGGCCCAGCATATAGCGGTGCTGTACTTCCATCTGGCGGTCCGCCGGCAGAGCGGCGGAGAAGCCCTCGGTCATATTGCGGTTCATATCCCATTTGACATAGGTGATGGGGGCGCTGCTCAAAGTTTCTTTCATCATGTTGATGATAAAGTCCTGCACCTCAGGACGGGTCAGGTCAAGAATCAGCTGCTGACGAGCCTCGGTGCGGCTGCGGCCGGGGGCGTGCAGGCACCAGTCAGGATGAGCGCGGTACAGGTCGCTGTTGGGCGAGATCATTTCCGGCTCGAACCACAGGCCAAAGTGCAGGCCCAGGTCGTTTACCTTCTTGGCAATACCGCTGATGCCGCCGGGCAGCTTGTCGGTGTTCACGTACCAGTCGCCCAGAGAGCGGTGGTCGTCGTTACGAACGCCAAACCAGCCGTCATCCAGCACGAACAGCTCGATGCCCAGCTCGGCTGCGCGCTCGGCGATTTGCAGGATCTTCTCCTCGTTGAAATTAAAGTAAGTAGCTTCCCAGTTATTGATCAGGATCGGACGTTCCTTCAAATTCCAGGGGCTGCGGTTCAAACAGTGACGGTAGATCTGATGATATACATGGGACATGCCGTTCAGACCCTCATTGGAGTAGGCCAGCAGGGCCTCGGGAGTCTGGAAACTGTCGCCGGGCTCCAACAGCCAGCGGTGCGTCACGGGGTTCAGACCCATCATCAGAGTGGTGTTATCGGTATCTTTCACCTGAGCGGTGGCGGCAAAGCTGCCGCTGTAGATCAGGTTCATGGCCCATACGTCGCCGGAAAATTCGGTGGTGTGGGGGCGAGCTAATGCTAGGAAGGGATTCTGCTCGTGGCCGGATGCGCCGCGCTGACTCTCCACGCGGTAGGTGGACTGGCCCAGAGCGGTACGCACCACCTGACGCTCACGGGAATGGGCGCCGCGCAGGTGGATCACTTCCAGATCGCGGCCCTGAATGGTGGCGCAGGCAGAGGCCATATTCATCAGTTTCAGCGCCTGGCTGCCATGGTTGGTCAGCTCCATGCTGCGCGCCAAGCCGTTACCCAGCACGGTATAAGAAAGAACAGCCTCCAGACCGGTGAGCTCGTCCACCAGCTGGATCTGCAGGGTTTCATCGGTGGTCAGGTCCACTTTGGCGCCGCCCATGCAGTGGCCGGCGTCGTTGTTGCCGGCGCAGCCGGAAGTAGCTGCAGCGCTGTGCACGTGGGGCAGTCCCTGCAAGGCTGGCTTGTGGGGGAGCACCTTGTGGGCGCGGTATTCGAGTTTGGTGATGTTGTTGCCGTCGGCGTTTTCAGCCTGAATGGCGGCTTCGCCGTACCAACCGGTGCCCACAGCGGGCAGTTCCAGGGGCAGGCGGTAGGGCAACAGTTCGAAGGAGGCGCCGGAGCGGAAACTGGGAACCAAATAGTCCAGATCGGCGTCGGTTAAGGGTGCACCCCAATATAAGTTCAAAAGCTGTCCGTCCTGGACCTTGAGCACGTAGCTGAAGGCAGGTGAGGACAGATGAAAGATCTTGCTTTGTTCATTGATTTGAATCATGTTAACCTCCATGTATCAGCGGGCCGGACAACGGGCAAAATGCGAGCTGAGCGGATGCGCTGAACGTAAAAAATCCTGTAGAGTTCATATACTTGAACTATACAGGATTTTGAGTTGACTGTCAACGCTTTTGGAAATAAGCATGCTCATCTTTGAGTTCTTCGAAAAGCTGCTTGGTGGACCAGGTTCGGTTGGTGGGGGTGAGCATGGCTTTGAGTGCGACCTGCGGTCCGCCGAGGCGTCGGTTCAAAGCGAGAAATTCAGTGAGTTCATCCTGGTCCATGCCGCAGAAAATCATCATGGGCTCAGTTAAGGGTGCAGGGGGAAGGCCGGGGCCTGTTTTTTCGCCTGTAGCGAGCTGACCGAGGGTCAGATGATATTCGCCGGGCTGCACCAGTCGGTAGGTTTCTTGTTTCATGGCGATGGCCGTTTGCAGGGCGGGCCAGCCGGGAAGTTTATCAATTTCGTATAGTAAAATCATGGGGGCCTCCTTGGTGAGTTAAGTATGCGAAAGCGCAGCCGGATCGACTGCGCTTTGATGGGATTAGTCCTCTTTTTCGAATTGGTCTTTGCCTACGCCGCACAGGGGGCATTCAAAATCCTCGGGCAGTTCATCCCAGCTGGTGCCGGCCTCGATGCCGTTATCGGGATCGCCCATTACTTCATCATAAATGTAACCACATACAGAACATACATATTTCATACTTGTTTTCCTTCTTTCTTAAAGTAGAATCGTCTTTATCTATTTTGATTAATTTCCTTAATAGGATTTAATCTTGATAAGAGTATAGCATAGGGGCAGAGCTTTGGCAAGAGTTTTTTGAAATTTTTTTCAAAAATTTTTGTGGTTGGAGGAGTTTTGTTGTGAGTGTATACAAAAGTTTACAGGTGACAAGACAGGTGATTGACAGGGGGTGAAAAAAGTGTATAATAGAGCCGTTATTAGGTGTTTTAGCTAATGTTTTATCAGGTGTTTGGAGGTGTCAGGATGGACGGAGATCAGAGAAGAAATCAGATTATCAAAATGTTGGAGAGCAGCACGGAGCCTATTTCCGGCGGTGAATTTGCCAAACGGTTGGGCGTGAGCCGTCAGGTGGTGGTGCAGGATATGGCACTTTTGCGAGCCGGTAATAAAAATATTTTGGCGACTAACAAGGGCTACATATATTTTAGCCCGAATTTAAAGAAAAAATACCAGTGTTGTGTAAAAGTTTCTCATGATACGCAAGCCATTCGAGATGAGTTTTATGCTGTTTTAACGGCAGGAGCTAAGGTGCTGGATGTGACGGTGGAGCATTCGATCTACGGTTCGATCAGCGTGGATCTTTTAATTGAGAACATGGATGATGCTGAAGAATTTGTTCGTCGCATCGAAATCGGTGATACCCGGCCGCTGAAGGAGCTGACCGGCGATGTACATTTTCATACACTGGAGGCGGATTCGCAGGAGGCACTGGATGCAGCTGTGGCAAATTTGAAGTTGAAAGGATTTTTGAAGGAGGAGTAAGATTCAAATGACAGGAATGTCAGGTAAGTCAAGTTTGAAAGGTTTTTTGACGCGAAAGGATATTGTATTTTCGGCGAAGCGATATGGTATTGATGCGCTGGGTGCTATGGCGCAGGGCTTATTTGCTTCATTATTGATCGGTACTATTTTAAGTACTTTGGGGCAGCAGATCGGTGTGCCGGTGTTAGAGCAGATCGGCGGCTTTGCTTCGGCGGTGAAAGGTGCCGCCATGGCGATCGCCATTGGTTACGCCCTGCACTGTCCGCCGCTGGTGTTGTTTTCTTTGGCGGCCGTTGGCTATGCGGCGGATACGTTGGGTGGAGCCGGAGGTCCCTTGGCGGTACTGCTGATTGCCATTGTTTCTGCAGAACTGGGTAAGGCTGTCAGCAAAGAGACCAAGGTGGATATTCTGGTGACACCTATTGTGACCATTTGCTCCGGTGCATTTTTGGCAATTTGGTGTGCGCCGGCTATTGGTAAGGCGGCCAGTTCGGTGGGCCAGGCGATCATGTGGGCAACGGAGTTGCAGCCTTTCTTTATGGGTATTATTGTGTCGGTCATCGTGGGTATTGCGTTGACCCTGCCCATTAGCAGCGCAGCGATCTGTGCTGCACTGGGACTGACAGGATTGGCCGGCGGTGCTGCTGTGGCCGGCTGCTGCGCTCAGATGATCGGTTTTGCTGTAATGAGTTTTCGTGAGAATCGTTGGGGTGGTTTAGTGGCACAGGGCGTGGGCACCAGCATGCTGCAGATGGGTAACATTGTGAAGAACCCGCGCATCTGGATTCCGCCGACTTTGGCTTCCGCTATTACCGGTCCCTTGGCCACCTGTTTGTTTAAGCTGCAGATGAATGGCGCTGCGGTGTCTTCCGGTATGGGTACTTGTGGTTTTGTTGGTCAGATCGGTGTGTACACCGGGTGGGTGAATGATGTGGCTAATGGATTGAAGGCTGACATTACGGCCTTTGACTGGATCGGCTTGATTTTGATTTGTTTTGTGCTGCCTGCGGTGCTGACATGGTTGATTTCTTTGCCGCTGCGTAAGATTGGCTGGATCAAAAAGGATGATTTGAAGCTGGATCTGTAATTTGATTTCGGCATGTGGTAATGAAACGTACAAAAGGGACGGACCTCTTGGATGCAGGTCCGTCCCTTTTTGCCGCTCTGCGGTAGCTAGGCGATAGAGTTCACCGAGAAAAATTTGAGTTATGCAGGGTGTAAGATATATTGTGGGTGAAATGCTGGAAAGTTCACCCAAGGTGGAAGGAATAATGAGACTTGTAAGGCATGAGATGGGTGAACTTCACCCATGTTAGGACTGCAATCGGGCATAAATGTTAATTTGATGGATGAAAAAAGAAAAAATTCACCCACAACGGAAACAGAAAACTACATAAAGTACAAAATGTGGGTGAACTTTGGGACAGTTCACCCATAAACAAGGAAAAAAGGTTAAAATGTGGGTGAAATCAAAAAGAGAGCCGAAGCTCCCTTATGAATTAAGCGGTCTAGCGACATCTTTTAAATGATAAGTCTGAATCATATACTGAATATCGCGGGTATCAAAACTTCCTTGGGTATCTTTTGTGATAATCAGATTTAAATTTTCAACATAATTATACTGGGTGTATTGATTTTTTTTCCAAGACCAGCGTTTTCGATATCGATCCTGTTCCAGAAGGCCAAGATGTTCCCAAATGATGTATTTACCATCTTTTAGTGGAATAATAAAATCAGGCGTAACGGTTTCAGCACCTAATCGGAACGTAGATTCATAATAGTATAAAATGTTTTCAAGATATAAAATGTTGGCAATTAATAACTCTGATTTGGATCGTACCTCTTCGCCGCGTAAAGTAATCAATTTTCGGTCAGATTGCTGAAAAGTAAGCGGAACAGGGGAATTCGAGGCCTGTTGTAAGAGCCTGGGATCGAGGCCGAAAGCTAGCAGAGCCGTTTTGGCAAGATATAATTTTTCTTCATATACATGAAGTTCATCTTCAAGACGCTGTAAATGAGCTTGATAAGCTCTGGTATCTGATTCAGCTTTTTTAGAGATGTACTTTCTGATCGAACGAGAACTCCCGTTTTCGCGGTATTTCCAATATAAATAATTACGACCTCGTTCGAACTTTGACACGAGTTCTCCGGCCTCATGGGGCAGCTGCTTGCGTAGGGTAGCAACACGGTTGGAAAGCTCAAGAAACGCAAATCGGGCATAACTTTCTACATTTAAGTCATCAAACATATGCATCATCCTTTCTGAATAAAAGGGTGATGCCGAAATGGTATCGGCATCACCTATGTACAATTCAAAGTCAGAAAGGAAATCAAGCAGGGGTTATCCCACTTTAACAGTCACAATAAAACCATCCACATTGTTGCCGGAGATCTCGTAACTCTGCATCTGGGGAACGGGAACCTGAACACTGTCGGCATAGTAAATATCGTAGATGCCATCGGCGGTGGTTACCTGATAGTGCAGACCGCCTGCGGTATAGTTCTTGATAAAGTCGATGTACTCCTCCAGACACAATCCTTCATTTACCATAGCGGTGGCATTGGGAATACCCACATAACGGAAGTGCCAGGATTCATAATCGATTTCGGTAATAGCAGCCTTCTCCTCGGGATAACGAACCACAAAGCCGTACTTATGACAGTTTTTCGTGATCCAGTCATAGGGTTCCTCGTTAAACTGATAGGTGATGGAACCATCCCAGTTCATAATGCCGATATCGGCGGATAGGGCAGAGTGGTGTTCGCTGTGGCCCGGCAGCATCACATAGCGATCGGCGTGTTCTTTGCCATTTTCCGCGGCGCTGGCATCGTAAAGTTCCTGAGATTCCTCCTTGGTGCGATATCCGCAAAGGATCAGCAGATCACTCATCCAGCTGTTATCGTAAAAATCGCGCAGCATCTGATCCATCGCTTCCGCAGCGGGTACCTGCAATAAAACATCGGTTCCGGATACATCGTAGGTGTCGCTCATAATGTCATACATGGCGACCAGCTCCAACGGATCAGCGAAATCCAAAAACTCATAGGCATACTGCTTGTTGATTAGCAGCAAATTACCCTTGTGGATATCCTGCTCCGTCATAAAACGAAGTTCATAACCGTTGGGCGTAGCCACCACCGGAACGGAACGCTCCAGCGCCAGTTCGTATACATGGTTACGAAAATCATCGATCCAATCACCGGAAATGGAGGGGGAAATCGTCACATTTTCCAAAGTGGAGGTTCCTGCCTCCGGCAAAACAGTTTCAGTGTCTGTTCCTTCGGCAGACTCCGTGATTTGGTCGGAAACCGGAGTGGAGTCAGTATGGCCGGAGATCCGGCTGATCAGGACGCCGATCAAAAGGGCAATAATAAGAAAAAAGGCTAAACAACTGATGTAAAAGATCCGTCGACGGCGCAGGCGCTGCTGACGAAGGTATTCACGTCGGCTTTGTATCATATTTATTTGTCTCCTATAGTCAAGTCAGTTGAGTCAGATAAGTCATGGGCAAACAGCAGGCAGCCCTGCCGCTTGAATTGAATAATTTTTCGGTCGATTTTGTCCTCGGTCACATCGAAGTAGGCGGCTAAACAGGACTTGCACATAAATCGGCTGGCCTCGCGGGAAACCAGTTTGCGATGTACAGCCACTTCATCGGCAGTAAGAGGGCGACCACAGTTCATACAGTTGGTCATGGAACTATCAGATCGCATGATCAGCGGTCCACAACCTGAGCGCGGTACAGTTTGCAGCCGTGGGGCGGAATCGCATCGGTGAGAATACCGTTGGTCACTTTGCACTCTTCACCGGTCCAAAGTTCCTTCAAAAGAAGGGTCTTTCCTGTGGTTTCAGGCAGACCGATGGTATCCATCAGTAAATAGGTATTCCAACGGCTGGAGGCTACATCGGAGAAGTTGAACACACCAATGGCATAGTCGCCGTTATCCAGCAGGCGCACGTAGATAGGATATTCATTTTCTTCCTTAGAAGCATTGGCGCTGGCATCGAAGGCCTGGTTATAAGCAGGATCCTGATTGATGGCCAGAACGTCCATGTTCATCAGGGTTTCGCGGGTGGGTTCGTCCATTGAACGAATGTCGCAGCCGATCATCAGAGGCGAGCCCAGAAGAGCCCACAATGAGAAATGGGTGCGATATTCTTCCGGCGTGCAGCCGGCAAGTCCTACATTGCCCATGCCGTTCATACCGGTTACCAGCATGTCCATGTCGGGGAAGCAGTTGATACCGCCGTGTTTAATGGCATCGCCGGCCACCAGGGAGAGCTCGCGGATGGAGCGCCAGGAGTCGTTGATGTCGTAGGTGGAGCGCCACAGGTTGGCACCGGTTTCCTTGATCCACTTCTTGGTTTCGTCGGCGCCCCAGGAGCAGGCGGAGAACAGAATGTCGCGGCCGCTGTTGGCCAGGGCCACGGCCATGCGCTTGTACAGCACATTGCCGGCAATGGTGAAGGGGTGGAAGCAGTAGTCGTATTTGAGGTAGTCCACACCCCATTCTGCGAAGGTCTTGGCATCGATGAATTCGTGATCGAAGCTGCCGGGGTAGCCGGCGCAGGTGTGGGCACCGGCGCAGGAGTACATGCCAAATTTGAGACCTTTGCTATGAATGTAATCGGCTACATATTTCATGCCATTGGGAAATTTAGCGGGATCGGGCACCATGCGGCCATCGGCGCCGCGCTCTTTGAGAGCCCAGCAATCGTCGATGACGATGTAATTATAGCCACAGGCGGCCAGACCGGATTCGATGAGTGTATCGGCGGACTGCATAACAACGGTTTCGTTGATGTCCTCGCCGAAAGTATTCCAGGAATTCCAGCCTAAAGGGGGAGTGAGTGCTACCATATGTGTTACCTCCGTGGGTGATTTTGTCGAAATAATTGATTATAGTATACCATGACTTGAGCGGAACAGCAAATAGAAAAAAATGCCGTACAATGTTTTATTGAACGGCAGAAGGGGATATTTGGAAAAACAAAAGCGTCATCAAACTGATGACGCTTTGCGAGTGACCCGTGGGAGAATCGAACTCCCGTTACCGCCGTGAAAGGGCGATGTCTTAACCGCTTGACCAACGGGCCATATAGAAACGGAGGAGGTAGGATTCGAACCCACGGGCCCTTGCGGACTCACTGGTTTTCAAGACCAGCTCCTTAAACCACTCGGACACTCCTCCAACATACTGTAGATACTCATCTGACAGCAATCGAAATTATATCAGGTCTTATAGAAAATGTCAAGGAAAATTTTAAAAGATTTTCAACATACTTTAGTTTGACATTTTTAGGGTAGTGTGCTATTATGTGTATGGTTATTTGGCGACTTGCGCCAAAAATACATGAAAAGATTAGAAGGGTAGTGTTTCCAATGAAATTACAGGTTTTCTTGTACACCAAATTCGGTTATGCTCAGGCTATCGCAGACGAACTGAGCCAGATGTTTAAATGCAAATGTGATCATATTCCTCCGGCTTACCAGTGCAATAAAGAGAAGCTCATCTTCATCGTATACGAGAAGTATGGCAAACTGGACAAAAAGCTGGTTAGCTATTTGAAAGAAATGGATACCAACAAAGTTCTGAACGTATCCTTGATCGAGATCTCCAACACCGGTAACGAAGGCGTTGAAGAGCTGAGCGCTATGCTGAAAGCTAACAAAGTAAATATCTCCGGCGTTCATAACATCTCTGTTAAGAGAAGTCTGTTCTCCAAAGGTCAGCTGACCGATGCAGACATGGCAGGTGCAAAGGCATTTGCTGATCAGCAGGGTAAAGCTAACTTCGATTTCCTGAATAGATAATTCGAAACAGATAATTCGGAGCATATACTACTAAAATAAGAAAAGGAGTTTCTTTGTGCGGAAGCTCCTTTTTTGTTGCATTTTCGTTTCAGTGGAAGTATAATAAATAAGATACAAGATACAATGAGGAGAGCAAGTATGAAAACAAATGTTGTAGTCATTTTTGGTGGCATGTCTTCGGAACATGATGTTTCCTGCATGTCTGCCAATACTGTGGTAAATGGTTTAAATCCTGATAAATACGAAGTAAGAAAGGTCTTCATTTCTAAGGAAGGTCTTTGGAGATATTATGAAGGCAGCATCGCCGAGATGGATGCCGACAAAGTTGTGGCGGAGGCCCCGGAAGCTGCGATCTTCCCCGGTCAGAAGAAGAGCAGTCTGATGGTTTGCCGCGAGAGCGGCTGGGAGGCTCTGCCTATGGATATCGTGATTCCCGTTATGCATGGTAAGAACGGCGAGGACGGTACGATTCAGGGACTTTTGGAGATCGCTCGTGTGCCCTATGTGGGCTGTGGCGTGCTGGGCAGTGCAGCGTCCATGGATAAGCTGACCACCAAGCGTATGGTGATGCCGCTGGGCATTCGTCAGGCAGCTTATGAGGCTGTGTTTGGCTGGGAACTGAAGCAGATGGAGGCGGTACTGGACCGCGTGGAAGCGGCCATTCCCTATCCTGTGTATGTAAAACCCGCCAATGCCGGTTCTTCCATTGGTGTGTCCAAGGCGAAGGATCGTGCGGAGCTTCAGGCAGCACTTATACTGGCTGCGGAGCATGATGTGCGCATTCTGGTGGAGGAGACCATTATCGGCCGCGAGATCGAGTGTGCTGTGCTGGGTAATGAGGAGCCGAAAGCCTCCGGTGTGGGCGAGATTCTGGCTGCGGATACATTCTATACTTATGATGCAAAATATAATAATGCCGAGTCCAAAACCGTGGTGGATCCGGATCTGCCGGCGGAAACTGTGGAGGAAATTCGCCGTGATGCCTGCCTGATTTTCCAGGCGGTGAATGGCCGTGGTTTGTCCCGTGTGGACTTCTTTGTAGAGGAAGGTACCGGTGAGGTGGTATTTAACGAGATCAATACCTTCCCCGGCTTCACTCACATTAGTATGTATCCTATGCTTTGGAAGAATCAGGGCTATACCATTGAAACTTTGGTAGATGAACTGGTTGAACTGGGTTTTAAACGATAATTCGAGGAGTCGCTATGGATAATCGTAAAATCGGCGTATTCGATTCGGGTCTGGGAGGCCTTACCGTGGTGCGCGAAATGCAGCGACTGATGCCGGAGGAGAGCGTGGTGTATTTTGGTGACATCGCCCGCTTGCCCTATGGCAGTAAGTCTAAAGAGACCATTACGGAATTTTCCCATCAGATCATGCGGTTTTTACTGAAGCACGATGTGAAGGCAGTGATCATTGCCTGTGGTACCGCCAGTGCTAATGCGCTGGAAGATCTGCTGGAGACCTATGATCTGCCCATTACCGGTGTGGTGGAGCCAGGGGCCCGTGAGGCAGCCCGAACCACGAAGAATGGTCGTATTGGTATCACCGGTACAGAAGCTACGATTCGTTCCGGGGCTTATGACCGATTGCTGAAAGGGTTGAATCCGCAAACGGAAGTGTTTTCGAAAGCCTGCCCGCTGTTCGTTCCTTTGGTGGAAGAGGGCTGGTTTAAAGATGACATCACCCGTAGTGTGGTGAAGCGCTACCTGGCTGAGCTGAAGCAGCAGAAGGTGGATACGCTGGTGCTGGGTTGCACCCATTATCCGCTGCTGAAGCGACTGATCGGTGAGGAAATCGGCGAAGAGGTGATCCTGGTGAATCCTTCTTCCTCAGTAGTAAAAGAAATGAAGCAGTACCTGCGTGAAAGCGATATGCAAAGCGGTGCAGCGCAGGGGGAATATGAATTCTATGTCAGCGACAGTACTGAAAAGTTTCGCAGGTTCGGTCAGCAGGTGTTGGAGATCGAAGACCTAACGGTACGTAAAATCAATATTGAAAAGTATTGAGGGCGGTGCGACGCTTCGAAGTGGAGATTATTATGGAAAAATTATTAAAGATTCAAATGAACAGCCGCTTCCAGGGCGGCAGCGATACGCTGAAAAAGCGATTGGATGCCCGGTATCGCCTCATTTACGGCGAGGCGCGACTGGCATACAAACAGCAGATCGATCCTGAAAGTCCGGTGTTTACGCCTGAGGTGCTGATCGTGCTGATCGATAAGGAAGGAAAACCTTACCGCGTGACTATGAAGCGCCCCGGCAGCAATTTTAAGCTGACCTTTATCAAAGGGGAAACCTGCATGGCTCAGTATGATACACCGGCGGGGCTTATGGAATTAAACCTGCTCACGCAGGAACTGGACGGCAGTTTTACCGAGGACGGCGTGAAGCTGAATCTGAAGTACGAATTGCAGCTTGGTGCGGATTCACTGGGCGTTACGGAGCTGAGTATCCGAGGCTGATGCGGTAAGAAGCGAAGCCATCGGCTTGGGCGGTGAGCGGAAAGCAGTGGCAAGAGCGATTTGTGCGGGAGCGCGGAATAACGAAAAAGAAAAGGGAATCTTCCGGATTGAAAGATTCCCTCGATTTGTTTTGGATGGAAACTTATTTGTTGTTCTGCATTTCGTCCAGCTTGTTGGCCAGCTTTTCGCGCCAGGTGAGCTTGCGTTCGAATTCCACTTTCTTTTCGCCCTTTTTCTGGGTGGTGTAGCCCAGGATGTAGCCGCCGGATACTTCCAGCTTTACGATCTTTTTCACAGGCAGAGCTTCAAAGGTGTTTTTGTCGGTGAACATGGTGATGATCTGGGGACCAACTTTGATCTTAACAAGCGGTACTTTCTGGAAGCGCATGCGCTTGGGTACTTCACTCATAACCGATTTAGGCATATTGGCTTCGGTGATTTTGGTGCGCTTTTTGTCGATGATCAATGCGGAAATAACCTGCTTGTTCTGCTGGATCAGGTGAGCGGAAGCAGCTTGTTTTTTCTGCATTTTCTTACCAACGAAGTACAAAATAGCGAAAATGATTGCAATTACGATCAGAATAGTAAAAATAATTCCGAGAGCGTCCATGGATAGAACCTCCTTTAATATGTTTGAACTTAAGGTGTGACCGCACAAAGAACGCGGTCGGCGAAAGATACGCTAAATAATAGTTTAGTCGATTTGGGCGCAATAGTCAATAAGATTTTTCTTGAAAAGTGGGGAAATGTGATTTATACTATACTATAATACTTTTTTGGCGGCTGCAAAACATGGAGGAGAGCTTGAAGAAAGGGCCATGTAGGGCAGCATCGGAGCCATAAATCGTTTGGAAGGAGGAAAAAATGGGAGAAGCTTTTTCGGATTTTTGGGCGAATATCACGCAGTATATGTTTTGGTTTAATATTCTGCTGGGTGTACTTTTAGTGTTTTTTGAACGTAAGAATACCAGTACTCTGTGGGCATGGCTGCTGGTCATGTTTTTTGCACCAGTACTGGGATTTCTGGTGTATCTGTATGTGGGGCAGGATCTGCGTAAAACGAAGATGTTTAAGGCTAAGCAGGCGGAGGATATGAATCAGATCGCTGAAATCCAAAGGAGGCGTATCGATAGCGGGCAGAATCGTTCGATCATTGAAAGCCGAATCGATACCCGGCGCGATGGCTATGAAAAGTATGAACGGTATATGGATACACTGCGAATGCTGTTGAGCAGCGGCCAGTCGGTCATCAGTGATAATAATTATGTGGATATTTTTACAGATGGTGAAGATAAATTCACCAGTTTGTTGGCAGATCTGCGGCAGGCTACAAAATATATTTATATTCAGTACTATATTTTCCGAGGAGATGAACTGGGAAATCAGGTGATGGATATTTTGTGCCAGAAGGCCAGAGAGGGCGTGGATGTACGTCTGCTCACCGATGGCATGGGGAGTATGACGGTGAAGAAAGAGTTTTTCGAAAGACTTCGGAAAGCTGGCGGTAAATTTGTGGTATTCTTTCCGCCCTTTATTCCCTATTTGAATTTCCGTGTGAATTTTCGAAATCACCGTAAGCTTGTGATCGTGGATGGCCGCATTGGTTATGTGGGCGGCTTCAACGTGGGCGATGAGTATTTGGGAAAAGGAAAACTGGGATATTGGCGTGATACCCATCTGCGGATTCAGGGTAATGCGGTGGATGATATGGAAATGCGATTCCTGCTGGACTGGAACTATGCCAGCCCCAGTAAGATACGCCGTGACAAGTTTTATGGACGTAACCGCGTTGACGAGGAATACATTCCCTGTGTGCGGCGCTATCCGGGGGCGCATCCTAAGTTCAGCAATGTTGTGATGCAGATTGTGTCCAGCGGTCCTGACTCCCAGTGGCAAAATATTCGCAATGGCTATTTGAAATTTATTACAGAAGCGGAGAAAAAAATCTATATTATTACGCCCTATCTGGTGCTGGATGAGGTCCTTTTGGATAATCTGCGGGTAGCAGCTCTTTCAGGATTGGATGTGCGGATCATCATTCCCGGTAAGGCCGATCATATGATGATCGATGGTGCCAACTGGTCCTTCGTGGGCGATTTATTGGAAGCAGGTGTGCGCTGCTATACCTATGAAAAGGGCTTTGTGCATGCTAAGTCCATTGTGGTGGATGATGTGCTATGTTCTGTGGGCACAGCCAATATGGATATCCGCAGTTTCAAATTGGACTTTGAGGTCAATGCCTTTATGTACAGTCCGGAAATGGCGGCGGAACTGACCAGAACCTTTATGCTGGATCTGGAAAGCAGCCGCGAGATCACCCGCGAGCGGTATCGAAACCGATCGCTGTGGATGAGATTTAAAGAATCGGTGATGCGATTATTTTCACCCCTGTTATAAAACAAAGCCTTCTCAGCACTACGGTGGTATGTGATACTCAAGAAGCCCCTTGCGACACTACAGTGGTATGTGATCGCGCGGGGCTTCTTTCGTCTATCAAGGTCTGTCGGCGAAGTTTAAGTTTCGTTCAAGTGGGTCATCGGATGATATCGTTCATAGATGGTTAAAAGGGTGACCTCATCCGATGGAAGATAAAATCAGAAAATTGACTTCATCAACAGACAGACAAATAAAAAGAGGGCCTCGGCGCACATACCACTGTAGTGCGAACGAGGCCCTCTTTTTTTAATTATTTCAGTAATTTGGTCATCAGCTTGATGATGATCAGCAGGATCACCATTACAACAAAGATGCCGAGCATACC
>JAZQUJ010000037.1:0-91577 GCA_045631245.1 Bianqueaceae bacterium
AGTGTTGTCGGTGCTGGCCTATGGGTCAGCAGGTCTTCGTCACAACGGCGACATTGATGTGTTGGTGGATAAAAAAGACTTGAAAGCTCTTGAAAAGATTTTACGGGAAGATGGATTTGAGTCAGCAAATCTGACCCGACAGGAAAAAATTGTAGCTCGGGCTTTTTCGCATCAAATCGAGCCCTATTATAAACAGCTGCCTTTAGGATCACTTGAAGTAGATATTAATTATGAAGTGATTTGGGGAGAATGGCAGGGAAAAAAGCCGAGTGTCAGCGAAATGCTGGCGCGACGTCAGACCATCGATGTTTTCGGAGTGCCTGTTCCGGCTCTGACGGTAGAAGATGCCTTTATACAGCTGTGCTTACATCATTATAAAGATATGAATGTATTATTTCATTTGACGATACATAATCCCATCAACCGCAGACTGTTTGAGGATATGGCAGGATTTTGGCAACATCAACGTGCTAAACTGGATTTACACAGATTAAAGGTGTGGATGGATGAATATGAACTGACGCCTTTCTTCTATTACATTGCCTATTACACAGCAAAGGTATGTCGGGTACAGGATTTGGAAGAATGGGCAAAACAACTGGAAACTCCGGAGGGAGTTGCATTGTTGGACACTTTCGGTTTGACAGAAAGCGAAAGAAAGGTTTGGCCCATTCCCTTCGAAGAAAGATTAGAGAATGAAAAGTTGCCCGAGCTGGTTCGATCGATGTTAACGAAAAAGGAATTGGAAAAGGCAGAGCAGAATCATAAAATATTTGGTGGATCATGAATTATTTAGAACTCAAGCGAGAAGTGGATCAGCTTCAAAAGCAGATCAAGGAGAAAGTGCATAACAGAGAAAATAGGATAAAGGCAGTTGTCATATCCGATATGCCCCTGCAGCCCTGGTTCGATTTGTATCTGCAAAAGGCTTGGGCGGGAAAAGGGAGAACGGTGGAACTACGCCGGGTCCAGTGGGCACAGCGGTGGGAATATCAATATGCTCCGGAGGAAATTCTGATCTATTGGCCCAGCGCGCAGGCAGCAATGGAAATTGATCCGGAAAAAGAAAAACAGGGAATATGGATTAGTACAGAAACAGTGTCGAATCCCATCAATCTGTTTTATACAGCCGAGATCCATACAGAGGAAAAGAGAAAATATGTGAACTTTCCAATGAATAGTCCGGTGATTGATCTGGAGCAGTTGATACTGCGTGTAGGACTTCTGGAAAGTTTGGCGCAAAAAGAGAAACGTTGGGGTGAAATGTATAGTGCAAAGCTTCAACGGGAAGCGGCCTGCGAGATTGTTCGAACATATGAAACCGAGCAGGGAAGACGAAAAAAATGTTTGGTCTTGGATTGTGACGGTGTATTATGGAATGGGATTATCAGTGAAGATGGCTTAGAGGGGATTCGGTTAGCGGAAAGTGGGAACGGACGAATCCATTATGAGTTTCAAAATTTAGTAAAACAGTTGTGGAATCATGGGGTCATTTTGGCGATCTGCAGTAAGAATGAAGAGGATGATGTGAAAAATGTATTCAGAAACCACACTGCCATGAAACTGAAGGAAGAAAACATAGCAGCTTGGTCGATTAATTGGGAACCCAAATCCCGACAGATTACGGCACTTTCTGAAAAACTTCAAATCGATCTGCAGGATATGGTGCTGGTGGATGATAATCAATGGGAACTGGAGGAAGTTCGTAACAGTTATCCACAGGTGACCACTGTATTCTTTGATAATACAAAAGATGTTCGATCGATATTCGAACAGTTGGCACAGTATTTTTATTTGAAACCGAACGATCAAAATCTACAGAACCAACTGCGGATGCAAACCTATGTTGACAATATAAAACGGGAAGAACTCAGGGGCAGCACAGCCAATTATGATGAATTTTTGGAAAAATTGCAAACTAAAGTGGATATTCGACCGGCAACAGCTTCTGATCTACCAAGAATTAGTGATTTGAGCCGCAGAACGAATCAATGTACGAATGGAATCCGGTATCGGGTGGAAGAACTGAAACAACTTCTGCAAGAAGGGTATCAGTTGAAAGCAGTGTATGTTTCTGACATTTTTCGAGATCTGGGACTGGTGGGTTGCATCGGCATTGATCCGCTGCAAAACAGGTTGGATATGTTCTGCCTTTCTTGCCGTGCACTGGGACGAAGGGTTGAGCAGCAGCTGCTTGCGGCTTTGCCGCCGGAAGTCAGCAATTTTAGCTGGCTGGATACCGGGAAAAATGCACGGTTAAAAGAACTGATGCTGAGCGAAGGATGGTGGCAGAATGAAACGTGAGATTTGGGATCACGAGTTTCGCCTGTTTCAAGGGCGGCCTGATCCACTGTATCAGAACATGATGATGTGCCGGGACAAGTCCTGGATGGCGGTTTCGAAGGACCGGCTGAGTCGGGAGCAGCTTTTGTGTGCCTGTCTTCACGATCTGCTGCCGGGGCTGGTGGAGGATCCACAGGGGCGATATCTTTCAATGGAGCTCAGCGATTGGGCAGAGCATGGTTTGTATGAATATTGTTTTTTTGAGGGAAGTTTCGAGGAAAAAATGGATTTCATGCAGCAACTTTTGCGGCAAGGAGAGCCGGTTTTTGTGGGAACGATACATCCGTTGCTGCCTTTTTCTGCAAGGTTTGATCCGAATATTGACTGTGAACGATATACACAGCCCAATCATATTTTTGTGATTTTAGGAGAAGAAGAGGGGCGGTATGTATATTTTGATACATCTGCGATCAAAAGTGCTGCTTTTGTGCCGTATCCGAACAATTCTGAACTGGGTTGGATCGAAAAGAAAACTGTGGACGAGGTATTGGCACAGTTATTCCAACTGGGGTATGTAAAGTGGAATGAGGAGGCGAGAAGTAAGCTTACCGAATATGGATGGCAGCTTTTGACGGAATATGTACAACGATATGGCGAGAGCGAGGGAAAACCTTGGCAAGGTTCTGAAAAGATTTGCGGTTCCTGGTTTTGGGGGCGCCGGGCCATTGAAGGGCTGAAATGCCATTTGGAGCGAGCGGAACTGAATCTATCACTGCCTAGTTGGGAGTTTGAGTTTATTGATCAAGGAGATTTGATGAATTGGAAGATCACCGATTTGGCGACTCGACGGCACTTGATGACATTGTGGTTGAAGGAGCAGGAGGATGGTTGCGGACCTTGTACTCGCAGGCAAAGGGAGATGCTTGCGGATATGTGGCAGGAATCAGCCCAGCTTTGGGATAGGCTCAGTACCTATTTGCTGTATCGCAGGCAACGGGGGAAATTCGGCACACATCCTAGATTTGGAGAGATTTTGGACAAAATTCTCGAAGTTGAGGATAAAATTTACAGTCTGTTAAAGAATTTTGCTTGACAAATTGCCTTAACACGTATATATATATATAGGTGCGCGATTTTCGGGACAGAGAACTGTCCCCCATGGCAGAGAAAATTTCGATAGGTTTGTTTTGCGAAAATCGACGGAACATAAAAAAACGACCGGATATCGCTTCGGTTAGAATTATTTTATTCCATAGGGAGGAAATTCATAATGAACAAGGCTCAGTTAGTAGCAGCTATGGCAGAAAATGCCGGTATGACCAAAAAAGACGCAGAAAAGGCTCTGGCAGCTTTTGAAGAAGTAGTAACCACTTCTCTGCAGAAGGGTGAGAAAATCCAGCTGGTAGGCTTCGGTACCTTCGAAGTTGTAAACAGACCCGCTAGAACCGGTATCAATCCTCAGACCAAGGAGAGCATCACCATCGAGGCTTCCAACACTCCTAAGTTCAAACCTGGTAAGGCTCTGAAGGACGCTGTAAACGCTTAAGTTTTATTATGAAAATCATCCCGGTCTGTAACAATGGCCGGGATTTTTTCGTCTTGTAATCGAAGGTTAAGATGGAAAAAGTTGGCGAAAGTAAAAAGGGAGAATGAAATGAGATTAGATAAATATTTAAAGATGTCCAGATTGATCAAACGTCGTACGGTAGCCAATGAAGCATGTGATGCGGGCCGTGTTTCGATTAACGATAAAATCGCTAAAGCAGGTACCGATGTGAAGGTGGGCGATGTGATCGAGATCCGTTTTGGCAGCAATACGGTGCGTGTGAAAGTTACAAGCCTGGCGGAGCATGCTAAAAAGGAAGAAGCAGGCGATATGTATACTGCGCTGTAATATCTGTGAGAACTGTTTCATAAGATGTCCTAAGGACGTGTGATAGGAGGACTTATGGATACAGTAAAAACAGTTCATCGCGTGGTGATGGAGGGACGTCAGAAGGTAGAAGTGACCGGTGTACGCGACTTATTGGTGTTTGATGAAACAGAAGTGATCATGGAAACCAGCGAAGGCATGCTGAGCATTCGCGGAAATGACCTTCATATGAATAATTTGAATTTGGAGCAGGGGTTGATTGGACTGGGCGGTGAGATCGCAGATCTTTTATATGATGAAAGCGGCGGAGATGTGAAAGCTAAACCCGGTTTGATGAGCCGATTGTTTCGAAGCTAGAACAGCTGCGGACTTGTTTAGTCTAAGGAGCTGCCGTATATGAAGGAACAACAGGTGATATTGTTTTTATATTTCGCAGGGTTTGGATTCAGCAGCAGATTGTTATATGATCTGCTTAGGGCTCTGAGAAGAGAGATCAAACATGCCAATACTATGGTGATGATCGAGGATGTTTTGTTTTGTGCGGCCGGTTGTATCGGGTGTTATAGTATTTTTTTGCGGAAAAATAACGGGGCTCTCAGAGCTTATGGATTTATTGGAATATTGTTAGGGGTTGTCTTGTATGATTTAACAGTCGGCAAGTGGATGCTGAAGGGATTCAGGACCGGTTTTAAAATCATATTGGCGCCGATACGATGGTTGTTATCAAAATGTAAAAAATGGAAATTCCATAGAAAAGCGTTGACGAATCGAAATAGATAGAGTAAGATGACACTAGATAATAGTAGATGATACTGAGAAAACAGAAAAAGGGGAGGAGGCGGCGATATGGCAGAAAAGGCGAGTCGAGAATACGATACAGACGATATGGATATATTTGAAAAAGAGGATTCGATAGAGAAACCTGAAGACAGTGAGGAGATTGCTAAAGAAGAAAAAACGGTAACCTATTCCGAAATGACGGCTGCGGATCGACCGATCTTCCAGTGGCTGAAAAAAATGATGATTTTTGGCTTTGTGGTAATTTTTCTAGGTGTTTGTATTTGGCAGGTGAATTCCTTGAAAAAGGAGAGTCAAGGGCTGGAACAGACCATGGCTGACTTAGAAAAGCAGATCGAAGAGGAAAAAGCTAAGGAACTGGAAATTAAGGTGGAGAAAGAATACTATCAGTCCATTGCATATCGAGAGCGTATGGCCCGGGATCGTTGTAAACTCATATATCCTAATGAAATTTTGATTACCATACAAACAAAAAAATAAAAATTCGTGAAAGTTCGCCGATGGCGAACTTTTTTGTTGCTTTTTGTAGGAATATTTTGTGTGTTAGCTGTGTTCCTTCGACAAAATCGGTGCCGGAGAGCCGTTATAATAGTTTTTGCCAATTAATGGAAGAATGAGGAGAGAACTATGAACGGATGGGAAGCGGAGCGACATAAACGATTGGAAATAGAAGTACTGCTGCAGGCAGTAGTGTGGTGTATACCGATTCCTTTTTTAATGGGACTGAAAGTGGGCATTGATTTTTATATATTGGGGCCTGCTTATTTTTTGGCAATGATCCGTCAAAAACAGTGGCAGATTCCGGCGTTAATAGCCGTGCTTGTGGGAATCATACTCTTGCCGACGGAGGAAGTGCGTTGGAAATATGGGGTACTTGTTGCCGTACTTTGGATTGTAGAACAGGGCCTGGATCGATATAGACCTACTTGGCCCTATGCGAAACGATGTGTTTTTTATGTGTTGGGCCTGCTTATGGTGGTTATTGGATTAGCATTGGCGGGGGTATGGGCGCAGTATCAGATCGTAGCGGTATTTCTTGAAGCTGTATTTTTATTGGGAGCCGCCGGATTGTACCAGTCAGCGGTGGATCAAAAGAAAGCAGCAGATGAACTGGCAGTGGCGGGGGTCTCCCTGGTGCAGGGGAGTATTTTGGCGGCTTTTCATGGGCTGCAAGTAGGACAGGTCATACCGTCGGAGATCATGTTGATCAGTTTGAGTATAGCAGGGGGATATGAACTGGGGATAGGGAAGGGCATGGTGTTATGCATGCCTGCTGCCCTATTTATGCGATTGACCATGACAGCAGGGGAAGGGCTGGTGATCGTAAGTGTACTGGCAGTATTGATGGCGGGCGGTTTTAGGGAGTTAGGTCGAAGGGCTGCAGTATCGGCGGTTTTTTCGGGCTGTAGTCTGTGGCTTCTGCTATTTATGGGAGGCAGTAGTGTAACCTCCGGTATATTGACAGTCGGGTTGGCTTGTCTTGTTTTTGGCATACTGCAGCGAAGATTATTGGGCGGTTTGGTTGCTCAGGTAAAAAAAGAAGAAGAAAAGCTGCGGTATAGCTTCGATGCAAGAAAACGGTACATGGAGCATCAAATGGCTCAAAGTGCACAGGCTCTCAGACAGATCGCACAGCTGATCGCTATACCTCCGAAACAAAAGAAGATCACAGGACAGGATCTGGTATATTTAAAAGAAGATATTGCCGGAAGTCTTTGCGTGCAATGTAATAAACAGAAAATTTGCTGGGGCAAGCAATATGCTTGTACCCATGAAACGGTGTTGTGTATTATGGAGGCATCACGATTTAGAGGAAAGGTGGAAAGAAAGGATCTTCCAAATAATTTTTTGGAAACCTGTGATCGCGCCAGTGATTTTGTCAAAGCGGTGAATCGCCATTATGAGCTATATCGGTTAAATCAAAGTTGGGAAAATCGAATGGCTCAAAGTGCCCAATTGATGCAGGGACAGTATGAAGCTATGGCGGTGTATATGGATCAATTGCGGGAACATTTTGCTGGGGAACTGGAAGCGGAAGAGCGACTGCGCCAAAGTATTGTGCAGCATTTAAAAAGACAGGGAGTGAATTTGCTGCAAGTAACGGTGATGGCAGATGAAAGAGAAAATCGGATCTGGATCCATTTGGAAACCGGCAAGGAACTAAGTCGATTACAAGGAAAGCATTGTATCCGGTTGATATCGGAACTGACCCAAAGGCCCATTGTGCAGCTGGAAGCGGTATGTTTGGGAGAAAATCGGTTTCGTTACCGGTTTAGCGATCCAAATGTGTACTGTTTGCAGTTGGGCTGCGTAGTCGGAAACAGTGAGGAAATCAGTGGAGATTCATATACAGCCCGAAGATTGGACGCCCAGCGATTCGTGGTGGCTCTGGGAGATGGAATGGGAAGCGGGCATCGGGCACATGAAACAAGCGAGAAAGCATTAAGTCTTTTAGAGCAGATGCTGCTGAGCGGCGCCGATGAAGAGCAGGCTGTGCAAATGTTGAATACAGTTCTGGTGTTGAGTACTCAAAATGAAATCTTTACCACCATTGATATGGCCTTGCTGAACCTTCATACCGGAGAACTTAAATTGGTAAAGGCGGGTGGCTGCACCACGTTTTTGCGCAGCCGCGCTGCGGTATATGTGTATCGAAGTGAATCGCTTCCTGTGGGTATACTAGATGAACCCCAACCGGAAATTTATTGCTGTTCCATGACCCATGGTGATGTGATGCTGATGATTTCCGATGGTGTACTGGATCAGTTGCCGGAACCGAAACAAGGGGAACGCTGGATCAAACGATATTTATTGCAAAGCAAAGAGGAGGATCCGCAGGTTCTGGCAGAAGAGATTCGGCAATTGCTGCAGCCTCATTTGCCTCAGGTGGAAGATGATCAGACAATTTTAGCGGTGCGAATTGAAAAAAAGAAAAATCTGTGCTAAAATTTCAAATATTCAATTGTATGGAAACTGGTACGGAAAATGTATGCTTAGTGAGGAAATCGTTCGGGAAGATGAAAGGAGGTGGACGGATGCTGGTGGATATTGTGGATAAAGCACTGAGATCTCGGGACATGCTGCAAGCAGGGCAGACAGTGGCTGTAGCTTTATCCGGAGGCCGGGATTCGGTCTGCCTTTTGCATGTGCTTCGAAGACTGGCGAAGGAATTTCCTTTCCAATTAATGGCGGTACATGTGCATCATGGTTTGCGGGAAGAGGCCGATACGGATGAAACCTTTTGCAAAACCCTTTGCGAAGAGTGGGAGATCCCGATGCAAGTGGTAAGGGTCGATGTGCTGCAGCGTGTACAGCAAACGGGAGAATCGGTGGAAGAGGCGGCCCGAGAACTGCGGTACGGAGTAATGGCAAAACTGATTGAAAGTGGACAGGCCCAGCGGATCGCACTGGCTCATCATCAAAAGGATCAGGCAGAAACGGTGCTGCTGCATCTGCTAAGGGGCAGCGGTTTGACAGGGTTGGGAGGTATGAAGGCAGTACGGTTGCCCTATATACGGCCGATGCTGGACATTTCAACAGAAGAAATCGATGTTTATATAAAAGACAATCAATTGGTATATACAGAGGATGCATCCAATCAAGATACCGTCTATCGACGGAATAAGATCCGGCATGAGCTTTTACCCCTTTTACAGCAAGAGTATAATCCGGAAATTGTGAAGGCACTCGCTCAAATGGCGGAGCAGCTGCAGGCTGAGGAAGCGTATTTGGAACAGCAAACACCGGAGGAAGCATCGGAGCGGCTTACCATCAGCTGGCTGCTTGGGTATCCCGATAATCTGCAGAAGCGAATTCTTCGAAAATGGTTGCGGCAGCAAGGGCTGGTACAGGATGTGCAGCAGGTGCATATACAGCAGATTTTGGATTTGTGTAGGGGCCGGACAGGACGCAGGATATCCCTTCCAAAGGGCTTGACGGTTTACAGGAGCTATGATATACTGATAATTCATAAAAGTGTACCCTGTCGATCTAAACAACAGGGTTTTCCGTCATTTCAGATGGAATATCTGCCGCTGATCGAGGCTCAAAAGCAGTGGGACAGCCAAATGCAGGTTCCGGATTTGCCGGAGGAAAAATGGCTGTGTGCTGATTCGTTCGCCCAAAAACCGGTATGGCGAACCCGCAGAGCGGGGGATTATATAGTGGCGAACGGCGGACACAAGAAGCTGAAGGAGTTTTTGATCGATGTGAAGGTGCCCAGAGAGGAAAGGGATACGTTGCCGCTTTTGGCAGATGGCGCCCATGTGATCTGGGTGTATGGATATCGGATCAGTGACGCAGTAAAAATTACGGAAAATACGCAGCAGGTGCTGCATATCAGGAGGAAATCAAATGGTACGTGAGGATCAGATTGGTGTTTTGATTGAGCAGGAAGTTCTGGAAGCTCGCATTAAGGAACTGGGAGAGCAAATTTCTAAGGAATATGCCGGTAAAGAGTTGAAACTGGTTTGTATTTTGAAGGGCGGCGCTATGTTTATGACACAGCTGGCCAAGTACATAACGGTTCCTGTAACCATGGATTTTATGATTTTGTCCAGTTATGGCGATGCGCTGATCAGCAGCGGTACTGTACATATCAAAAAAGATATGGATGATGATATTGTTGATAAGCATGTGCTTATTGTGGAAGATATTGTGGATACCGGCAGAACTTTGTATTTCCTGCAGGATCTGCTGAAAGAGCGCGGTGCAGCTTCTGTTAAGATCTGTACTATGTTGGACAAACCGGCTCGTCGTGTATCACCGGTTCAGGTGGATTACACCGGATTTTCCATTGAAGATCTGTACGTGGTTGGATATGGTTTGGATGCAGCTCAGTATTATCGCAATCTGCCCTATATTGGTTATGTGCAGGTTGATGAATAAGAGTGTTAACAATAGGAGGATAAGGTTTGAAAGATGGATTTAAGGGTCTCGGTATTTATATGATCATTATGTTGATCGTGACCGTGGTACTCCTTTACACAAGTTTTGGAAGTTTTAATGATCCGCAGCGACTGAGTGATATGCAGTTGTATCAGGATCTGAAAGAGGGAAAGGTCGAGGCGATCGAGATCGAGCCCATCAAGGTCGGAACGGCCGCCATGGGCGATGCCTATGTGTATTATACAGAAGAAGCCGGAGGTTCTTTAAAGACCGTATATATATCGGATATCGATCAGTTCCGTGCAGAGATGCGGGAGGAATATGGCGAAGTTGAAGTGATGGTATACGCAGTGGAACCCGATGGATTCTGGAGCGAGATACTGCCCATGATCGTGATGGTAGTTGTGACACTGATCGTGCTGACCTTCATTATGAATCGTTCTCAGGGCGGCGGTGGCGGTAAAATGATGAATTTTGGAAAAAGCCGTGCGCAGATGATCGATAAATCACAAAATCCGATCCGTTTTAAAAATGTAGCCGGACTGGAAGAGGAAAAAGAGGAAATGAAGGAAGTGGTTGACTTCCTGAAATCGCCGCAGCGCTTTACTGAACTGGGTGCTCGTATTCCTAAGGGTGTACTTTTGGTAGGCCCTCCCGGTACCGGTAAAACCTATTTGGCAAAGGCAGTAGCCGGTGAGGCAGGAGTTCCCTTCTTTAGTATTTCCGGTTCTGACTTTGTGGAAATGTTTGTGGGTGTGGGTGCTTCCCGTGTGCGTGATCTGTTTGAACAGGCTAAAAGAAGTGCTCCCAGTATCGTGTTCATCGATGAGATCGATGCGGTGGGTCGCCAGCGAGGCGCAGGCCTTGGCGGTGGTCATGATGAGCGCGAGCAGACTTTGAATCAGTTGCTTGTAGAGATGGACGGTTTTGGTGTGAATTACGGAGTGATCGTAATTGCAGCTACCAACCGTGTGGATATTCTGGATCCGGCACTTTTGCGTCCCGGTCGTTTTGATCGCCAGGTAGTAGTAGGTCGTCCCGATGTGAAGGGCCGAGAAGAAGTGCTGAAAGTGCACTCTAAGAGTAAGCCCTTAGGTGAGGATGTGGATCTGAAGGTCGTGGCACAGTCCACACCCGGATTTACTCCGGCTGATCTGGAGAATTTGATGAACGAGGCGGCCATTTTTGCTGCTCGTGCCCAGCGTCGCTATATTACTATGGAAGATATCCAAAAGGCAGTTATCAAAGTAGGTGTGGGTACTGAGAAGAAGAGTCGTGTGATTTCAGCTAAAGAAAAGAACATTACCGCAGTTCATGAGGCCGGACATGCGATTTTGCAGCATGTGCTGCCGGAACTGGACCCGGTACACAGCATTTCCATTATTCCCACCGGCATGGCCGGCGGTTATACCATGCATCTGCCCGGTGAGGATACCATGTTCCTGACCAAGAAGCGGATGGAAATGGAAATCGTTTCGCTGCTGGGCGGACGCGTTGCTGAAGAAATGGAAATCGGCGACGTGACTACTGGTGCTTCCAATGATATTCAGAGAGCAACTGCTATGGCCAGAAACATGGTCATGAAGTACGGTATGAGCGAAAAAGTAGGCTTGATCCAACTGGGTCAGGAAAATGAAGAAGTGTTCCTGGGGCGCGAAATCGGACACAGCCGTAACTACGGTGAGGAAGTAGCTGCACTGATCGACAATGAGATCCGTAGAATTGTTGAAGAGGCTCATCAGAAAGCGAAGGAACTTTTGACTGAGCACTATGCGGTTCTGCTGAAAACACGTGATTTCCTGATTGAGAAGGAAAAAATGACCGGAGCCGAGTTTGAAAATCTGTTTGAACAGGTCAAGCAGGAAGTCATCGGTCTGGATGAAAGTTTAAATTAAAATCAATGAGATGCTGCTATGGATTGGCAGCATCTTGTTTTTAGGAGATTACTATGGATGAAAAAGTGATTTTGGCCTATGCTAGCCAGTATAAAGAAAAGTATTTCTTCAATGATGAACTGGGAAAGCTGCCCCAGGCGGTACGAAATGAAGCGCTGATGTGTCTGATCATGATCGTGGAAGAGGCAGGAGGCGTTGCGGAAATGGGTTTCTATCCAGATGGTGAAATTTATGTGGATAGTTATTGTGAAGAAGGAGATCTGGGGTATGATGCTGTGTCCGGTGGGCTTCTGGTAAGAGAAGTGGAGCGTGATCATGCGGAACTGTTGGAGCAGTTGGAATTGTGGTATCGTACCATTTTGGAGGCGAAGCGCCGTTAACCCATAAAAGCGGAGGAGAATCGATATGACATTATTAGTTTTTGATATTGGCAATACTCAGATCAAAATGGGTGTCTTTCGTGATGAACAGCTAATCAACAGTTGGCGCATGACCACCGGTTCTAAAAAGACTACCGATGAATACGGTATTGATATTCGTATGTTGCTCCAGTTTGGAAATATTTCGGTGGAAGAGATAGATCAGGTGGTGGTATCATCGGTAGTACCCAATATTATGCACTCCTTTTGCAGTGCGATCCGCCGCTATATAGGTCAGGAGCCCTTAGTGGTGGGCCCGGGAATCAAGACCGGTGTGAAGATCAAAACAGAAAATCCGAAAGAAGTAGGCGCCGATTTGATCGTGGATGTGGCGGCGGCTTGCGAATTGTATGGTTACCCGTGCTTGGTAGTGGATTTCGGAACAGCCACTAAGTATGAAGTGGTCAATGAAAAAGGAGAGTTTATGGCGGCTGTTTTTTCACCGGGTATTGGCATTTCAGCCGATGCCCTGTGTTCCAAAGCTGCTCAGCTTCCCATGATCGAAATCAAAAAGCCGAAAAGTATTTTGAATTCCAATACGGTGGCCTGCATGCAGTCAGGATTGGTATATGGTTATATTGGGCAGGTGCGTTATATTGTGGAACAAATCAAACAGGAAATGGGACTGCCGAATATGAAGGTGATCGCCACCGGAGGTTTTAGTAATATCTTTACCAATGACCTTCCATGCATCGATGTGTATGACCCTGTACTGACACTCAAGGGCTTGCAGATTATTGCAAAACGCAATGAAAAAGTAAAGGGCTGTGCCAGAAAAAAGAGTGAGGAACAGGCATGAGTGTAGGATTTAGAATTGGTTCGTTGGAGTTGGATTCAAGGGTATTGGCGGCTCCTATGGCCGGAGTATCAGATTCTAGCTTTCGTATTTTGTGTCGGGAGTTTGGAGCCGGTGCAGTATATACTGAAATGATCAGTGCAAAAGCATTGTATTATCAAAATGAAAATACGCAGGATCTAATGCACAAAACGCCGGAGGAAGAACCGGTAATCCTGCAGCTTTTTGGATCGGAACCTGCGGTGATTGCACGAGAGGGTGAAAAACTACAGGATCGTTTTGTCGCCATCGACGTCAATATGGGGTGCCCGGCACCAAAGATCGTGAAGAACCATGAAGGATCTTATTTGATGCGAGAACCTAGAAAGGTATATGAGATCGTTAAGGAACTTGCCGGAGCGGTCAATATACCGGTAACAGTAAAGATCAGAAAAGGTTGTGCCTTGGATGATGATATGGCTGTGGAGATTGCCAAGATCTGCGAACAGGCCGGTGCCGATGCAGTTACGGTGCATGGACGTACGGCAGCTCAGATGTACAGTGGGCATGCGGATTGGGATGTGATCCGTCGTGTCAAAGAGGCTGTACGGATTCCGGTAATCGGAAACGGTGATGTGGTAAGCGCAGAATCAGCAGCGCAGATGCTGCGGGAAACGGGCTGCGATGCTGTCATGGTGGGACGGGCCAGCCGGGGTAACCCGTGGCTCTTTGAAGAGATTCGGGCGTTTATTGATGAAGGGCGCATTGTGCAGCGACCGAGTGAGAAGGAAATCTTTCAAATGGCTCTCCGCCATGCGGAGATGATAGTGGCCGAAAAAGGTGAGTACATTGGCATGCGACAGATGCGGTCGCATATACTATGGTATTTAAAGGGAATGCACGGTGGAACCGAGAAAAAACGTCGTTTACAGCAGATTTCTTCGTTGGATGAGTTAAAAGCGCTTTTGGATTCTTGACAAAGTGCATTCTTGCATATATAATATGCGGATATGAGCAAAAAAGCGGGCTGAGGCCTTAGGGCCAAGCCGAAGAAAGAAGGTTTGGTTATGGAAACTAAGAAAGTAATCTTGACCCATGCTGGCATGGAGAAGATGGAAAAAGAATTGTTTGAACTGAAGACGGTAAAACGTCAGGAAGTTGCACAAAAGATTAAAGAAGCACGCGCTCAGGGCGATTTGTCTGAGAATGCTGAATATGATGCTGCAAAAGAGGAGCAGGGTACCATTGAAGCTCGTATCGTTGAGATCGAAAAAATGTTGCGTAATGCTCAGGTGATCGACGAGGAAGAAACCAGTGTGGATAAGGTTTCCTTGGGCAGTGTTGTGGTTCTGTATGACTACGAATTTGAAGAAGATATTACCTATACCATCGTTGGTTCTACCGAAGCGGATCCCATGGAAGGATTGATTTCAAATGAGTCTCCGGTAGGTGCTGCATTATTGGGTAAGACCGTAGGCGAGGATGTAGAAGTATCGACTCCCGGCGGTGTGATGAAGTTTAAAGTAAAGGAAATCAGCCGATAAAAGGCTGCGGTCGCGAGTGGCAAAGAATTTAGCTGCTGCGATTGAAAATGGAGGATATATTAATGGCAAATGATAATCAGAAGGGTCAGGATTTGAATGAGATCCTGCGTCTGCGCAGAGAAAAGCTGGCAGAATTGCAGGGTGCAGGCAAGGATCCTTTCCAGATCACTAAGTTTGATGTAACTGCCCACAGTACTGATGTGTTGAATCGTTTTGAAGAACTGGAAGGTCAGGAAGTGGCTGTTGCCGGTCGTTTGATGGCAAAGCGTGTAATGGGTAAGGCTTCCTTTGGTCATATTCAGGATAAAGAAGGCAAGGTACAGTGCTATGTAACCCGTGATAATCTGGGTGATGAGGCTTATGCTGAGTTTAAGCGCTTCCATGATGTGGGCGATATTATTGGTATAGAGGGTGAAGTGTTCCGTACTCAGAAGGGTGAGATCTCTGTTAAGGCCAAAAAGGTAACTCTGTTGACCAAGAGCCTGCAGACCATGCCCGAGAAATATCATGGTTTGACTGATACCGAAATTCGTTATCGTCAGCGTTATCTGGATTTGATCATGAATCCGGAAGTAAAGGATACCTTTGTAAAGCGTTCTCAGATCATCAGCAGCATTCGTCGCTATCTGGATGGTCAGGGCTTTATGGAAGTGGAGACTCCCATGCTGGTGGCTAATGCCGGCGGTGCAGCTGCTCGTCCTTTCATGACTCACTACAATGCGTTGAATGAAGATATCAAACTGCGTATTTCTTTGGAATTGTACCTGAAACGTCTGATCGTAGGCGGTTTGGAGCGTGTATATGAGATCGGTCGTGTATTCCGTAACGAAGGTGTTGATACACGTCATAACCCTGAGTTTACTTTGATGGAGCTGTATCAGGCTTATACTGACTACTATGGTATGATGGATCTGGCTGAGAACCTGTTCCGTCACGTGGCTCAGGAAGTACTGGGTACCACTAAGATCTGCTATAATGGTATTGACATCGATCTGGGGCAGCCCTTTGCCCGTATGACCATGGTAGAGGCTGTTAAGAAATATTCCGGTATCGACTTTAATGAAGTTGCTGACACCGAAGCTGCTAAGGCTTTGGCTAAGGAACATCATATTGAATTTGAAGCACGCCATAAGAAGGGTGATATTTTGAATCTGTTCTTTGAGACCTATGTAGAAGAGCATCTGGTTCAGCCTACCTTTATTATGGATCATCCCATCGAGACCTCTCCTTTGACCAAGAAGAAACCGGAGGATCCTAACTTTACCGAACGTTTTGAACTGTATATGAACTGCTGGGAAATGGCTAACGCTTATTCTGAGCTGAACGACCCCATCGACCAGAGAGAGCGTTTTGCTTTCCAGGAAGAGATGTTTGCCCAGGGTGATGAGGAAGCCAACCATACTGATGAAGATTTCTTGAATGCATTGGAAATCGGTATGCCTCCCACCGGCGGTATCGGCTTTGGTATTGACCGTATGATCATGCTGCTGACTGATTCTGCTGCAATCCGCGACGTTCTGCTGTTCCCTACTTTGAAGAGTCTTGGCGGTGAGAAGAAGAGCGAAAATGCTGCTCCGGCCGTGGAAGCTGTTCCTGAAGTAGAAGAAGTGATTGATTTCTCTAAGGTGGAGATCGAGCCTTTGTTTGCTGACATGGTAGATTTTGATACTTTCAGCAAGTCTGACTTCCGTGCCGTTAAGGTTAAAGCTTGTGAAGCTGTTAAGAAGAGCAAAAAGCTGCTGCAGTTCACTCTGGATGATGGTACCGGTACCGATCGTACCATCTTGAGCGGTATTCATGAGTATTACGAGCCTGAGGAACTGGTGGGCAAGACATTGATCGCGATTACCAATCTGCCTCCTCGTGCAATGATGGGCATTGAATCCTGTGGTATGTTACTGTCTGCGATTCATACTGAAGAAGGCGAGGAGAAGCTGCATCTGCTTATGGTGGATAAGCACATCCCGGCCGGTGCAAAATTGTATTAATAAAAGTGAATGGATAAGGACCCTGAGGAGCTGTGATATGCTCCTTGGGGTTTTTAGTTTCATCGGGGTTTTTAAGGGGAGAGGGATTCTCTTACTTGATTTTTACTATTGTTGATAGTATAATTGGAATAGTTTTGTGTTCTTGAAATTAATTCATATGAGGAGGAATTTCAAATATGATTCAGTGGAATAATCTGGATACCCTGACTTCTTACAAGGAATTGTTTGAGGTGGAAAAAGTTAACTTAGCAGCAGCTATGACCGGTGAAAACGGTGCTGAGCGTGTGAAAAAGTATAGCGTGCCCATGGCAGCAGGAATGGCTTATAATTATGGTGCCAAGGCTGTGGATTGTAAAGTTTTGGACGCTTTGAATAAGCTGGCTAAGGAAGCACAGCTTATTGAAAAATATGCTGCTTTGTATAATGGCGAAGTGATCAATACCGGTGAAAAACGTATGGTATTGCACCAGATGACTCGTGGTCAGCTTGGTGAGGCAGTGGAGGCAGATGGTGTTGACAAGCGCACATTCTATGTAAATGAGCAGAATAAGATCGCTGAGTTTGCTAATAAAGTACATGCCGGCGAGATCACGAATGCAGCTGGTGAGAAGTTTACTACTGTAGTTCAGATTGGTATCGGCGGCAGTGATTTAGGTCCTCGTGCTATGTATTTGGCTTTGGAAAACTGGGCTAAAGTAAATAATACTTTCAAAATGAAAGCCGAGTTCATCAGCAATGTTGATCCCGATGATGCTTCTGCTGTTCTAAGCAATGTGGATGTAGCTCATGCTATTTTCGTTCTGGTTTCCAAGTCCGGCACTACTCTGGAGACTTTGACCAACGAATCCTTCGTTAAAAATGCGTTGAAGAATGCCGGTTTGGATCCTTCTAAGCATATGATCGCCGTAACCAGCGAGACTTCTCCGTTGGCTAAGAGCGATGACTATTTGGCTGCTTTCTTTATGGACGATTATATTGGTGGTCGCTTCTCCTCTACCTCTGGTGTAGGTGGTGCGGTACTGTCTTTGGCTTTTGGTCCCGAAGTATTTGCACAGTTTCTGGAAGGTGCTGCTGAAGAGGATAAGTTGGCTGCTAACGAAAATCTGCTGGAGAATCCTGCTATGCTGGATGCGCTGATCGGTGTGTACGAGCGTAATGTGCTGGGTTATCCTGCTACTGCAGTATTGCCTTACTCTCAGGGCTTGAGCCGTTTCCCTGCACATCTGCAGCAGCTGGATATGGAGTCTAACGGTAAGTCTGTTAATCGTTTCGGTGAGCCTGTAGACTATGTGACCGGTCCTATCATCTTCGGTGAGCCCGGTACCAATGGTCAGCATTCCTTCTATCAGCTTCTGCATCAGGGAACCGATATTGTACCTCTGCAGTTTGTTGGTTTCAAAAACAACCAAATGGAAAACGATGTAATCATCGAAGACAGCACCAGCCAGCAGAAACTGTGTGCCAACGTGGTAGCGCAGATCGTAGCTTTTGCTTGCGGTAAATCTGATGCTGACCGTAATAAGAACTTTGAAGGCGGTCGTCCTTCCAGCATCATCATTGGTGACCAGCTGAATCCTAAATCATTGGGTGCTTTGCTGTCTCACTTCGAAAACAAAGTTATGTATCAGGGCTTTGTATGGAATATCAATAGCTTTGACCAGGAAGGCGTACAGTTAGGTAAGGTTCTGGCTAAGCGTGTACTGGCTCATGATACCGATGGAGCTCTTCAGGTATATAGTGAGCTGCTGAATATTTGATGGATGAATCGTCAATTCTAATTTAATAAAGCATGTAAGAAGATATCTCCTGTTTGTGGGAGATATCTTTTTTTGAATTGAATGCGCAGGGAATCGTATCGGAATTGTTAAAAATGAAGGGAAAGCCTTGTATTTTGAGGGTGGATTATGGTACAATAAGGGATAAATTCGAGAGGTATGCCTTTCGATAGATGGGAGAAAAAATGATTAACAAAGAAAAAATCAGGTTAATGACTCAAGCGGCTGCTTATGAGTCAGCCGATTTGAGGCGTGATTCTTTTGCCAAGCGTTACTATAAAAAAGATTATATTGGAATTGAAAAGTTAAAAAGTAAAATATGGCTGACTGTATTCTATGCTGCATATTTAGTTTATTATGCTGTAGAGGAATTCTATGTGAAGGGTGTTGATCTGTTGCATTATGATTATACGGGTTTTATGATCAATGCTGTAATTGGATATTTGATTCTGCTGATGGCTGTGTCCGGTATCACAGCGGTCGTTCATGGAAATCGATATGATAAAGCCAAAAAGAGAATCGATCATTATTATGATCTGTTGGAGCAGATTAATGAAATTGAATAAGGAGTTAGACGGATGAATTCAACAGCATTATTTCAGGTTAGAGGCCTGATTTCGAAATATCTCAAAAGATATGAATTATATATCAAAGTTGTTTTGAAGTTCCTGGCTTATTTTGTGTTATTTAGAACAATAAGTGGAAACGCTGCTTTTGTCGGAGAGGGAATATTTAATTCTTCGATGGTGCAGTTGGTGTTGGCATTAGTTTCAACACTGTTACCCAGTCGTTGCGGTGTTATGATCGCACTGGGGATTTGTGTATATAATATTTTCCAATCATCGCTGATTGGAGCGTTGCTTATGGGTTCCATGATGTTGGTATTGTATATTTCCATGGCCCGTATGTTTCCGGATCAAGTGTATTTTCTTGTACTGATCCCTTTGTGTATTGAATGGAATCTACATTTGCTGGTTCCGCTGTTTGCAGGAATGTACGTGGGAGTAGTTGCTGTAGTTCCGGTGGTAGTAGGTGTTTTGATGTGGGGACTTCAGCAGATCATACCGGCATTTATGACTTTGGAAATGGGAGAATCCCTGGATGCTCTGCCGAAGATGATTTCCGACGCATCTACTTATGGCATTGATCAAATTACAAAAAATGAGCAAATGGTATATTTGTTGATCATTTCTTCAGGAATTATTTTACTGATCAGCTTATTGAGAAAGCTTCGTTTAGATTACGCACGTTATATTGCTTTAGTTGCGGGCGGAGTTTTAGGTTTGGTTTGTTTGGTCATGGGTAAAACGGTCGGGAGCCTTTCCGGAAATACTATGGTCATGATTTTGCTGTCACTTCTCGTAATTGCCGGATTAGCACTATTGGAGTTTTTAAATCTGTCTTTGCATTATAAATCTGCACAGGATCTTGAGTTTGAAGATGAAGATTATTTTTATCAGGTAAGAGTAATTCCCAAAATCAATCCGGTATCTAAATCGAATACAAAAATTAAGAAGATCCATGAAGCGGTTGAAGAGAAGAGCGTTAAGGAGACAGAAAAAAAGGAAAATATCAAACCTCTTCGAAAGAAGGTAACAAAAGAAGAATCCATATCAGAGCTTTTTGATAAGTAATAGTCTAAAGTGTTCGTGAATCGATAGCCGGGAGGAAAAAAGGATGAAAGATGTAATAATGGAATGGTTTTCCAATGGATCGATTGGTAGTTGGATGTTGCCTACATTTCAGCTGACTGATGCCCTTGATATTCTGGTAGTTGCCGCGCTTTTCTATGAGATTTTGCGATGGGTTCGCAAAACAAAGGCTTGGGTTTTAGTAAAAGGTATCATTTTAGTTCTGGTAATTTGGTTAGTGGCTTCCATACTGGAACTTAATATGGCTATCTGGTTATTGGAAAGTACGTTAAGTGTTGGTATTTTGGCGGTAGTTATCATTTTTCAGCCGGAACTTCGACGCGCACTGGAACAGTTAGGACAAGGAAATTTCTTTACTCGCTTGTTTGGTGAGGACAAAGAAGTGAATGTTCGAATGACTGAAGAAGCAGCAGAAAATATTATTCAATCTATGTTGGCGATGTCTGCGGTAAAAACCGGTGCTCTGATTGCAATTGAACAAACGGTACAGCTGGATGAATTTGAACAAACAGGATTGCCGGTGGATGCGAATATTACCAGCCAGTTGATCATTAATATTTTTGAAAAAAATACTCCTTTGCATGATGGAGCGATGATCATTCGACAAAATCGGATCCTGGCAGCTACCTGTTATTTGCCTTTGTCACAGAATGGAGATATTAGTAAAGATCTTGGAACACGACATAGAGCAGCTTTAGGTCTTAGTGAAGTATCAGACGCGAGAGTGTTTATTGTTTCGGAAGAAACAGGTACCATGTCCATGGCCTATAAAGGAGAAATCTATCGTAAAATCAATCCGGAATTCATTCGTCGAGAGCTTTTGGGTGAATCTGTACCCCATAAGACCAAGGTTCAGGCAGTGAAAGAAAAGATCTTGAAAGAAACTCATTTGAAAGAGCGTTTCGGTAAAAAGAAGGAGGGGTGAGCCATGAAAGAAAAAGTTAAACGTTGGTTAACACATAACGTCCTTCTAAAGGCAGTTGCCCTTACATTGGCAATTCTCACCTGGTTAGTTTTTTATAGCAGTGAAGATCCTATTATCGCGGCCTATTTCGACCTTCCAGTGGAAGTAGTTAATTTGGAAGAGTTTAATAGACAAGGACATTACATTGCTATTGAAGATGAAAAAAATTTGGATAATCTGAATCTTCAAGTAAGTATAAAAGCGAGAACTAGTGTGGTTGAGAGAATGAGAACAATGGATCCCACAGCTTTTATTCGAGTATTTGTGGATGTGTATGAAGTTGATGAAAGCGGTGTAGATCGCTTGATGGTCCACTATGAAGATACAAGTCGAGATCCAAGTCTGCGTTTTGAATTTAATGAGTTAAAAAATAAATCTTATTATGATGTAGTTGTGGACAACAGTGTGACGAAAGAAATCGAAGTGCGTTATGAAATTTCCGGAACGCCTGAAGAAGGATATATGTATTTGAAGGATGACAGCAATATTCAGATCAGTCCGGAAGTGATCACTTTGACCGGTCCTTCCAATCAACTTGAAAACATTGAATATGGTAAGGTAACGATTCGAGTGGCAGGAGCCAATGCAAACATCAATAAAAAGGGTGATATTGTATTGCATGAGGCAGACGGAGATGTGGTGAAGTATTCTAGAGATGTGATTCGGGCATCGGTTAGTGAAGGTAGCGTATTTGTACCGATTTACATGAAAAAATTGGTGAAAATACAGCCTTATGTCCCCGGTGTAGCTCCTGAGGGATATGAATATGGAAGAGATGTTTCACTTTCAGTTCCTGAGGTGGAAATTTTCGGACCGGAAAGTGTTGTGAATCGAATCTCCAGTATTGCACTTCCGGCAGTTGATATTTCTGAAATGACACAAAATTATAAAGAAACCATCGATTTGAATGCGTTGCTTCAGGAGTTATATAAAGGTGAAGTGAGAATCGTTGATGAGGAAAAGAGTACAACGGAACTTACTTTCAGTATTGTTAAGCAAGAAAGCCGTATATTCGAATTTGACACTTCTAAGGATTGGATAACAGGAAATCAAAATGACTGGGAAATCAGTTTTGTGGATGAAGTGATCTATGTGGAAGTTGTGGGCTTGCCGTCAGATTTGAGTGCTGTTGATCCTGAAAATATTACACTGAGCATAGCATTAAAGGAAGAGGATTTTGTGCAAGGACGCCATGAAGTAAGCATAAAAGTGGGAGGCCTTGAGAATTTGACTTTGAAGTCTGATCCTGTGGCAAAGCTGAACTTTGTACGAAAGGATATTGCTGAGAATTCAGGAATGTGATCCTATGGGAAGAGGTTGAATGATCAAACTCTTCCCATCTTTTGTATAGTATTGTTTAACAGGGAGAAAGAGTGTAAATCATGAAAAAAAATCGATTCAGCTATGGCTTTTATGTATTGATTTTGGTATTATTAAGTAGTATGTTCATTGGGTGTTCCGATAGTATAGAGGCTGATTTGGAGGTGCAGAGTCAAGAGAACAAAAGCCAGAGCAGCCAGCTGCAAAATGGTTCAAGTGAAAGCTTGGATAAAGAGGGGAACGCGGAAGCAGATTTGGTGCAGGGGAATGATTCGAATTTAAAACAGGACGAAGCGGACAGTGAATCACATGTCGATGCGGAAGAGAATTCAAAAATCAGGGATGAATCACAGAGAGTTGAATTCGAAGTGAAGCAGGGAATGTATCTAACAGAAATTCTGACCAATCTGGTCAAGGCCGGATGGGGTGAGAGTGTGGAAAACGTGCTGGAACATTTAGAGCAAATGAATCGAGAAAAATACTTGATTTGGAGTCAAATTCAAAATACAGGAGAACGTGCATTTCTGGCGGAAGGTTATATTGCTCCCGGGCAGTATGTATGGACAGAAGATTCTTCGCTGGAGGAAGTGCTGGATATACTTCTTGGCTCCTGGGATGAACTATTAACAGAGGATATTCTGGAACAGGCGAAGCAGCAAGGGTATTCGATGGATGAAATACTCATTATGGCATCGATAGTGGAATGGGAGAGCTCATTTGATCCAAGTCATGTGGTAAAGCCTAATGTGGCTGCGGTAGTTCGAAATCGGATCGAATCGGAAACACCTTTACAAATGGATGTAACCATTTTTTATTTGCAGGAATCTCTGCAGCCTTATCGAGATCCAGGACAATATGAGGGTTATTACGATACCTATATACGTGATGGATTGCCTGCAGGTCCGATTGGAAGTCCAAGTATGGACAGTATTAGAGCGGTGCTGGATCCGGCGGATACGGAGGATCTGTTTTTTGTTTATGATGAGGCAGGAAATTATTATTTTGCCGAAGACTATGAACAGCATTTAATCAACTGCGAGTTGGCGGGCATTTATTAAAGTTACTATGAGCGAATTGATATATAAAGGGGAATAGAAATGGCGAAATTTTTTAAGAAAACGACCCTTCGTTTTATTCAAAATCATTGGGGCAAAGAGGATGATCAACAAGACGTTGATTTTAAGGATCTTGAAGACTTTTTTGTTCAAATGATGAAGAAAGAAGATTGGATCTTGGATGATCAAACCTGGAACGATTTGGACATGAATCGGACCTTTATGAAGATGAATCGTACTTTTTCTAATCCGGGACAGCAGTGTTTGTATAATATGCTGCGGATCTTACAGTTTGATGAAGATGAATTAAAACGCAGAAATCGCATGATCGAGTTCCTGCAGCATAATAAAGAGCAACGGGAAAAGATCCAGAGTCTTTTGTATTTTATGGGTAAAGAGGAATATGATGGAGCTGCATCGATTCTGTATAAAGGAACTCCTAAGCTTCCGCCAGGACGTGCGTGGGTTCTGCCGGCAACACTGGGTATGATCGCGTCGTTGATTTCGATTCCTTTTTTGGGTGTAAAAGCGATTATTTTGGTAGTGGTATTCTTTATTATGAATATGATCATTCATAATGGTATGAATAAATATACCGAGGCAGCACTGCCGGGTATTCGCTATTTGGCCAAGATGTTATTGGTCGCCAGAGAGATTGCCAAACTGAAGATCCCGGAACTGGATGGCAATTATAATTCGTTTTTCGAAAAAGTAGTGGATAAATGCAATATTATTATTAAAAAGAATCGTGCGATCGGTACAGTTTCTACCGATGCCTTCGGTCTGGAGGAATACTTTAAAATCGCCTTTTTGACGGAGGCACGTGCATATTTGCGTACCTGTATGTACATAGATGATTTTGCGCCGGCACTGCGCACCTTGTATCGTCGTTTGGGCGAATTGGATGCCTTTCAGTCAGTGGCTTCTATGCGCCGTGGTATGCGCTATTGCTGTAAGCCGGAATTTGTGGAACAGAAAGATTATTTCAATGTGGTTCAAATGGGGCATCCCATGATCAAAGGTGCTGTGTGCAACGATATTACCATTGATGGTCATAATATTGTGCTGACAGGTTCCAATATGTCCGGTAAATCCACATTCCTTCGAACCATTGGTGTGAATGCGATCTTGGCCCAGACCTTTTATATGGCCATGGCTAAAAAGTATCAAACCTCTTTCTTTAATGTACTTTCTTCCATTAGTCCCAGTGATGACCTGATGGAAGGTCGTAGCTATTATATGGCTGAAGCTGAAGCGCTGCTTCGTATGATTCAGAATGCCGATGGAGAGCGCTGCAGTATTCTGTTGATCGATGAGATCTTCCGCGGAACCAATCCCACTGAACGTGTGGCGGCGGCCTCTTCGTTGTTGACATATTTATCAGAGCGAAACTGTTTGGTTATGGTGGCTACCCATGACATTGAAATCACGGAGAATGTAAAAGAGCAGTACGATAGTTATCATTTTGAAGAAGAAGTAACCAAGGATTCCATGGAGTTTGACTACTTGTTGAAACCCGGTGTATTGAAGAAACCCAACGGTATTCGCATTTTGGAATATATTGGATATCCGGAGGAAATCACGCAAAGAGCGCTGGAGACAGTGGGAAAAGGGAGCATGGAAGTTAACAATGAAGTAAATGAACTGTAAAGTGTAACCAATGACGACCAAAACCTATGAGATATCGGTAAGAGCACTGGTTGAGTTTATTCTGCGAAGTGGTAGCATAGAAAGTGGTTTTGCCTCCAATGCGAGAGCCTTGGAAGGTACGCGGTTGCACCAAAAGCTGCAGAAGGCAGAAAAAGAAGGCTATGAAAAAGAAGTGGTTTTTCGAAAAACAGTGGCTCTTAAGGAGGGTGTCGAACTCTTAATTGAAGGACGCGCCGATGGTATTTATACCAATACTGCCGGAGAGCGGGTGATCGATGAGATCAAATCCACGGTGGTGAATCTGGAATATTTGGATGAACAACGATTTCCTCTGCACTGGGCACAGGCAAAATGTTATGCACATATGCTGGCTTTGCAGGAAAACCTGGAAACAGTGGTGGTGCGTCTTTCCTACATCCATGTGGAAACCGAACAAGTGAAGTATCTGTTTCAAACTTATTCGGCAGAAGAACTGCAAATCTTCTGGCAGGATCTGGTCGAACGTTATAGTCGATGGGTGCTATGGAAAGATGAATGGGATGGCCTCCGCACTGAAAGTCTTCAAAAACTGCAGTTTCCCTTTGAACAGTATCGGCCCGGTCAACGAACCATGGCGGCTTATATTTATAAAACCATTCAGGAGGAAGATAAGATCTTCCTTCAGGCACCAACGGGAATCGGCAAAACGGTATCTTCGATATTTCCTGCATTGAAAGCCATGGGACAGGAAAAAGCGGAAAAGATCTTTTATCTAACGGCTAAGAATGTGACCGGTCAGGCAGCTGTGGCGGCTGTGCAGCGGATGCGTAAACAAAAGATGCGTTTGAAAACAGTTCGAATCACAGCCAAAGATCGCATTTGCATGTTAGAAAAAAGGGAGTGCGATCCAACGAAATGTCCTTATGCCAATGGTCATTATGACCGGGTGAATGAAGCAGTGCTGGAAGCCCTTCAAATGGAAGATGAATTTGATAAGGAAAGTATTCAGAAAATAGCAGAAAAGCATCAGGTGTGTCCCTTTGAATTGTCGTTGGACATTGCGACATGGGCAGATCTGTTGATCTGTGATTATAACTATGCCTTTGATCCTACTGCATCGCTGAAGCGATTCTTTCAGGATCGCAAACGAAGCTTTACGTTGTTGGTGGATGAGGCACATAACTTGGTGGATCGGGCGAGGGAAATGTTCAGTGCCGAGATCCACAAACAGGCTTTTCTGGATTTTCGAAACGGACTCGATAAACAATCAGTCTTGTATAAGCGGGCGAGTAAGATCAATTCAATGTTTCTTGAAATCAAAAAACTGATGGGTGAGGACGTGAAATTTTTGCCGCTGACAGCGGCCATTACAAAAGCGCAGGAAGAAGCGCAGCAGGAGATGGAAGAGGCGGAGCAAAAAAGACTGACACATTTGGAAGAACGTTGGTACAATGCGCTAAAATGGTTTGCCGACAAAATGGAGGAGTATTTAGCACTTCTAAATAAAGACGGCCGCATCGATGATGAGGTGTGGGAATTATACTTTCAGGTGCTCTTTTTCCTGAAGATATGGGATCAAAAGGGCGAGGGTTACGAGTGCTATTTTGAAAAAACGGGTCGGGATCTTAAATTTAAGTTTTTCTGTGCAGATCCGTCGGAGCCACTTAGGGCGGCCTATAGTCAGGTGAGCAGTGTAGTATTTTTTTCGGCTACGCTGATGCCAATTGAATATTATAAGGAACTGCTGGGCGGTAAAACCGAGGAAAAGGCGATTGCTCTTCCTTCACCCTTCGATCCGAAACGAAAAAAAGTGATGGTGAGCCGGGTAAAGGCTACTTATCAGGGAAGACAGCAGAGCTTAGATGAGGTGTGTGAAATGCTGCATCAGGTAGTGTCTGCTAGGGAAGGACATTACATGGTGTTCTTTCCCTCCTTTGCTTATTTGGAGCAGGTGTATGAGCGCTTTACTGAGCGATGTCCGGAGGTGCCGGTATTGAAGCAGGAGAGCCAAATGAGTGAAGAGGAGCGGGCGGAATTTCTGCGGCAGTTTGAGGAAGAAAAAGGTGGTTTACTGGGCTTCTGCGTGCTGGGAGGCGTGTTTTCTGAGGGTATTGATCTAAGAGGGAACAGCTTAGTCGGCGTGGTTGTGGTCAGCGCGGGCATTCCACAAATTGGAACTGAGCGGGATTTGATCCGGGCGCATTTGGAAGAAGCTAAGGGGAAGGGATATGAGTATGCCTATATGTATCCCGGTATCGGTAAGGTGTTTCAGGCAGCAGGTCGGGTGATCCGTACGGAAGAAGATGAAGGCATTATTCTGCTGTTGGATGAGCGATTTGATCAGCAGCGGTATTATCAGTTATATCCACCGGATTGGTTTCCGGTGAGCCGGGTATCGCCTGCAAATTTGCCAGGGGAACTGGAAGCGTTTTGGAAACGCGATGAAAAATAAAGGACAGCAGCCGGAGGGTGTCGTTAAAGTTATGTATAATAAGGAGGAGTTCGATGCGGTTTTGTTCAATCACCAGCGGCAGCAGTGGAAACTGCCACCTGATCGAAACGGGGCAGCACCGTTTACTCATTGATATAGGCCTGAGTGCCAAGCAGATCGAAAAGCTGCTGAATGATCGGGAGATCGATCCTGCCAGCATTACGGCTGTGTTTGTGACCCATGAACACACTGACCATACCAAGGGTGTGGGCGTTTGGATGCGTCGATACCGGGTGCCGGTCATGGCTACGGCGGGCACGTGGAAAGGCATGGAACGGACCATTGGTCAAGTGCCCGGAGAACTCCGGGTGGAGATTCGGGCTGGGAAGGGATATCGTATGAGTGATCTGCGGATTGAAGCGATACCCACCTGCCACGATGCCAACGACCCTTGCGGGTATGTGGTGGAAAGCGGTGGTAGCAAGGTAGCGGTCATCACTGATACCGGTATGCTGACTCCGCTGATGCAAAAGCACTTATGCGAAACAGACCTGGCGGTATTGGAATGTAACCATGATATCGATATGTTGATGGAGGGGCCCTATCCCATGGCATTGAAAAAGCGTATTCGCAGTAACATGGGACATCTGTCCAATGAAGATTGTGGCTATTCGATTACCGAGGCGCGACAAAAGGGTTCTAAGGGAATTTTTCTGTTGGGACATTTGAGTCAGGAAAATAACACACCTCAGCTTGCCATAGAAACGGTGAAGCAGATTGTGGATGGGAGCGGTCAGAGCATTGCTAACATCCATCTGACACGGCGTGAACAAGCAACGGAGATGTTTAATATTTAATTATTACATATCATTTTTTATAAAAGGAGACGATTAGAATGGTACGTTACGCAATTATTGGAACCAGTTGGATTACCGAAACTTTCATTGGCGGTGCTATGTTGGTGCCCGGCATGCAACTGGCCGCTGTATATTCCCGCAGCGCGGAAAAAGGACGTAGTTTTGCGGACAAGTTCACGAATGCCGGGGACGGAAGTCAGATTCCGGTATACACCGATTTGCTGGAGATGGCCCAGAGCGATATTGACGCTGTTTATATTGCCAGCCCTAACAAATTGCACTATGAGCAGAGCAAACTGTTCTTGCAGAATGGTAAGCACGTGATTTGCGAAAAGCCCATTACCATCCACCCGGAGCAGCTGGAAGAACTGCAGGCGTTGGCTAAGGAAAAGAGTCTTGTATATATGGAAGCCATTATGATGCTGCATCAGCCGCAGCTGCCTGCCTTGAAGGAGGCGGTAGCCAAGCTAGGTAAGATCCGCACTGCGCATATTGACTTTTCTCAGCTTTCTTCTAAATATCAGGCCTATGTGGATGGCAAAAACCCTAACATCTTCAACCCTGAATTCTGCACCGGTGCATTGATGGATCTGGGTATTTATTGTATTTATTTTGTGCTTGAACTGTTCGGCCAGCCCGAGAAAGTGATGATCCACAGTCAGTTTCTGGAATCCGGTGCCGATGCCACCGGCGATATTCTGATGATCTATCCCGAGCAGCACATCAGCGTAAGCTACAGTAAGGTAGGTCAGAACCGTTTGGGCTCTCAGATCTTCGGTGATCAGGGCACTTTGACCATCGATTTGATCTCTCAGCTAACCGGTATGGATCTCCACGCTAAAGACGGCACTGTTACCAACGTGTGGGGTGACGAAGAGAAAAATACTTTGATGGGTGCAGAAGCACTGAGTTTTTATCGTTACATTACCGAACCTGAAAAGTACGCAGAGCACTATGCATATTGCAGCCGCATGGCTATGAATGTAAATCGTATGTTGGAAGACCTGCGCAATCAGGCAGGAATTCGTTTTAAAGAATAAAGTGAAGAGCGCAGGAGAGAATTCTGCGCTCATACTATAAGGAGTTTTTATGCCATTTGATGGAATTACCACCTTTGCGTCCTGCCGAGAGCTGACCGAAGCTCTGGTCGGCGGTCGTATTGATAAGATATATCAGCCTGAGGCGGATGAGGCGGTACTGAATGTGCGCAGTCACGGCAAAATGTACCGACTGCTGATGACGGCCAATGCCAGTCATGCCAGATTGCATCTGACGCAGCAAAAACCGGAAACACCCCTTCAGCCGCCTATGTTTTGCATGCTTTTCCGTAAGCATTTCACCGGCGGCAAAATCTCGCAGATTATTCAGCATAATTTTGACCGTATCATCGAAATTCGATTTGAGGTTCTTAATGAATTGGGCGATCCCTGTGAAAAGTCGATCTTTATGGAGATCATGGGTAAGCACAGCAACCTGATCCTGGTGGATGAGCGTGGTCAGATCATCGACAGTGTGCGTCATGTAAATCCGCTTATGAGTTCGGTGCGCAGTGTGCAGCCGGGACTTCCCTATCATCTGCCTACTCATAATCAAAAGGCAGATCCTATGAATTTAATGCCCCGAGGGGAGGTGTCGTTTGGCGCTTCCATGATGGCCTATGAAGGTCCGGTGGAGAAGGGATTGTATCAGACCTTCAACGGCCTAAGCCCCTTTGCGGCACGAGAAATTCTGGTCCGAGCCGGAGTGGATGGACGAGAACGTTTTCAGGAACTGGACATGGAAGAGCAAGGCCGTGTGCGTGAGGCACTGGAGCGCCTTCTGATCCAAATGGAAAATGCTACCGGTCCTTATTTCCTGTATCGGGATGATGCCGGTAAAATTTTAGATTTTTCAGTGGTACCCTATCAGACCATGGCAGGGGTAGATACCCAGGAGTTTGCTGCCTTGGGCGATCTGATGGATGTATACTATCAGCGCAGTGATGTGCAGGACAAGATGAAACAGAAGTCTCAGGATCTGCGTCAGCTGATAACCACTAATTTGGAGCGTGCCCTGAAAAAGCTAGGCCTGCAGGAAAAGCAGATGGAGGATACGAAAGACCGCGAGGATGATCGAATCCGCGGCGAACTGATCACGGCTAATGTGTATCAGCTGAAAAAGGGTATGAATCAATGCTCTCTGGTGAATTATTACGAAGAGGACATGCCCACCATGGAGATCCGATTGGACGTGAACCTGACCCCCGCCCAGAATGCGCAGAAATACTTCGCTCGTTATAATAAGCAAAAACGAACGGAAGAGGCCTTAACCGTGCAGATCGCCCTTACCCGGGAAGAGGTGCAGTATTTGGAAAGTATTTTAACTGCAATGGAAATGGCTGATTGTGAGAAAGATCTGGAAGATATTCGTGCTGAACTCTATGAGACCGGCTATATTAAAAAGGCGCGCAAGGCGCGCAAGAATCTGTCGGTTTCCAAACCGATTCCCTTTGTTACCAGCGAGGGAGTAAAAGGATTTGTGGGTAAGAACAACATTCAAAATGACCAGCTGACCTTCAAAACAGCCGGTCCCTACGATGAATGGTTTCATGTGAAGGACATGCCCGGTTCCCACGTGATTTTGCAGGTGGCCGGTTTGACTTTGGGGAAAGATTATACAGAACAGAGCTTTTTAGAGGCCGCAGCTGTGGCAGCGGCCCACTCGAAGGGCGCAAACGGAAATAACGTGCCGGTGGATCATGCACAGCGGCGCTATGTTAAGAAACCCTCCGGGGCGAAACCTGGATTTGTGAATTATACCCATCAGCAGACGATTTTCGTAAAAGCAGAGCAGATGGAACAATACGCGAAGAAATAAATGAGGTAAACGATGATGCAGTTTCAAATTACCGGCGGCAGCCCGAATGCAAAGATCAGCCTTGAAAATCAAAGAGAACAGGATGGCATCTTATATGTGGATGTGGTAATGCAGCTTAGCGAAGAGGCTGTGCCACAGCCGTTTTCCATTGAATGGAAGATGCCCATTATCAACATTTATTCAGTATGGAGTCCTTCTATGAGGGATAACCGACATTTGGGAGCGAATTGGGGAAAGCGTAAAACGCCGTCACGTTTGGCATCCTGGATGCCGGTACATGGTTGGATATCGATGGATGGCACCAATCAGCTGATGGTTGCTCTGTCGGATGCTTTGACGCCTACAGCGATCGGTGGCGGCGTGTGTGAGGAAGATGCTCACTTGGATTGCTGCATCGATTTTTTTACTACGCCGGTGGCCCCGTTGAAGGAGTATCGTGCTACCCTGCGGTTTGACAGTCGTCAGGTGCCCTATTATGATAGCGTATATAATGTGACCGAGTGGTGGGAGAAGGAATGTGGTTATACGCCTGCCTATGTGCCGGAGCATGCCAGACTTCCCATGAATTCCCTGTGGTATAGCTACCATCAGATGCTGGATGTGGAAGATATCGTAAAGGAATGCCGTTTGTCCAAACCCTTTGGTATGGAAACGGTGATTATTGATGACGGTTGGCAGACTGACGATAATAATCGTGGCTACGCTTTTTGCGGCGATTGGGAAGTGGCAGCAGCCAAAGTGTCGGATATGAAGGAATTTGTGGATCGGATCCACGAGACCGGCATGAAGGTAATGCTGTGGTATTCGGTGCCCTTTGTGGGTCTTTACAGCAAGAACTATGAGCGGTTTAAAGATATGATGCTGGATGAAACCGGTAACAATAGAGATTATTGGTCGCTGGATCCTCGTTACCCCGAGGTGAGGGAGTTCTTGATTGGATTGTATGAACGGGCACTGCTGGATTGGGGGCTGGATGGTTTAAAGCTGGACTTCATCGATTCGTTCTCACTGCACGGAAAATCTTTGGAGGCAGATCCGCGCCGCGATTATACGGCTTTGGATGAGGCAGTGGATGTGTTGATGACTGATGTGATGAAGCGGCTTACAGCAATCAATCCGGAAGTGTTGATCGAATTCCGACAGTCTTATGTGGGACCGGCTATTCGTAAATATGGAAATATGCTGCGTGTGGGTGACTGCCCGGAGGATGCCGCTGCGAATCGAAAAGGTGTGGTGAATCTGCGTTTAACCTCTGGTAAAACTGCTGTTCATTCCGATATGTTAATGTGGAATTATGAGGAACCGGTGGAAAAGGCCGCCCTGCAACTGGCCAGTATTTTATATTCGGTACCACAGATTTCGGTAAAGATCGACCGTCTGTGCGAATCCCATAAGAAGATGCTCACATTCTATTTGGATTTTTGGCGCAGTCATCGTGAGGTGCTGTTGGATGGTAAAGTGAAGGCGAATCATCCGGAGAGTGCGTACAGTTTGGTTTGGGCCGAGAAGGATGGGGCTGCGATCTTCGCTTCGTATACTAACCCGATAATTGACTGTACTGACTATGAATCCGTAATTGCAGTGAATTCCACCGGAGGCGCTTCTCTGTATTTGCAAGGAGCGATTGGAAAGTCCTACCGTGTGGTGAACTGTATGGGAGAGAAGGTAGAAAGCGGTTATATCGAAGACGCGGTAGCAGTGGTTGCGGTGCCCATGGCAGGTATGGTGTTTGTGGAGTAATTCGAGGATGGAATAATGGAACGCCGAGATAAACATAACTATTATTTGGATATTGCCGAACAGGTATTAAAGCGGTGTACCTGTTTGCGAAGACATTACGGAGCCGTGATCGTTAAGTTTGATGAGATCATATCCACGGGCTATGTGGGTGCACCTCGGGGACGAAAGAATTGTACCGACATTGGTACCTGTGTTCGATTGAAACATAACATTGCACGAGGAGAACGGTATGAGCTATGTCGCAGTGTGCATGCGGAGGCGAATGCTATTATTAGTGCTCCACGTGACAGAATGCTGGATAGTTCAATGTATTTGGTAGGAATCGATGTGGAAACCGGAAAATATGTGGAAAATGCCAATAGCTGTGCCATGTGCAAACGTATGATCATTAATGCAGGCATTGTGAAGGTATACATTCGTGATACCGAGGATGAATATCGTGTGATCGATGTGCAGTCCTGGGTGGACGACGACGAATCATTGAACGCCGAATTGGGGTATTAAATGAAAAAGCCGATAAAGCAGATTCATTGTGAATTGCTTTATCGGCTTTTTGGTAGTTTGATCGCCTTGAAAGGGAAAAGTGGTAAAGTTAAGGCGAGCCACAGGAATCACAGAGTTGCCATATACGCTTCCGCAGCCTTCATACCATCCATGGCGGCGGACATGATACCACCGGCATAGCCGGCACCTTCACCCATGGGGTAAAGGCCGCGCAGATTGCTTTGGAATGTTTCATCTCGTTCAATACGCACAGGAGATGAACTACGAGATTCGATACCCGTAAGCACAGCATCGGGACGGTCGAAACCTTCGATCTTATGGCCGAAAGCCTGAATGCCTTCGGCAAGAGAAGCCGCCATATAATCCGGTAGCAGGTCCCAAAGGTTGGCGAACTTGGTATGACCGGTGAAACTGGGCTGTACATCGCCAAGGGAAACAGAGTCGCGACGGGCGATAAAGTCACCTACGCACTGCACAGGTGCACTGTAATCAGAACCACCTAAACGGAAGGCAAGGCGTTCCAATTCTCGCTGCAGGCCTACACCACTGAGTACCCCATATTCAGAACGATAGGAAGCATAGTCTTCGGGGGTGACAGTAACTAACAAAGCACTGTTGCTGTTGCTTTCGTCACGGGCGTAGTTGCTCATACCATTAACTACTACTGAGTTTGGCTCGGAAGCGGCAGCTACCACAATACCGCCGGGGCACATACAGAAGGAATATACACCACGGCCGGTGGAAGCCTGATGGGTCACTTTATAATCGGCAGCTCCTAAATAAGGAGAGCCGGCATATTCGCGATACTGTGAACGATCGATCATAGCCTGAGGATGTTCAATACGAAGACCCATAGCAAAAGCCTTTTCGGTCATCTTGGCTCCGGAAGACTGCAGCATTTGGAAGGTGTCGCGGGCACTGTGACCAATCCCAAGAAAGATCGTGTGAGTTTTTTCCAGCGTACGCTGGCCTTTATGCTGCAGCCAGGCGCCGGTGATGGTATCGCCGCTCAGTTCAAAATCTACAAGGCGCGTCTCAAAGCGAACTTCGCCGCCCAGGCTGATGATTTCTTCGCGCATGTTGCGGACCACATTTTGCAGGCGATCGGTGCCCACATGGGGTTTAGCATCGTACAGAATAGTTTCTGGGGCTCCGGCCTTAACGAATTCTTCCAGCACAAAGCGGCCGCGGATGGATTTATCTTTGACCAGCGTGTTGAGTTTTCCATCGGAAAAGGTGCCGGCGCCACCTTCACCGAACTGTACATTGGATTCCGGATCCAGTTCCGCATGTTGGAAAAAGCGCATGGTATCGAGACGGCGCTGCTCCACCGGACGACCCCGTTCGATTACCAGCGGGCGCAGACCTTGTCGGGCCAGCAGCAGAGCGCAGAACAGACCGGCAGGACCAAGACCCACAACGATGGGACGTTCATCGGGCAGGTGGGTAGGCTGCACCATGGCATAGTCAGTTTTTTCGGTGATCAGCTGCCAGTTTTTATGGGAACGGCTTCCCTTTTTAAATACCTTGTCCTCTTTAGCGAGGGTCACATCGATAATATATACATAATGAAAAGCGTGGCCGCGACGGGCATCCAGCGAACGACGCAGGATCTCAAAGGTGAGAGGATGCTGATCGGAAACGCCAAGTTCGCGGCGCAGAGCCCGTTCAATCTGGGATTTGCCTGCTTCGATGGGAAGTTTAAATTGAGAAATACGAATCATATAATCTATCCTTTAAAATAAAATCAGAATCAAACATATTTTACTATATCTGAGGCAAAAGGTCAATTTCTATGCGGCGAGTCAGGGAAATTATCTGTCGATTTCGCCCTCGGTAGTTTACAAATTGGAAACATTGTGGTATGATAGATCAATATAATGCGATAAAAGGCTTAAAACATAGAGAGAACTGTCGAAGAGCGGCAGAAGCCTACAAATGTGGAGGTAGACATGGCGCTAACCAATTCTGAAGTGTTTTCCGTAATCCATGGTTCCTGCCGTATGGATGTGGAAGAGGGCTGGAAGCTGATCAAAGTAGACGATGGCTTTGGTGAGCTTACCGGATATACAAAAGAGCGCGTTTTTAAAGAGCGTGTTGTGTATAGTCAGTTAGTCCATAAGGATGATGTTGCCGATTTTTTCCAAAGATGGACTATGCAGCTGGAAACCAAAGGAACTGCATATTTAAGCCATCGTTTGATCACCAGAGACGGAGACGAGATCGTGGTGTACTGTCAAGGTGAATTGTTTGTGGACGAGAGCACCGGCCGTACCTTGGCCAAGGCAACCATCACCCCTGTGAAGGAAAATGAAACAGAACTTAAGGAAACCATCGAAAAAGCCAGAGGCTAAGCTGTTTCCAAAAGCAACGAGCGCAACAGCGTGAGAGGAGTATACCTATGAAAAGTATGACAGGTTTTGGACGGGGTGAAAAGGAAGTCCAGGGCCATGTTTTTACTGTAGAAGTAAAAACGGTCAATCACCGATATTTAGAAAGTTCCATTCGGCTGAGCCGAAAATTGAACGCCCTTGAAAGCAAGGTTCGCAGCGTTCTGAAAGAGAAGATCAGTCGCGGTAAGACCGATGTTTTCATTAATTATGCCAATCATAGTGAGCAGCAGGGTAGCGTATGGATCAACGATGTAAAGCTGGCAGAATATTTAAGAGTACTGAGAGAGCAGGCAAAGAACTACGATCTGGAAGATGATCTGAAGCTGAGTCATGTACTTCAGCTGCCGGAGGTTATGGAAACTGAAGAAAATCAGACTGATTTGGAAGAATTGGAGCCGATTCTTATGGAAGCCTTGACGGAGGCTCTGGAACAGCTTAGCATCATGCGTGAGCGTGAAGGAGAAAATCTGAAAAAAGACTTTCAGGAAAAGCTTTCCGAACTGGAGGCATTGGTGGCTCAAATTCAGGAGCGAGCTCCGCTTGTGGTACAGGAATATAAAGAAAAGTTATATACCCGTATTCAGGAACATCTGGATAAGCATAAAGTGCCGGAGTTCGATGAAGGTCGCTTAGAAGTGGAAATCACCATGTTTGCCGATCGGTGTTGTATCGATGAAGAGATCACTCGTCTGGGCAGTCATATTCGTCAATATCGTCAGACTTTGGAAAAGAAAGAACCTATCGGACGTCAATTGGACTTTTTAACACAGGAACTCAATCGGGAGACCAATACCATCGCATCTAAGTCGAACGATTTGACCATTACCCAGTGTGCATTAAACATGAAAAATGTGGTTGAAAAGATCCGCGAACAGATCCAAAATATAGAATAAGGTGAAGGGAGACGAAGAGATGGACAGAAATAAAGGAGTGTTGGCTATAATTTCCGGTTTTTCGGGAGTTGGCAAGGGGACTGCAGTAAAAGAATTGCTGAAAAAATATCCATATGCACTGTCCGTGTCGGCCACCACCAGAAATCCGAGAACGGGTGAGGTGCCAGGCGTTTCTTATCATTATATTACAAAAGAAGAATTCGAAAAGCGTATTGAAGAAAACGACTTTTTTGAATGGGCACGGTATGTAGATAATTATTATGGAACTCCCAAATCCTTCGTGGTGGAAAAATTGGAGGCCGGACAGGATGTGATCCTGGAGATCGAAGCAGAGGGAGCTTTCAAGGTGCGTAGCCAGTATCCTGAGGCCCAACTGATCTTTATGGTGCCGCCGAGTATGGAAGAATTGCGACGTCGCTTGATAGGCCGTGGCACTGAAACCGAGGAAACCATAGCAAAGCGTTTGAAAAAAGCAGCTGAGGAAGAGTTGGATAAAGCTAAGCTTTATGACTTTCTGGTGATCAATGATGATCTGGGAGTCTGTGTTGAGGAGTTACATAGGGTGATCCAAAATCGAAACGGTATTCAGCCGTTGGATACAGATTTATTGGAGCGCCTGAAGGCGGAAGCAAAAGAACTGAAATTATAAAATTTTTCTGGTAATTTTCAGAAAAATCTGGTACAATAAAGAATGCTAAATTAACAAAGGAGAGAATATAAAATGTTGCATCCTTCTTATATGGAATTGATCGATCATATCAATAAAGTAAATACCGAAATGGGAAATAGTAAGATCAACAGCCGCTACAGCCTGGTTATGGCTGCTTCTAAAAGAGCCCGTGCTTTGATCGATAAAGAAAGTCCCATGATCGCAGATAAATATAATGGACGTATGCTTTCCATGGCAATTGCTGAAATGGAAGCAGAAAAAGTAGGCGTGATCACTCGGGAGCCTTCTCAGGAAGAGATGGAAACCATTGGCTTCGATGAAATGGCCGTGGTTGACCTGAGCGATAAATTCGACGAAGAAGAATAAGAGACGTAATATGGCTTGTTATGCCAAAATCATAATTGACCTGCATCATCAAAAGGTTGACCAGATCTATACTTATTTAGTGGAGAAACCGCTTGCGGATCAGATCCGCGAAGGTATGTTGGTGGAAATTCCCTTTGGAATGGGAAACAGAAAGTCCACCGGCTATGTGGTCGGCTTTGAAGATGAAACGCAGGTGCCGCAGATGCGGCTGAAAAAGGTGAACCGGCTGATCAGTCCGGAGCCTGTTTTTTCCAAGCGAGACCTTAAGCTGGCGGAGCAGATGCAAAAAAGATATCATGCACCTCTGTCGGCTTGTTTGGCGTTATTTATTCCCAAAATTCCCAGCTTTACCGATCCGATGGTACAAAAGGTTTGTCTTATGCGTCAGCCGGATTCTCCGCAAGCTGATAAAAAACAATTGGGAAAAAGTCAGCTGCAATTTTTGCAGGTGCTGTCGGAATATGGCGAAGCAGGAGCGATACTTCGCGAAATACGTAAAATAGTGCCCATCACGAAAGAGTCCTTGGTTTCCCTGATCAATAAGGAATATGTAAGATTGTACGAAGAGTCGGAGGGGAAACCGCCGACTGCTTTTGTTTCAGGCGAAAATCCGAGGGTCAGATCTAACGAAGGTTCAGGAATAAAAGTGTTGCTGCGTACGCAGCCGCTCCCGTTAAATGCCCAACAGTTGACAGCCCGAGAGGCGATCACGGAGGCTGTGCGTAATGAAGTGTATCGGGGCTTTTTACTTCACGGAATTACCGGAAGCGGAAAAACTGAGGTTTACATGCAGTGTATTCAGCGAGTATTGGATCAAGGAAAACAGGCGATTCTACTGGTGCCGGAGATCAGTTTGACACCTCAGCTCATTCGCGTGTTCAGCGAACGCTTCGGCAATCAGGTGGGAATCACCCATAGTCGTATGACTGACAGAGAGCGATCGGTGCAGTGGCGTTTGGCAAAAAAGGGAGAATATCAGGTCATGATTGGTCCGCGTTCGGCGGTGTTTACCCCCTTTGAAAATCTGGGTCTCATTATTGTGGATGAAGAACATGAGACCAGTTATAAGTCAGAACAAATGGCTCCCCATTATCATGCTGCAGAAGTGGCACAAATGAGGTGTGAAGAGGCTGGGTGCCCGATGGTACTCGGATCAGCTACACCTTCGGTGGAAAGCTTCTTTAGAGCACAAAGTGGTGAACTGACTCTGCTGTCCTTGCCCCGGCGGGCTGTTGCTGGAGCTCAGCTTCCTTCGGTGAAACTGGTGGATATGCGCAGTGAACTGGAAGCCGGCAATATGAGCATTTTCTGCCGGGATTTGGTGAAAGCTATCAAAGAGAGGCTTGAACGAAGGGAACAGGTCATTTTGTTTTTGAATCGTAAGGGGTATGCTACTTTTGTGAACTGCCGGGAGTGTGGCTTTGTATTGAAATGCCCCCGGTGTTATTTGCCTTACACCTATCATAAGGATCAAAATAAACTGATCTGTCATCATTGTGGTAAAGAGGCGGCACTGCCTGCTAAATGTCCGGATTGTGAATCTAAGTATATTCGTCAGTTTGGAGCAGGTACTCAACGGGTACAGGAGGAAACAGAAAAGTTGTTTCCAGGAGCCAGAGTGATGCGAATGGACATGGGCACCATGAAAAACCGCGATGATTATGTACAGATCTATGAACAATTTCGCAGCGGTCAAGGTGACATTTTGATCGGCACCCAAATGATTGCTAAAGGCTTTGACTTTCCTAATGTAACCTTGGTGGGCGTGCTGGCGGCGGATATGACCCTGTATAGTAGCGACTATCACAGTACTGAGCGCACTTTTCAGCTGATCACGCAGGTGGCAGGCCGCGCAGGAAGGGCCGGAAAACCCGGTGAAGTACTGGTGCAGACCTATTCGCCGGAACATTACTGTATTCAAAAGTCGCAGCAGCAGGATTATGAAGGTTTTTATAGAAATGAGATCGCGGCGCGAAAACTCATGGAGTGTCCACCCTTTACCCATCTGGCACAAGTGGTTCTGACCGGGCCTCGTGAAGAGGCGGTCATTCAAGGAGCAGAAAAGCTTGGAAAGCTGATGGCGCATTATGCGGCCGGTCGACAGATCGAGGTGCTGGGACCTTCCCCAGCTGCGCTGGGCCGGATCAACAATATATTCCGCTGGAAACTGTTAATCAAATGCAAAGAAGAAGATAGACTGAGAGCCTTTGTGGATTATTGTTGTGAGAAATTTTTAAAAGAAGAAAATAGAGTGACCGTGCTCGTGGATATCGATCCGGTTACCATCGTATAATAAAAGGAGAAAAAGAAAATGGCAATTCGAAACATTATCACTACGGAAGATCCGACTTTAAGAAAAAAATCCCGTAAGGTAGAGGAGATCGACAGAAGAACGCAGATCCTGATTGATGATATGTTTGATACTATGTACGATGCAGGCGGCGTGGGATTGGCTGCGGTTCAGGTGGGTGTGCTGAAGCAGGTAATCGTAATCGATACCGATCAGCCAGGAGAGAGACTGGTGCTGATCAATCCTGAGATCATTGCCACTGAAGGTGAGAATAATTCTCCTGAGGGCTGCCTGAGTATTCCCGGTAAGGCAGGTTATGTGAGCCGTCCTGATAAGGTGACGGTACGCGCCATGGATCGTGATGGAAACGTATATGAAAAAACAGGAACCGGTCTGCTGGCAAAGGCGTTTTGTCATGAGATCGACCATTTGAGCGGTGTGTTGTATATTGATAAAGTGAACAAGTGGGTCAACGACGAGGAGTAAGAATATAATGAGAGTTGTATATATGGGAACACCTGAGATCGCAGCGAAAGTACTGGAGGCAGTGCATGAACTGCCGGTGGAGATCGTGGGTGTGTGGACACAGCCCGATAAGCCGGTGGGCCGTAAGCAGGTACTGACTCCGCCGCCGGTGAAGGTGCTGGCGCAGCAGTACGGGATTCCGGTATATCAGCCGGAGCGTATTAAGCGTAAAGCAGCAGTGGCTGAACTGGAGGCATTGAAGCCTGATCTGATTCTTGTAACGGCTTATGGTCAGCTACTTAGTGAGAAGATTTTAAATATTCCTCCTATGGGCTGCATCAATATGCATGCTTCCCTGCTGCCAAAATATCGTGGTGCAGCACCCATTCAGTGGGTGATTGTGAACGGCGAAAAGGAGACCGGTGTGACTGCTATGATGATGGATAAAGGCATGGATACCGGCGATATGCTGATTAAGCGTACCGTAGCCATTGCAGACGATGATACTGCTGAAACGCTGTACGATAAGTTGGCGGAGGAAGGCGGTGTGCTGATCAAAGAGGTGGTAACTCGTTTGCTGGCAGGTGAGACTCTGACCAGAGAAAAGCAAAACGATGAGGAAGCCACCTATGCCCCTATCATTCAAAAGGAGCATGGTTTGATCGAGTGGAGTAAAAGTGCGCAGGAGATCGAGCAGATGGTGCGAGGATTTTATTCCTGGCCCTGTGCCTATACCATGCTGGAGGACAAAAAGCTGACAGTACTGAAAGCGCATGTGCTCAGCGACGAGGAGTGCGCGGCTTTAACGGTTTGCGACGCAGCGCCGGGGGCAGTACTGGCAGAGGGACTCAGTGGAAAACGTAAGAAACTTTTGGTACATACCGGAAACGGTGTGCTTCAGATCGATCAGCTGCAGTTGCAGGGCAAAAAAGCCATGGAGGCAGATGCCTTTTTGCGGGGCTGCGATCTGACAGGGAAAAAGCTTGGCTGAACCTCATAAAGAGGCATAGATTCAGCAGAAAGGAACCAAATGTTCTGGATCGATCAATATTATATTTTGTTAGTGTTACCCACCGTGATTCTGGCGTTGTATGCTCAGGCAAAGGTGAATTCTACTTTTAACCGCTATCGACAGGAGCGGAGCTATCGCGGCATGACCGGTCAGGAGGTGGCTTTGCAGATGCTGCGAAATGCCGGTATTATGGATGTACCGGTACAGATGGTGGCTGGTCATTTGACGGATCATTATGATCCGAAAAACCGAGTTCTGCGATTGTCGGAGTCGGTGTTCAACAGTTCTTCCATTGCGGCCATTGGTGTGGCTGCCCATGAGGCGGGTCATGCGATCCAGCATCAGGAGGGCTATGGACCGTTGCATCTGCGTAATGCGATTATTCCGTTGACACGGATCGGTTCCAGTCTGTCCATGCCGTTGATTTTTATTGGTATCGCCATGGGAGGACTTAGCAGTGCTGCCAGTGCTATGAATATGGGCTGGTATATTATTATAGCCGGTATCGCCCTGTTTGGCGTGGCTGTGCTGTTTCAGGTGATCACCCTGCCGGTGGAGTTTAATGCCTCCCGCCGGGCATTGGTAACGCTGGGAAGCACGCAGATCCTAATGGAAGACGAAGTGAAAAAAGCACGCAAGGTGCTCAGCGCTGCTGCCCTTACCTATGTGGCCGCCATGGCTCAGGCAGTGGCTAACTTGCTGCGTCTGCTTCTCATTGTGGGAGGAAGACGACGGGATGATTAATATACGTCAGGAAGCCGCACTGGCACTGGAAGAGATTCTGTGCCGGGGCGGCTATAGTTCCCTTACGGTGAACGAATATTTGAAGAAAATCGCGGATCAGACAGAGGAGCGTGATCGCCGTTTTTTCACCAATTTGGTGTACACTACGTTGGATCATCTGCCTTCGATCGATGCGGTGATTGCGGCTCATTCTAAAACGCCGCTGAAAAAAATCAAACCTTATTTGTTGGTATGCCTGCGCATGGGCATTTGTCAGCTGAAGTACATGGAAAGCGTGCCGGATCGTGCTGCCATCAATGAAACGGTGGAACTGGTGAAAAAATCAAAACAGCGGGCGCTGTCAGGTTTTGTGAACGGTGTACTGCGCGGAGCGCAAAGAAATGACTGTGCTTACCCCTTGCCGGATCCGGAACAGGAACCGGTGAAAGCGTTGGGACTTCAGTATGACATGCCGGACTGGATCGTGGCTATATGGCTGAAGGACTATGGAAAAGAGCAGACAGAAATCCTTCTGCAGAAAATGCAGCAGCCCGGTAGTGTGTGCCTGCGTGCCAACACTTTGAAGGCTGAGGCCGGCCAGATCGGAAAACGAATTGCGGAGTCGCTGGGCGAAGACGGCTGCGTACGGCAAAGCAATGCTGTGCCGGAAGCCTTTTATACAGAGCACATTGGTGATATTTCCAAATGGGAATTATATAGGGAAGGGTATATTGCAGTGCAGGATGAAAGCAGTATGCTGGCAGCCCTGGCCACCGGAGCTAAACCCGGTGACAGGGTACTGGATCTGTGTGCAGCGCCTGGTGGTAAATCGACTTTTATGGCACAAATGATGCAGGATCAAGGTCTGATCAGCAGCCGGGATCTGCATGACCATAGGGTAAAGCTGATTGAACAGAATGCGGAGCGTCTGGGGATCAGCTGCATACAGGCGGCATCGTCGGATGCCACAAAACCTCAGCCGGAGGATACGGAGCAGTATGATGTGGTACTGCTGGATGCGCCCTGTTCGGGTCTAGGGATCATGAGATCCAAGCCGGATATTAAACTTCACCACACTTTGCAGGATGTAGAAGAACTTGCTCAGCTGCAAAAACAGATCCTGTCGGTGGCCGCGGAGGCGGTCAAACCGGGTGGAACGCTGGTGTATAGCACTTGCACCTTGAACAAGCAGGAGAATGATGAGCAGGTGGAATGGTTTTTGAAAAAATATCCGGACTTTATATTAAAAGACCTTGAAAAGCGTTTGCCAAGCCTGCCGGAATGTGATAGACTATGGAAGAAGCATCTGACGCTGTGGCCTCAGGCCGGTGGACATGATGGCTTCTTTGTGGCATGTTTGGAAAAGCAAGCATAAAGCAATGAAGAGTGATACAGGAGAGTTATACATGGGATACGATTGGTACAGTCAGTCTGTGGAGCAGCTGCAGATCCATTTGAAAGAAATGGGTGAGCAGGGGTTCCGGGCAAAGCAGATTTTCAAATGGCTTCATCAAAGACATGCAGTGAGCTTTGATGAAATGACGGATCTGGGAAAATCTCTGAGGGAAAAACTGCAGGAAGCAGAGCCGCTGCAACCGGTGCAGATCGAACAGAAACAGATTGCGGCCGATGGTACGGGGACCGGTAAATTTCTGATCCGACTGGCTGATGGAAAAGCTATTGAAAGTGTACTGATGAAATACAAATTCGGCTATTCTCTGTGTATTTCTTCTCAGGCAGGATGCCGTATGGGCTGTCGCTTCTGTGCTTCGACACTGGCAGGACTTGAAAGAAATTTAAGCGCAGGTGAAATGCTGCAGCAGGTATACGCTGTCGAAAGGGAAGCCGGCGTCAATATTTCCCACATTGTGGTGATGGGCTGTGGAGAACCCTTCGATAATTTTGAAGAGCTGATTAAGTTTTTACAGCTGATCCACAATGAAGAGGGCAAGGGACTGAGCCTTAGAAATATTACCGTTTCCACCTGCGGACTTGTGGATAAGATCAAAAAGTTTGCAGAGCTGGATATGCCGGTGACATTGGCGATTTCGCTGCATGCACCAAACGATGAGATCCGCAGAAAGATCATGAGGATCGCTCAGGCCGTATCCATGACTGAATTGATGGAGGCCTGCCGATATTATTTGGATAAGACCAATAAAAGAATTACGTTTGAATATATTTTGATCCGTGATGTGAACGACAGTACTAAGTGTGCTCACCAGCTGGCAGATCAGCTGAAAGGAATGCTGTGCCATGTGAATTTGATCCCGGTGAATCCGGTGAAAGAGTGTGGTTTTGAGCGACCGGAGCCGGAGCGGATCGAGCGGTTTGTGAAAACGCTGGAGCAGCGGCATGTGCCGGTGACCCTGCGCCGGGAAATGGGTAAGAATATTGATGCCGCCTGTGGCCAGCTTAGAGCCAAGGCAGAAAGGAAGACCGATGGAAGAGTCAATTAAAACAAGAGTTGTGACAGCGGCAAGTCGATGTGACGTAGGTCGTGTGCGCAAAATCAATCAAGACACGGTGTTTTGTTCACTGGAACCGGTTGGCCTTCTGCCGAATCTGTTTATTGTGGCAGATGGTATGGGCGGTCATAAAGCCGGTGATCTGGCTTCCGCAGAAGCGGTACGATGTTTTGTGAAATGCATTAAAGAGCGATCAAAAGAAGCAGAGGATATCGTAGATTTAATGAGGCTTGCTTTGGAAGAGGCAAACCGGTACGTATATTATTTATCACAGGAATCGGAAGATTATCAGGGAATGGGAACCACCTTTGTGGCGGTTACATTTTGCGGAAACAGTCTGTACTGCATTAATGTAGGTGACAGCCGTTTGTATAAACTGAATCGAGCCGGAGAACATCCAATGTCACTGAAAAAGGTGACAGAAGATCATTCTATTGTGGAAATGATGATTAAAGAAGGGCTGATCACGGAAGAGGAGGCCAGAGTGCATCCTCAGAAAAATATGATCACCAGAGCTGTGGGTATTGAGGAAACAGTGCAGATCGATGATTTTCGGTTGGATGTGGATAGTTTGGTGCGTGTGCTGCTTTGTTCCGATGGACTGAGCGGAATGCTGACTGATCTTGATATTTTGAACATAGTGTCCGGTAAGGCGGATGTGGATGAAACTGCAGAACGTCTGCTTGCAAAAGCCAACGATAACGGAGGAAGAGACAACATATCGGTTATCGTAATTGACTTTACGGGGGAGGAAGTAGAACATGCTTGATCCAGGTATCGTACTGAGCAAACGATATGAGATCCTAGGTGAGATCGGTGCCGGTGGTATGGCCCATGTATATAAGGCGAAGGATTATAAACTCCGTCGCATGGTGGCACTCAAGGTATTAAAACATGAATATTATCAGGATGAAGCAGTGCTGAGTAAGTTTAAAAAAGAAGCTTTGGCAGCCGGTGGTCTGACTCATCCGAATATTGTTGCTGTATATGACCTTGGCCAGGAATATAATATCGATTATATTGTAATGGAATATGTGGACGGTCTGACTTTGAAAGAATATATCAGACGTCGCGATGTTATGGGATCGGAGGAAGTACTGAAGATCTCAATCAAAATTGCAGAGGCGCTTAAGGCAGCTCATGCCAACGGTATTGTTCACCGTGATATTAAACCTCAGAACATTATGGTGACTCAGCAGGGGGATGTAAAGGTAACAGATTTTGGTATTGCTAAAGCGTCCACGTCTTCTACGATCACCCAGCAGGGTGAAGCATTGGGGTCGGTGCATTACTTTTCACCGGAACAAGCCAGAGGAAGTTTTGTGGATGCCAGATCGGATCTGTATTCTCTGGGCATTACCATGTATGAGATGATCACGAAGCAGCTTCCCTTTACCGGGGATTCTCCGGTGGCGGTTGCTATGAAACATCTGCATGATCCCTTGCCGGAACCACAGAAGATGGCACCTCAAATTTGGCCGGGTCTGCGTGATATTATCGTTAAATTGACACAGAAACGTCCCGAACTGCGATATCAGAGCGCGGAAGAATTGATTCTGGATATGAGAAGGGTATATAAGAATCCGGGATTCAGGATCCGTCCCACCCAGCCTAAGGAGGCACCGGTGAGAAATGAGTATGGCGCAAGTCGCAGACCTCCGGTGAAGACTCGGGAGGAGCAGGAAAGGGAGCGTCAAATCCTGATTGCACAGCGTGAAGAGCGTATGCGTCAGCTGAAACGTCGGAAGAATATGATCATTGCCTGCGGTATCATGGGTATTGTGCTGTTGGTGCTGTTGGTCTTTCTGATGAAGGCAATTCTTTCGGGAGATACCGATAACAATTCCGGACGTGTTGAGGACAGTGTAGTAAGTCAGGTGCAGGGAGAAAGCAGCGCGATACAAGAAGATTCCGTGCAGGAAGAGAGTACTGCTGCATTGCCCAAGATGCCTAAGGTGGAAGGGTTATACTATAGAGATGCCCAAGATCTGCTGAAGGAGCGCGGTATTGACTACAGAACAGAAGAAGCGTATAACAGTGAAGTGGAAGCGGGCTATATTATTTCGCAGGAACCTGCTTATGAAGCTGAAATTCCTGAGGAGACGGAGGCTGTGATCTATATCAGTATGGGAGCGGAGCAGAAGCTTGTGAAAGTTCCCTATATCACCAACATGTCTCAAGAAGATGCAGAAGCATTGCTGGAAGAGAACGGATTAAGCGTAGGAAAAGTTAGTACAGCCCACAGTAGTGTGTATCCAAAGGATTTTGTGATCAATCAGGGTATAGCGAAGGATGATGAAGTGCTGGAAGGTACCGAGATCGACTTTACTGTTAGCTTGGGAGAAGAAGAAAGCAGTGAAACCTCTGAAAAGGGTGGAACGATCACCATTACATCTCCTTTCACAAAAGAAGGAGAAAAGGGGAGACTGGTACTGCAGGTATATGATGCACAGAACAAGGCTGAGAAGCGATTTGATAATGAAGTGAGCTATAGCTTGTTCGTTTCTCAGGGTGGTGCATTAACTTTGGATTATCCGGAGGGTACAGTTAAACTGGAAGTATTTCTGGATGGCAAGCTCATTATGAGTGAACTTGTGACGCAATAATTGTGTGAAGAAAGAAAATGAGACAAAACGGAACTATTATCGCCGGAGTGGGCGGTAACTATGATGTACAAGTAGAAGAGGGTCAAATTGTGCGCTGTAAAGCCCGTGGGATCTTTCGAAAGCAAAAGACCACGCCGTTGATTGGGGACAAGGTGACCATTTCAAAGGAAAAATTTTTAGAAAGTATAGCACCCAGAAAAAATGCTCTGATCCGTCCGGCTGCAGCGAATATCGATCAGGTGCTGGTGGTGTTTGCTGTACACAATCCAGAGCCACATTTCATGTTATTAGACCGTTTCCTTTTGGAGGCGGGGCGGCAGGAGATTCCTGTAGCGATTGTTTTAAATAAGATGGATTTATGGGAAGATAGCCAGCAGAAGGAAGTGTCGGAGGCTATTGAGGCCTATGAAAAGGCCGGATATCCGGTGTATCAAGTGAGCACCTACGAGACTAATGAAACCATATTGGAAAACCTGCGGGATCTTTTGCAGGATAAGATCACAGTGTTGGCGGGGCCTTCGGGCGTAGGTAAGTCGTCTTTGATCAATGTTTTAACGGATGCCGAACAGGAAACCGGGGAACTAAGTGAAAAGATTGCTCGCGGAAAAAATACGACACGGCACGCGAAGCTGCTTCCGCTTCGTCAGGGAAGCGGCTGGATCGCCGATACTCCGGGCTTCAGTTCCTTTTATATGCAGGATTGGAACTGTGATCAGTTGGCAAACTTCTATCCTGAGTTTGAAGAGTACTTGGGCGGCTGTAAATTTCCCGATTGCAGACATCGCAGTGAGCCGGAATGTGCTGTGCGGGAAGCAGTAGAAAATGGGGAGATCTCTCGAATCCGATATGAAAACTATCGCAAGATCTATGAAGAAATTTGGGAGTACCAAAAAAATAATCCTCAATATTAAACAATGATAACAGATAGTATAAAACTGTCTTGTGAAACGAAAAGCAGATCATGCAGAATGGAGAAATTATGGCAGCAATTATTGCACCTTCAATCCTGACAGCGGATTTTGGTAATTTAAGAGAGGAAGTGCAGAGCGTAGTAGCCGGTGGCTGCAAGCTTTTGCATTTGGATGTAATGGATGGTCACTTTGTTCCTAATATTACGTTCGGTCCTAGTATGGTAAAAATGCTTCGCGCAGCAGTGGATATCCCCTTTGATGTGCATTTAATGATCGAAGAGCCTGAAAAATATATTGAAGAATTTTATCAGGCCGGTGCGAACACCCCCGGAAGCATTATTTGCGTACATTATGAGGCCTGTCCTCATATTCATCGGACGATCGAAAAGATTCATCGTTTGGGTGAAAACGTACTGGCGGGTTGTGCGATTAACCCGGGTACCCCTGTTTCGGTGCTGGAGTCAATGATCGATGATCTGGATATGGTACTCATTATGAGCGTAGATCCGGGCTTTGGCGGCCAGGCCGCGATCCCTGCTTGTCTGCACAAGGTGAAGGAAGTACGCGAGATGGCTGCGCGCCATGGAAAACAGATTCTGATCGAAGTGGACGGCGGAATTAAGTTGGGAAACATGGATCAGGTAGCGGATGCGGATATTTTGGTAATGGGTTCTGCTGTGTTTGATGGGAAAGATGCAAAAGCAAATATGGCACAGGCACAGGCTCAATTTGAAGAATTATCCAAATGAAACGATTGGTGATTTTGGGTGGTGCGGTGCATGACACCCCTTTGTTGAGGGAAATCTGCAAACAGAATGAGTTTGATCAGGTGATTGCAGCTGATAGTGGACTGAATTGGTCATATCGCTTGGGAATTCGACCGGATCTGATGATGGGAGACTTCGACTCCGTGGAACCGGAGATTCTTGCGTATTATCGAAAACAGGGAATTCCTTCGAAAACCTTTCCTGCCAGAAAGGATTTTACTGATTCTGAATTGGCACTGTGGGCGGCTATGGATTTGTCGAAGCACGGAGATGAAATCTGGATGCTGGGCGGGATCGGAAGTCGAATGGATCATACATTGGCCAATGTATTTTTGTTGTATGAACCTTTGCAGAAAGGGATCGAAGCTCACCTGATTGATGGTCTGAATGACATACGATTGATCCAGGGACCCTGTGAGGTAATGGTAGAGCGCAGAGAGGAGCAACAGTACTTGTCGTTGCTTCCTTTCTTGGGCGATGCGGAGGGAATCGATCTGGAAGGAACGGCATATCCTTTGCAGGATTTTCGGTTGAAAGTGGGAAAGTGTATAGGGATCAGTAATGAAATTGATGCCTCGGAGGCCCGGATTCGACTGAAAAAAGGGTATTTGCTGCTGATTCGAAGCACGAATGATACTCCACGGTAAAGAAAATTAAAAAAAACTAAAGAAAAACAAAAAAATAACTTGCAATTCAGCAAATGTTCTGGTAGAATATATGCGTTGTGTTTTGAAAATCAGGCGTAAGCCAAATAATATCGAATGTCGATGATGAATGAAGGAGGTGCTGTCATGGCAAAATGTGACATCTGTCAGAAAGGCGTACACTTCGGTAATAGTGTGAGCCACTCTCATAGAAGATCTAATAAAATCTGGAAGCCCAATATTCGTACTGTAAAGGCGATCGTTGATGGGACTCCTAAGACACTTCATGTATGTACAACTTGCTTGAAGTCTAACAAGGTTACTCGTGCATAATCAGATCTTCATATCATCTATACAATAAAAGAAAGAATCGAACGAAAAGGATGCAGTAAGGTGCTGTAACATCGTTCGATTTTTTTATTTTTTTCAATGTAATAAAAGCTTGTAACATATATCTGTATCATGGTATAATAAATGCAGTATGATTATTAAAGGAGGTTATGAGATGGCAGCGATATTCACGACAGAGTTTGGAAATGTGATCATTGATGATGAGGTTATTGCAAAGGTAGCAGGACTTGCTGCACTTGAATGTTATGGTGTTGTAGGTATGGCTTCAATCAACGTGAAAGATGGACTTGTACAGCTGTTGCTGGGTGAAAACCTGACAAAAGGAATTAAAGTAAGAACTGTAGAAGATCAGACTACCATCGAGTTCCATATTATAGTTGAGTACGGCACTAATATTTCGGTCATTGCCGACAATTTGATTAGTAATGTTAAATATGCAGTGAAAAACATGCTCGGTCTTGAACTTGCCGATGTGAGTGTATATGTAGAAGGCATTCGCACCGAGAATCAAGAGAAAGAGTAAACCTTGGAGGATAATTTGGTGAATACGATCAGTGGTCAAAAATTTCGTCAGTTGCTGGTAGCAGGAGCGAATGCTCTGGAAGCAAATAAAAAGATGGTTGACGAAATGAATGTTTTCCCGGTACCCGATGGAGATACCGGAACAAATATGTCTTTAACTGTAAATTCTGCGGTAAAAGAAGTGATCAAGGCAGAGTCTCAGGCAGCAGGAGACATTGCAAAGGCATTGTCTTCCGGTGCACTGAGAGGTGCACGAGGTAATTCCGGTGTTATTGTATCACAGTTGTTCCGTGGCCTTGCAAAAGGTTTGAAGGGCTGTGACGAAATCAATGCGATCACTTTTGCAACAGCAATGGAAAACGGTGTAGAAACCGCATATAAAGCTGTTATGAAACCTAAAGAAGGTACAATTTTGACGGTGGCAAAGGCAACTGCTGCCAAATGTTTGGAAGTAGCTCTTCAGTCTGATGATCTGATCGAGGTGCTGGAACAGGCAATTGAAAGCGGTAATGAAACCTTGCAGAAGACACCCGAAATGCTGCCTGTCCTGAAGGAAGCGGGTGTTGTTGATGCAGGTGGTAAAGGCTTGCTGGTAATTTATGAGGGTATGTTGGAAGCGTTGAAGCGCGAAGATGATGATATCGATCCTCTGCTGTGTTTGAACGGTGGTGCACAAGTGCAAAACAGCGGAGCAACCAGTTCTCAGGCCGCTTTCTCCACTGAAAGTATTGAGTTCGGATATTGCACCGAGTTTATCGTGGAAGGTGTTGAAAATGCCGAAGAAAAAGAAGATGAAGTACGCGAGTATCTGAGTTCTATCGGTGATTCTCTGGTGGTGGTAGCAGATGGTGATTTGATCAAGATCCATGTACATACCAACGATCCCGGTTTGGCAATCCAGAAAGGTGTAAGTCTGGGCAGTCTTTCCAGTATCAAGGTAGATAATATGAGATTACAGCATCAAAACATCCTGAGTATGGAAAATGTTTCCGCTCCTGTGAAAGAAGAGCCCAGAAAGGAGATAGGATTTATTACTATTTCTGTGGGTGAGGGACTGAGTAATATCTTTAAGGAATTGGGTGTTGACTATGTAATTAGTGGTGGCCAGACCATGAATCCCAGTACCGAAGATATTTTGGAGGCTACCAAGAAGATCAATGCGGATCATATCTTTGTGCTTCCGAATAACAAAAATATTATTCTGGCGGCTCAGCAGGCTACCTATTTAATGGAAGAAGGAAAACAGCTTCATGTAATTCCCAGCAGAAGCATTCCTCAGGGTATTACTGCAATGATCAGCTATATGCCCGGTGAAAGCGCCGAAGTAAATGAAGCGCAGATGACAGAAAGTCTTTCTACTGTTACTTCCGGCTCAGTTACCTATGCGGTACGTGATACTCGTATGGGTGAATTCGAAATCAAGGCTGACAATATTTTAGCACTTAAAAATGATGAAATTTGTCATGTGGGTCAGGATCTGATCAAGACCACCAAGAAATTGTTGGAGTCTATGGTGAGTGATGAAACCAGTCTGGTAACCATTTATTATGGTGAAGATGCCACTGAGGGAGAGGCTGAAGAACTAAAGGAGCATGTGGAAGAGATCTGTCCCGGTGTGGAGGTTGAGATCCAGGAGGGCGGCCAGCCGTTATATTATTATCTGCTGTCTGCTGAATAAAAAAGAAAATGAATCATTTATCAGCGATCAAGTTAACGGAGCTGAAGGGGATTGGTATGAGTCGGGCGGAATTGTTTTTCCGCGTTGGTGTAGAAAATCTGTACGATCTTTTATATTACTTTCCCAGAAGCTATCTCGATGAGAGAAGACGAACCGCGATCAGCAATATTCAAGTGGGCGAGGATGTGATCATCCGCGCCCGTCTTATTTCTGCCCCGCGTAATTTTCATAAAGGAAAGTGGACAGTGACCAATGCGAGAATTGCTGATGAAAGTGGTGAACTGGCTGTGGTTTGGTTTAATCAACCTTATTTGATTAAAAATCTTGTGGAAGGCCAGTTATATCTGTTTAAAGGTAAAGTAAAAAGAAATTATAATCGAATTCAGCTTACTTCACCACAGGTACAAAAAGCAGAGGAAAACATGCCGGGCATCGTATCGGTGTATCCTTTGGGCGGAGGCTTGACACAGAAAATGGTACAGGCCGCAGTGACACAGGCTCTGGATTATTTAACAGAGGAAAATGATCCGCTGCCCAGCTCCTACCGGCAGAATTTGATGGGATGGAGCGAGGCTGTAAAAGCAATGCATCTCCCTGCTAGTTTTGAAGAGCAGGAAAAAGCCAGACATCGTTTGGTTTTTGATGAACTTTTTATACAGCAACTGGCATTGCATCGAATGAAAAGTAGATTAAAGGGCGTCACAACAGGATATAGGATCAAGACGGAAGCGAAAACGGAAGAAAAGTTTCTTTCGGCCCTTCCGTACCGGTTGACCGGAGCCCAGCAAAAGGTATGGAACGAAATCTGTTCAGATCTGGCGAGTGAGCGAGCAATGAATCGTTTGGTTCAAGGCGATGTGGGCTGTGGTAAAACCATGGTGGCATTGCTGGGTATGTATGCAGCAGCTCAGGATGGCTATCAGGCGGCAATGATGGCACCGACAGAAGTGCTGGCCAGGCAGCATCTAAGTGAGGCTAGAAAATTATTGGAACCTTTAGGTGTGAGGGTTGCATTACTGACCGGAAACGTGAAGGGAACAGAACGTAAGAATGTTCTTCGAGGATTGGAAGATGGAAGTATTCAAGTGATTATTGGTACCCATGCATTGATTTCCGAGCCGGTCCGGTATCAGCGTCTTGGGTTGGTGATTACCGATGAACAACATCGATTTGGTGTGCGCCAGAGGATGGCTCTTGCTGAAAAAGGACAGGCGCCTAATGTACTTGTTATGACGGCGACTCCAATTCCAAGAACTTTAGCCATGATCTTATATGGTGACATGGATATTTCGATTATTGATGAAATGCCTCCGGGACGTACACCGGTGCAGACCTTCTGTGTAAATGAAAGTTATGAAGAACGACTATATGCCTTTATGAGAAAGCAGGTAGAGCAGGGGAGGCAGGTATATGTAATTTGCCCCATGGTGGAGGAAGCGGAAGAAAGTGAACTTCGTTCTGCTACAGAATATGCGGATTTCCTGCAGAGAGTTGTTTTTTCGGATCTTTCGGTGGGGCTCATGCATGGCAAAATGAAAGCAGCTGATAAAGATTGTGTAATGGAAGCTTTTGCAAAAGGGGATGTGCATATTTTGGTTGCCACAACAGTGGTGGAAGTGGGAGTGAACGTACCCAATGCAACATTGATGGTAATTGAAAATGCAGAGAGATTTGGTTTAGCACAATTGCATCAGCTTCGAGGACGTGTGGGGCGAGGCAGCGCAGAATCGTATTGTGTTTTGGTGACGGAAAGTCAGCAGCAACAAACCAGAAAAAGAATGAAAACTATGGTGGATAGCAATGATGGCTTTTTCATTGCGGAAGAAGATTTAAGACTTCGCGGAGCCGGTGATGTGTTTGGACTACGGCAACATGGTCTTCCGGATTTTAAATTGGCAGATTTATATAAAGATATGTCAATATTGAAAGAAGCTCAAGCTCTGGCGCAGATGGTCATGGAAGTGGATCCAAACCTGGAACTTTTGGAACATCGTGGACTTATGCAGGACTTGGAGGCATTTTGGCAGAAGGCTGTAGTGGAATGATAATATATGAAAAGATCCGTGGCGGATTGAGCCACGGATCTTTTGGTGAAATCAATAAGAGCATAAATATAATCAAATATGATTAAAATTTAGAACCGGATTTGCCGGCCATATCAGACTCGGCTTTTTCGATCATTTTTTTCACCATATAGCCACCCACGTAACCATTCTGGGCGGAAGTCAGGTCACCGTTATAACCTTGTTTTAACGGTACACCAATTTCATTTGCAACTTCATACTTAAACTGTTCCATGGCCTGACTGGCTTCGGGAACTGCTTTTTTGGATCTGCTAGACATTGTTAATTCCTCCAAAGTTTCATTATTACGGTTTCCGGGCTGTGTTATAGCCGAAGACCGTTGGCTAAAAGCCAGGTTTGATCGTGACTTTAAGCTTGATAATAGAATGTGCCGATTCAAATCCTTTATGAGTGACAATTTTTGGATGACATAAATGTAAAAACTGAGAAAAAATTTGTATACATTCCTTGACATTTAAGAAATACTCTGTAAAATAGAGTAAGAGGTTAAAGTATGCCTTTTTCTTTTTATGTAATTCTTTTGGTGAGTTAGGAAGGGTTGTGTCGTATATGATGCGTGTGATAGCAGGAACTGCCAAAGGTCGTAAGCTTGTTACGCCAGAGGGCATGAACACAAGACCGACCACTGATATGCTAAAGGAAGCATTGTTTGGTATGATTCAGTTTGATGTACCTGGAGCGGAGTTTTTGGATTTATTTGCCGGAAGCGGTGGTGTGGGTATTGAAGCGCTGTCGCGGGGGGCTGTTTCTCTGGATTCGGTGGAACAGGATGCAAAGGCATTAAGTTGTATTCGGACTAACTTAAAAACGATAGGTTTTGCTGAAAAGGCTAAGGTATGGCCTATGCCGGTAGAGCGGGCACTGCAGCAGCTTGCTGCACAGGGACGACGTTTTGATATGATTTTTATGGATCCACCGTATTTGAAGGGCTGGGAAGAAAAAGTGGCTGCGTTGATCTCGGAATATGATTTATTGAAAACGGATGGGATCCTGATTGTGGAATCAGCATCAGAGACCATTGTTCGAGTGGATGGGTTGGATGTGGTGAAGGAAAAAGTTTATAAAACGACAAGATTTACCTTTATGCAGCCGACGGTGTCCCAATAAGAGAAAACAAGAAAAAGAAAGAAGAGTTACGCTATGCGTGTTGGAGTATATCCTGGTAGTTTTGATCCGGTGACTTTGGGGCATTTGGATATTATTGAAAGAGGCGCCAAAATTGTGGATAAACTGATCGTTGGTGTACTGCTGAATGGTATGAAAAATCCAATGTTTACGGTAGAACAGCGGATCGAATTGCTTAGAGAGGCAACAAAACATTTGGATAATGTGGAGGTTCGTCCTTTCCAGGGATTGTTGGTTGATTTTTTGCGGCAGGAAGGCGCCACAGAAGTGATCCGTGGTTTGCGTGCGGTAACAGATTTTGAATATGAGCTTCAAATGGCGCAGGCAAACCGAAATTTGTATCCGGAAATGGAAACGATTTTTTTGACAACCAATGTACAATATTCTTTTATCAGTTCCACTATTGTGAAAGATGTACTGAGGCATGACGGGGATGTGTCACACTTTGTTCCACAAACAGTATTAGACAAGATATATAAATTAGGAGGTAGCAATTATGGATCGTCAAATGGAAATTGAAGAGATTTTGGCAAGTATTGAGGAGATTTTGGAGCAGGCTAAAGCTGTTCCCTTTAGTGATAAAGTACTGGTGGATCGTGAAGAGTTGTTTGATTTGATCACCGATATTCGTTTGAAAATGCCCACTGAGATTGAGCAGTCCAAGTGGGTTTTGGAAGAAAAAAATAGAATCATTGTAGATGCACAGCGTGAAGCTGAGGCTAAGCTGAAAGAAGCGGAAGAAGAAAGAGCAAAAATGATCAATGAGCATGAGGTAACTCGTAAGGCTTACTCTCAGGCTGAGGAGATCGTTGAAAATGCAAAGCGTGTATCTAAAGATATGCGCATGGGTGCTAAAGAGTATGCCGATGATCTGTTGATGCAGATCGACGACCAAATGAAACAGCTGACCAGCTTTACCAATGAGCGCCTGTTTGATATGATCAGTACGATCGATGGAAAAGCAAAAGAGTTTGCGTCTGTGATTGATCAGAAGAGTCGTATTTTGCAGCAGAATCGTAAAGAACTGAATATTCATAAAGACTGAGTTGCTCGGCTATAAAGCATAGAAAACAATAAAAAGCAATAAAAAAAGCACGATTTAAATATAAAACATAATTTCCTCTCCGGTCTCGTACTATGTATAAAGACCGGAGGGTGACCTCCGAAACAATGGGTCGGGGGCTGTTTTTATGTTTAAATTTCTTGTGCTTCTTTTTTTGTGTCTGTTGTTTTTTCAGCCTGATAAGGGGATTGCAGGTGCAAAAGAAGGACTGCTGCTTTGGTATAATGCTATATTACCGGCTCAACTGCCTTTTGTTATAGGGGTGCGTCTTTTTATGAAGTCACTGTCATTTGATAAAATTTCGCCCATTCTGTTTAATTTTGTTTCGGGGCTGATTGCAGGTTATCCGGTGGGGAGCATGACAACGGCACAATTATATCGACAAGGATGTATCACAAAAGAAAACATAACGGCCTTGGCTGCATTCAGCAATATGGCGGGACCTCTATTTGTACTGGGAACAATAGGAACGGTGCTATTTCAAAATAGATGTTACGGCTATATTCTTCTGGCGAATCATTGGTTGACGGCTGCGATATTATTTTGTTCTGTGATGTTTCGCGAAAGAAAAATAGGAGTTCGAAGCGTAAAAGGTGATTCGGTGTCAAAAAATCAAACTTTGAGTCGGAAATACAATGAGAGTGAAAGTGTAAAAAAACAGGCATTTGGTAATTTAATCGGCGATGCGGTGGGGGAAACATCTTTGCTGATGCTTAAAATTGCCGGCTTTATTGTGTTGTTTTCTGTATTGAAGCAATGGAGCGGCGGAGCTATAGGGGCATTGTTGGAACTGAGCGGAGGAGTTCGCTGGATGATTGGACAGGACATAGGGGTTCAATGGAAATTAGTTGGTTGTAGTTTTTTGATTAACTTTTCGGGGGGATGTGTAATTTTGCAAAGCCTCGGGACTATGGAAGAGTGCCCGATATCGGCTTTAGGGTTTGTCGGGTGGAAAGTGGTTCAAGGAATTCTTGCTGCGGGGATTATGTTGGTGATTTGTCAATTTTTATTTCTCTAACATTGATTTTTTTGTCGAGAAGTGATATAATGGAATTTAGTTATCTGCTTTCGAAAGAAAGTAGGGCAAGTTTAGTTTGAAAGGTTGGATTAACCATGGCGGATACACAGTCCAAAATTGAAAAAAGAAGAGAAGAAGCAAGAAAAAGACAGGCGCTGAACCGTAAGCGTGAAAACGCAGCAGTAAAGCACAGTACCGTTGTTCGTATTAAGGTGATTGCAGCAATTGTTGCGATTGTAATCGTGCTGGGTGCAATTATTATGCCTTCTGTGGGTGTTACTAAGCGCTGGATCAAAGCAGTATCAATTGGCGATACTAAGATCAGTACGGCTGAATACAGTTACTATTATCGCACGGCATTTGAAGACTATTACAATACCATGGTATCATATATGGGATATGCTCCTATTGATGCCACCAGATCTTTAGAAAAACAGCAGTTTAATGAAGAACAGACTTACGCTGATTATTTCCATGCAAGTGCAGTGGAAGAGTTGAAGGATGTTGTAATTTGGTCTGAGGCTGCTAAAGCTGAAGGCTATACTCTGCCGGAAGATGTTCAGGCTACCATCGATGGTTTGTTGGCTGAGGTGGAGTCTACTGCGAATGGCAATAACATTAGAATCGATGCTTATTTGTCTACTATGTATGGCACAGGTTTCAATCGTGAGTTGTTCACTGAGAGCGCACAGCGTGAGTTGCTGGCTGAGGCATTTAAGGAAGAAAAGTATAACAGTTTTGAATACACCAATGAAGAAAAAGATGCGTACTACGATGAAAATTCCAACTACTTCATGCGAGTTGATATTCGTGTGGAAAGCTTTGGAGCAGTAGAGGCAACTGAAGAAACAGAAGGTATTACCGTTGAACAGGCGAAGGAATTTGCAGAGAAGTTTGCAAAAGGAATTAAGAGCGAAGATGACTTTGTAAAGGCTTCACTGAAACGTGCTGAGGAAAACTTGGCAGAGGGAGAGACCGCTGTTGATGATTCTTTAGCTGCAAACGTGAATTATGCAGGCGTATCCGGTTTGGATGCTAACCTGGCTGATTGGGCATTCAGTGACGATACTAAAGTAGGTGATGTTAAAGTAGTTGAGTCTGCTGACGGAGCAAACTACTATGTTGCATATATGGTTTCTACTAAGACGAAAGACACTACTAATACCGTAGATGTACGTCATATTCTGGTGGGTGTGAACGATGCAACCGATACTGAAGCTATGAGTGCAGCAAAAGCGAAGGCGGAAGATATTCTGGCTCAGTGGGAAGAAAATGGAGCATCTGTAGAAGAGTTTGAAGCGTTGGCTGCGGAAAACAGTGATGATACCGGTTCTGTAGAAAAAGGCGGCCTGTATGAAGGTGTTAAGCCCGGTGAAATGGTTGCTAATTTCGATGCATGGTGTTTTGATGAGAATCGTAAAGAGGGCGATACCGGTATAGTTGAATCCGATTATGGTTACCACGTGATGTACTTCGTTGGTGAAAATGAAGTTGAAGTGTGGGAAAGAGATGTGGAAGATACCATGAGACAGCGCGACTTCGATGCATATGAAGCACAGATTTCTGAGAACATTGAAGTGGAAACGCACTGGCTGGGTCTTATGATGAGAAACGAGCCCATCTAATGATTAAATAATAATATGAAAAGCTGTAAGACGAAGGCGTTTTAAGATTGCCGTCGACTTACAGCTTTTTTATATGGCTTGGTGATTTTAAAAATTGCTACAGGACGATCAAAGGAGTACGAAACTCACAATCCTGTTGGAGGGAAGCATGGATCGAACTGTAAATTTTGGAAAACCGAATTTCATCCTTGAGCATTGCTTGGGCTTTTTGGGGGAGCTGATCGAACTGCCGGGATAAATTGGTAATGACAGGTAAAGTGGCCTTTTGAGTCAATTGTGATAAAAGTGACTGCTGTTCTTTACGGAACCCCAGAACACGAATATAAGTAGGCCCTTCGAAAAATTGAAGTTCTTGTTTGCGAGCGGAAGTAATATTTAAAAGAGTGTTGAGAAGAATCCGCCGTAGGCGGGAAGTGGGATAACGTTTTGTTTTCAAACGTTCCAGTAATGCACAGTAGGACGGCGAATCGATGACAGCAGCAAGAATTCGATTTTCCAGACCTTCGGAAATTTCATCGATTTCTCTCAAACTTTCATTTGTATGGAAGCATAACGCATAGTTAAGGGAGCGCATTAAATCTTGTGTAAAGATTGGAGGCTCGGACGCGTAGGGGAAGCAGCAATCGGGTAGATAGGAATGGATACTGAACCCCTTTTCCGCTTGGCGGCGGATGGCGCTGGCAGAAGGGAAAAGGGCTTCGGTGGAAAGATCATGGTAGCCGGCGGAGGCGCGCATAACCGGGAGCAGAGTAGGACTCCAGGAAAGCTTTGACATCGATTTCAGGTATTCTAAAACTAAAATGGTGTTGGGGCTTTGAAGGGAGAGAGGGGCATCAATGAGGGATTCCAGAGTAGCTTGACGTGCAGAAGCGAAAGTGGGCATGGAAGTGAGATATTCTTGCAGACGGCTGCGGAATAGAGAGGACTCCGGAACCAAATGACTGCATAGCCTTTGCAGATCGGGTAATTGTTCGGGAGATTCCATGCCGAAGCTGATGGAATCCACTAGGCCTGTATGGCGGAGTAAGGTGATTGAACCCAGGGCAAACCACTCGGCGGTGGCGGTGCTATAATAGGTTGGAAGTTCAATTACAATAGAAGCGCCGGCAGAAAGAGCCATGCGGGTGCGAGTCCATTTGTCCAGAAGTGCGGGTTCGCCGCGTTGCACATAGTGTCCGCTCATTACGCATATAATGGGAATATCGGAGGGAGTGCAGTTGAGATGATCTGCGTAGGAAGCGCGTGCGGTTTGCAGATGATAAAGGTGTCCTTTGTGGAAAGGATTGTATTCGCAGACGATACCGATTGCCATAGAATTCCTCCTGAGATTATGATATTGCTATTATATAAGGTAAGAAAGAGGAAGTCAAACAGGAATTTTGAAGGTGGAATGGCGTAGGCGAGTGAAGTAAGTTCCATAGAAAAATGAACTTTAGCTTGACTTGAAAGGTGTTGTGTGATATCATATGCTCTAGTTTTAGCACTCGGCGTCTTTGAGTGCTAACAAAAAATATAAAGCCCTATAATTGAGGAGGTTATTCAAATGAGATTGGTTCCGTTGGGAGATAAGGTTGTTGTAAAACAGTTGGAGGCAATTGAAACTACTAAATCCGGTATTGTTTTGACCGGTGGTGCAAAGGAAAAACCCCAGGAGGCTGAAGTTATTGCTGTTGGCCCCGGTGGTGTGATCGATGGCAAAGAGATCGTAATGGAAGTTAAGCCTGGTCAGAAGGTTATGTATTCCAAATATGCCGGCACTGAAGTGAAGCTGGAAGGTACTGAGTATATCATTCTGAAGCAGAGTGATATTTTGGCTATCGTAGAAGAATAAGAATCTTTTTTTGGAGGTTTGAAATATGTCTAAAGAAATTAAATTTGGTATTGACGCAAGAAATGCGCTGCAGAAGGGTGTTGACCAGTTGGCCGATACCGTACGTGTAACCATGGGTCCCAAAGGTCGCAATGTGGTTCTGGATAAGAAATTCGGTGCTCCGCTGATCACCAATGATGGTGTGACCATTGCTAAAGAGATCGAACTGGAAGATCCCTTTGAAAACATGGGTGCACAGCTGGTTAAAGAGGTTGCTACCAAGACCAATGATGTAGCCGGTGATGGAACTACCACTGCTACCGTATTGGCTCAGGCTATGATCCATGAAGGTTTGAAGAATATCGCTGCCGGTGCAAATGCCATCATCCTGCGTAAAGGTATGAAGAAAGCATGTGATCAGGCTGTTGAGAGCATTAAGGGTATCAGCACTCCTGTAAGCAGCAAAGAGCATATTGCTCAGGTTGCTGCTATTTCCGCAGGCGATGAGGAAGTTGGTTCCATGATCGCTGACGCTATGGAAAAAGTTTCTAACGATGGTGTCATCACTGTTGAAGAATCCAAGACCATGAACACTGAATTGGATCTGGTAGAAGGTATGCAGTTCGATCGTGGTTATTTGTCCGCTTACATGTGCAACGACATGGATAAGATGGAAGCTAACCTGGATAATCCTTATATTTTGATCACTGATAAGAAGATCAGTAATATTCAGGAGATTCTGCCTGTTCTGGAGCAGATCGTTCAGACTGGCGCTCGTCTGCTGATCATCGCTGAAGATGTTGAGGGCGAGGCTCTGGCTACTTTGGTTGTTAACAAACTGCGTGGTACCTTTAACTGTGTAGCAGTTAAGGCTCCCGGTTTTGGTGACAGAAGAAAAGCTATGTTGGAAGATATTGCAACTTTGACCGGTGGTCGTGTAATTTCTGAAGAAATTGGCTTGGATCTGAAAGAGGCTACTTTGGATATGCTGGGTCGTGCAAAGTCTGTTAAAGTTCAGAAAGAAAACACCATCATCGTTGACGGTATGGGCGATAAGTATGCGATTGCTGCCCGTGTAGAGCAGATCAAGATGCAGATCGTTGAAACCACTTCTGACTTTGATCGTGAAAAGCTGCAGGAGCGTCTGGCTAAGATGGCTGGCGGTGTAGCTGTAATCAAAGTGGGTGCTGCTACTGAAACTGAAATGAAAGAAAAGAAACTGCGCATGGAAGACGCTCTGGCTGCTACCCGTGCTGCTGTCGAAGAAGGTATTGTATGTGGTGGTGGTAGCGCATTCATCCACGCTATCAAAGATACTAAGGCTTTGGCTGCTTCTCTGACCGGCGATGAAAAGACCGGTGCTGAGATCATTGTAAAGGCTCTGGAAGCTCCTGTTCGTCAGATCGCTACCAACGCCGGTACCGAAGGTTCTGTTGTTGTTAACAAGCTGATGGAATCTGCTACCGGAACCGGTTACAATGCATTGACCGACGAGTATGTAGACATGGTTGCTGCCGGTATCATCGATCCTGTTAAAGTAACTCGTACGACTCTTCAGAACGCTACTTCCGTGGCTGGCACCTTCCTGACCACTGAGGCTGTTGTTGCTGACAAACCCGAACCTGAGGCTCCTGTAAATCCTGCAGCAGCCGGCGGTATGGGCATGATGTAAGAAATTTTAAAAGTCCACTTTTGGAGCACTACAGTGATATCACCAACAAAGTTGGTGGGTGCATCCAAAAGTGGACTTTTTTTATACTTTTTTACATGACGTGGGTAGTACGGGAAAATTAAATGTCTTGGATCAGACGAGCCATTTTTTGGCTGATACCGGAATAGCGTCGTGCATATGTTTGATCGTCCCAAAGGCGTTTTACGGTCCAAACTCGTTCGGAAAGAGCAGCCAGATTTCGCATAACTGTTCCAATTTCTTGTTCGTAACTGGATTCCCAGGCAGAAAGCTGGCCGCCGATTACCTGGTCGGTGGGTTCTACGTTGATGGGATTCAAATGCGCTGCGGAATTAGGCCACCAGTGTTGCCAACCATATACACTCCAGCCGAGGATCTCTTTGTGTCCCCAAGTTAGATTCAAACCGGGCACAATGTAAAGAGGTTGCCAAGAGGCATTAATGATTTTGAAGCCATCGGCTAATAGGTCGGTGGCGTAGTTGTAGTAGGATTCCCAAGCAATCACAATGGTTTCTTTGGGAACGCGGTGAGCACCTTTTTTGGGGAATCCTTCCCAAACGATGGGGGTACGGCCCATGTCCAGAACCATTTGTGCAACACGGCCTACGAAATCGCTGTATAATTCGTAGACATCTTCGATACCGTTTTCTTTCATATAGGCACTGCTATCGGCGCAATAGTTCCATACTTTGATGTTTGCTTCATCGCCGCCGATATGGATATAAGGGGTTTCGGGGAAGAGTTCGCAGATTTCCGCAAGAAGGGTGCGAATTCCGTTCATGGTATTTTCCCGACCGGCACAAACAATATTGTGAGCGGTTATTACGGCGCCGGCTTCGGTCACGATTTCGGTATCGGTACCTCCTTCTAAGTTAGGGGCAAATACCTCGGGGTAGTTTCGGTTCAAAGCGGCTGCGTGGCCGGGAGCTTCGAATTCAGGAACCAGAACGATGCCGCGTTGATTGGCATAGGATCGCATAGCGGCAATTTGTTCATAGGAATAGAAACGATTTCCATCGGTAATATGCGGGAAAGCTTGGGAGGGAAGAGTATAGCGCTGGTCATCGATAAAATGAAGATGCAAATACTTTACTTTTAGGAAAAAGCAGATATCAATGTATTTGAAAATACTATGGGCAGGATGCCATTCGCGGGCTAGATCCACCATTAATGTACGGTAGTCCTTATCGGGGTAGTCTTCGATAAGGGCTTGTTCAAATTCGATCATTCCGTTCGTAACGGTTACAGCTTGCAGCAGGGTTGCCAATGCATATAAAATACCTTCGTTGTCAGAAGCTGAGAGGATAATACTGTTTTGCGCTTCGTAGCGATAACTCTTTGAGGGAAGAGAAGGATCGTAAACCAGAGTGATGCCACCTTCACTCAGTGTTAACTCGGTTTCATATATTTTAGCGAAGGCTTCGCGAAGCGTTTCGACATAAGAAGTCCAAGGGGCGTGACAACAGGTGATGGCGGGGGTGATCATCGTTTTTTCATCGAAAAGTGTTACGTTCTTAGGGGTAGGAAGAATGTTGTTGATCATAGTAATGGCCTCCTAGAATTATGATAGTTCATATATACCATATTGAAGAAAAAAGTCAATACTTTTCAAAAAAGTCATAACAAGAGGAGAAAAGTGGAGTTGTGAAAAAGGAAAATGAATTTTTGAGTTTCTTTTCTTGCAATCAATGTGGGTGGGTGTTATACTGATAAGGCATATGAGGAGGAAGTTGGTCACATGATGAATATTAATACGGAAGAATTTAATCCTAAGATCATGTTTCACTATAAGGAGAAAGCGTCATATGAAGTGGCGGAACATACACACGATTTTTTGACAATTCAATATGTAGTTTCAGGTCGGTTGACATATTATATAAATGGACAGGAAATCGAAGCGAAAAAGGAAGATCTGATTGTTTTAAACCCGGGCACGCCCCATCGATATGTGTGTCAAAAGGGGAAAAATGAAGCGACGATTTTTTATTTGGGAATCGAAAATCTGAATATCAAAGGATATCCTCAAAACTTTGTGCCCCTATGCAGTTCGGTGAATTCGATTAGGAAATATCAGCATGAAATATATAATTGCTATCATGAAATCATCGCAACACAGGAGAAAAAAGATATTGGATGGGATCTTTTGACTAAAGTGCTGAGTCAGCAGTTTTTGGTGCTGGTGCTAAAGGAACTGTCCCCTCAGCGTACCGGAAGCATTCAGGATTATTTCCAATTGAAGATGTACGATAAAAATACGATTGCTCAAACCATCACAAACTATTTTCAGGAAAACTACATGAAAAAGATTTCCGTTGAGGAAATCGCTCGATATACATATTTGAGCACTACATATGTAACGAAAATTTACAAGGAAATGACCGGTGATACTCCTATTAATTATTTGATTAGTCTAAGAATGGACAAAGCAAAAGAAATTTTAGGAGAAGGGCATTTTTCTGTACAGGAAGTGGCGAAGCAGGTAGGATACGAAGATCCGTACTACTTTAGCAAACTCTTTAAAAAACGTTACGGATGTTCACCGTCGGAATATAAAAAGAAAACGGTGTAACGGGAAGGAAAGGCAAAAATGCGAATTGGAATCGGATACGATGTGCATCAGCTTTGTGAAGGACGTAAACTGATTTTGGGCGGTGTTGATATCCCCTTTGAACGTGGATTGTTGGGTCATTCCGATGCGGATGTGCTGATTCATGCGATCATGGATGCTATGATCGGAGCCATGGGGTTGGGAGATATTGGAAAACATTTTCCTGATACGGATCCAGCATACAAAGGAATTTCAAGCGTGGAATTATTGAAACATGTTGTGGATCTTATGAAAAAACAGGGATATCGAATCGGAAATGTGGATGCGGTTGTTATTGCACAGCGTCCGAAAATTGGTCCTCATTTCCCGGCGATGAAAAAAATACTGGCAGAAGCCATGGGCTGTGAAGAAACGAGAATTAATTTGAAGGCAACTACCGAGGAAAAACTTGGTTTTACTGGTCGTGAAGAGGGGATGGCTGCGCAAGCAGTTTGTTTGTTAGAATCGATCTAAGAGAGAGTTTTTGAAAAATAAAGAAGATTTTTTTGGAGTTTGATTTTGCGCAAAGGTGCATAAATAAAGGCTTTTAAGCCTCTTTGAAAAAAGATTGAAAAAAATTAAAAAAAGTTTTAAAAAAGTGTTGACATTTAATATGGGGTGTGTTATTATAATACCCGTCGCGAAACAAAACAGCAACTCGGAAACGAGTTACTAGTTCGTCGGGTGTTGGACCTAGCTGCCGGAGTGGCGGAATTGGCAGACGCACAGGACTTAAAATCCTGCGGGACTAATCTCCCGTACCGGTTCGATCCCGGTCTCCGGCATTTCGTGCCCAGATAGCTCAGTCGGTAGAGCAGTGGACTGAAAATCCACGTGTCACTGGTTCGATTCCGGTTCTGGGCACTTGACATTGAACTATAACATGCGGGTGTAGTTCAATGGTAGAACACTAGCCTTCCAAGCTAGATACGAGGGTCCGATTCCCTTCACCCGCTTATGCGTGCATAGCTCAGCTGGATAGAGCGTCTGGCTACGGACCAGAAGGCCGTGGGTTCGAATCCTGCTGCACGCAGTCCATCAAAAGCGCTTAGATAAAAGATTTCTAAGCGCTTTAATTTTTTTGTTATTTGACAAAATACGTGACTTGTCTGTTATTTGTCCTGAAAGGGAGTATCGCAAATAAGCAAATATTAAAATTGCTTAGGATGCGGTACTCCCTTTTCTTTTATAATGCAGCTAACTGATGGTGAGAACTGAGACGGTACTGTAGGGCCTCAAGTAGATGCGATTGTTCGATTTCAACAGAACCATCCAGATCTGCCAAAGTGCGACTGACCCTTAAAATTTTATGATAAGATCTTAGAGTCAGGTGATAATGATCATAGGCCTTATGCATAAAACGTTCCAGGTCAGGGCGCAGAGCGCAAAAACACTGTATTTCATCTAGAGACATCCGCGAATTGTAATGAGATAGCATATGAAAACGTTTCGCTTGTAATTCATGCGCCGCGTGGACGCGGGCGCTGACCTCAGTGAAAGGATAGGAAGACGATTGATTAGTTTCCCCGATAGGAACCGGTGGGAGCTGTAATACCAGATCTATTCGATCTAATAACGGTGAATTGATTTTGCCGAAATATTGTTCGATGCGCGTAGCTGTGCATCGGCAATGCTGGGAATCAGGATAATGACCACAGGGACAGGGATTCATGCTGGCAACCAAAAGAAAATCGGCCGGATATAAAACTGAAGTCCGAAGTCGATTTAAGGAGATTGAATGATCTTCTAGGGGTTGTCGCAGACTTTCTAAGGAGCTACGGGAAAATTCGGGTAATTCATCCAGGTATAGGATTCCCTGATGAGCCAGAGTGATCTCGCCGGGGCGAGGAGTGGAACCTCCACCTATTAGTGAGGAAACAGGAATTGTATGATGAGGGGCTCGGAAGGGTCTGGTTATTAGTAATGATTGGCCGGCTGGAAGTAGATTACAGCAACTGTAAATTTCCGTTAAATGGATTTGTTGTTCATAGGTTAAGGGAGGTAATAAGGAAGGTAACGATTTGGCCAACAGGGTTTTGCCGCAACCGGGTGGGCCGATCAAAAGTAGATTGTGCATTCCGGCAGCAGCAATCATGAGAGCTCGTTTGCCTATATCCTGTCCACGGATCGAGTCGAAAGAAGAAAATCGTTCGGTGGCTTCCGGCTTGGCCGGCTGAGCAGTAGATACCGTTGTGAGACCACGAAGGAGTGATATTATTTGAGATAAATCAGAAAGACCGTAAATGCCTGAATGACCGGAAAGAGCAGCTTCGGCAGCATTTTTTTGAGGAAGATATACTGAGCTAAGTAGGGTGCGGCAAGCGCAACCGGTAAGTGAGAGTGCACCAGAAAGTGGTTTGAGGGTTCCGCTTAAGGAGAGTTCACCTAAAAACAGTGAGTTTTTCAATGAGGCGGCCGGAATCAGTTGTTGGCAGGCCAGAATGGTAAGGGTGATGGGGAGATCCAAGGGAGCGTAGGAAACAGAACTGCCGATGAGTGGATCGACAGGGCGAATGTTGATAGTAATACGAGAGGGCGGAAGGGAGAAGCCTGCGTTTTTTAAGGCGCTGCGGATGCGTTCACGAGCGGCGGCAGCGGCGGAAGACGGAATACCAACAATATTAAAGTAAGGAAGACCGTTTCCAATGAAACATTCCACTTCGATAAGGGTTCCGGTTAAACCGGATAATAGAGCGCTATAAGTTGTTTGAAACATAAGAAACCTCCTGAATAAAAAAAGTTGTATATATATATAATGTCGACAAAAAGTGACGTTTGTAATCGGTTAACAAAATGTTTAAAAAGATATAAAGGAAAATTTTCAAAAATTGCACTATACAAACGATATTACTTCGCTTATAATAATCTGAGGTTGGAGGTCTGGCGCTTGGAGGAGGTCCAATGAATCAGACAAAAACAAGAGAGATGCTGGCCTGTTTGGAAGTAGCCTTAATGGAAAGGGTGAGTTGTGGGCAGGCGGTAAAGTGGATGAAGAGCTTTGGTAGTGCCAAAATGCTGCTGGAAAGTGCTGTTGAAAATGAGCAATGGCTAAACAGTTTAAAGGCTGATGTAAGAAAAAATTTAGAAGAAATCGGTCTGCTGTGGCGGCAGGGAAGAATGACGAAAATGACTATGTCGGTACTGCAGAAATGCAAAGAGAAAAATATCGGCTGGGTCACCTTGGAAGAAGAACAATATCCACAGTATTTAAAAGAAATCAACGATCCACCCGTTGTATTGTTTTACAAGGGTGATTTGAATTTAGCAAAGGGCCTGTGTATATCCGTTGTTGGATCACGCAGGGCAACGGCGTACGGACAAAAGGCAGCCTACGAGATTGCGGCTGAAGCGGCGGGAGCCGGCATTACTGTGGTGAGCGGTATGGCTATAGGGGTGGATGCTTGTGCGCATAAAGGTGCAATGGACGCAGAAGGATATACCATAGCTGTGATGCCCTGTGGACTGGATCTATGTTATCCCAAAAGCAATGAATGGTTATATAACCGAGTCTGTCAAAGCGGACTGGCTTTGTCGGAATATCCGCCCGGAAAAAAAGCGGAGAAATGGCATTTTGTTGAACGTAACAGGGTGGTCAGCGGATTAAGCGTGGCTACGGTGGTGGCGCAAGCCGGTCCTAAAAGCGGGTCAATTAGGACTGCTCAGTTGGCTGCTGAACAGGGCAGAGAAGTATTTGGAGTTCCCGGCGATATTTTTGATCTGGAATATTTAGGTGTGCATAATTTGATACAGGATGGTGCAAATGTACTAACCAGTCCAAAAGGGTTGATTAGGGCACTTTCAGGTCAGGTGAGGATCAGTATGCACAGTGAAAAGAAATTGGGACATGCGGTGAATTATGAATTAAAACGCAGTAGTACGGAAATCAGCGGGATCAATGAGGTGAAGCTGAGAAGAACGCAAGCGGAAAAACTGAAAAAAGAAGCCGGAGAATTTCTGTGGTTATATGAAAAAGTGGATGAGTTTGGGTGCTTGCCGGAAAAACTTTGCGAGATGACCGGGCGAGGTGCTCAACAGGTGCAGCAGGCAATTACCATGTTGGAGATGCAGGGGCTGATCAAGCGAGATAAGCAGCAAAGAGTTGTTAAAATATAGATTAAATGGAAAGTGGGAGGTAAATATGGCGAAGTATTTAGTGATCGTGGAGTCGCCGGCGAAGGCAAAAACTATCAAAAAGTTTTTAGGCAGTAACTATCAGGTGGTAGCTTCCAACGGACATATGAGGGATCTTCCTAAAAGTCAGATGGGCGTTGACATTGAAAATAATTTTGAACCTAAGTATATAACCATTCGAGGAAAGGGAGAACTGCTGAGCGCTTTGAAAAAAGAGGCGAAGAAGGCAGACAAGATCTATTTGGCAACTGACCCTGACCGTGAGGGTGAAGCAATTTCCTGGCATTTGGCCCAGGCTCTTGGACTGGAAGAAAAGCAGATCCATCGTATTACCTTTAATGAAATTACGAAGGAGACGGTAAAAGGTTCTATTAAAAAAGCCCGTAAGCTCGATTTGGATCTTGTGGATGCACAACAGGCGCGACGCGTGCTGGATCGAATTGTAGGCTATCAAATCAGTCCGGTGTTGTGGAAAAAGGTGAAAAAGGGACTCAGTGCCGGACGTGTGCAATCGGCGGCTTTGAAACTCCTTTGTGATCGGGAAGATGATATTTCTGATTTTGTACAGGAAGAATTTTGGACTATGGAAGGTGAATTTGGTAAGACTGGTGCGAAGGGAAAAATCAGTGCTAAGCTGAGCTCGGTGAATGGCGAAAAGATTCAGATCGTAAGTCGTGAACAGGCGGCTGCTTTGTCGGAAAAAATTAATCAGCAGCAGAATTACAAGGTAACTGAGTTGAAGCGCGGAAAACGCAGTCGAAAGGCGCCGGATCCGTTTATTACCAGTACTCTGCAGCAGGAAGCCAGTAAGAGACTGAATTTCTCACCGCAAAAGACCATGCGGATCGCACAACAGCTTTATGAAGGTGTTGAGGTAAACGGAGTCGGTTTGGTGGGTTTGATTTCCTATTTGCGTACCGATTCGACCCGAATTTCTGCTGAGGCTCAGGAAGCGGCCAAAGCGTATATTACAGACGTTTATGGAAGTGATTTCGTAGGTAGCGGCAGTAAGCAGGAAAAGAAGGGGAAAATTCAGGATGCCCACGAAGCAATTCGACCCACCTATGCGGTATATGAGCCGAAAACATTGGAGGAATCCCTGAGTCGTGATCAGTATCGATTGTATAAATTGATTTGGGAACGCTTTCTTGCCAGTCAAATGGCTTCAGCCGAATATGAGACGCAGCATATGACCATGAGCAGCGGAGGTTTTGTTTTCGATGCTTCCGGTTCCAAGGTGGCTTTTCCGGGCTTTTTGAAAATATACCAGGAACAGGATGAAGAAATTGAAAAATTTGAAACGGTGGAAGGTTTGCAGCCGGGAGATGCATTAAAGATTAAAAAGATGCAGGAACTGCAGCACTTTACTCAGCCGCCGGCACGGTATACCGAAGCTTCTTTGGTAAAGGCTTTGGAAGAGAATGGTGTGGGACGCCCCAGTACCTATGCGCCTACCATCAGTACTTTGGTGACCAGAGGATATATTGCAAAGGAAAAGAAAGCTCTGTTTGTAACAGAGCTTGGAAGCATAGTAAATCGTATTATCAGTGATTATTTCGAAAGCGTGGTGGATATTCGATTCACTGCTCAAATGGAAGAATCCTTAGATAATGTGGAAGAAGGAAAGAAACAGTGGAAACAGGTGATCGGTAACTTCTATGTGGATTTTGCACCGTTGGTGGAAAAGGCCATGGATGAACTGGAAAAAGTGAAACTGGAAGATGAAGTAACTGATGTGATCTGTGAGAAATGTGGCCGTAATATGGTGCTCAAGTTTGGACGTTTTGGAAAATTCTACGCCTGCCCGGGATTCCCGGAATGTGCCAATGCAAAGCCTTATTTTGAGGCGATCGATGCGTTCTGTCCTAAGTGCGGTGGTCAGATTCAAATTAAGAAAACAAAAAAAGGAAGAATATACTACGGATGTGAAAATGCTCCGGAGTGTGATTTTATGTCCTGGGATAAACCTTCGAATCAGCATTGTCCCGAATGCGGTGAGTTCTTATATGAAAAAAGAGGTAAACAGAAAAAGCTTGTTTGCATAAAAGAAGGATGCGGCTATATGCAGGAGCTGGAAGAAAGCGAAGAAGAGTAAAGAATTAGAAGCTTGGGATTGTTGAGAACGTGATCGAAGTGCTGAATAATAAAGGAAAATCACGAGGAAATTCCAAGAAAAAAACGCAAAAAAACAGGAAAAGTTCTTTACAAGCGGACATGTTTGTGGTAAAATATGTGCTTGTGAAAATAATCCACACGCAGCCGGATGCTCTGGCCGGTGCCGATCAGTCGGTTGTCAGAGAGGCGAAAGTTGCGGCGGAAAAAACCAATGGAGGTATTACAATGAGTGTAATTTCTATGAAACAGCTGCTCGAAGCTGGCGTGCATTTTGGTCATCAGACCAGAAGATGGAACCCTAAGATGGCTCCTTATATCTTTACCGAGCGTAACGGTATCTACATTATCGATCTGCAGAAGACCAGCCGTAAGGTTGACGAAGCTTATGCTGCAGTTAAAGAGATCGCTGCTGAAGGCGGTAAGGTACTGTTCGTAGGTACCAAAAAGCAGGCTCAGGAGACCATGAAGTCTGAAGCTGAGCGTTGCGGTATGTACTATGTTAACAATCGTTGGTTGGGTGGTATGCTGACCAACTTCAAGACCATCCGTAGCCGTATCGCTCGTATGATCGAGCTGGAGAAGATGGAAGAAGAAGGTACTTTCGAAGTTCTGCCCAAGAAGGAAGTTATGATCCTGAAGGGTGAATTGGAAAAACTGCAGAAGAACCTGGACGGTATCCGTGATATGGTTGAACTGCCTGACCTGATCTTCATCGTAGATCCTCGCAAAGAAAGAATTGCTATTCAGGAAGCTCATATCCTGGGTATCCCCACTGTAGGTATTGTAGATACTAACTGTGATCCCGAAGAAATTGATTTCGTAATTCCCGGTAACGATGATGCTATCCGTGCTGTTAAACTGATCGCTGGTATGGTTGCTGATGCTGTAATCGAGGCTAATCAGGGCGAACAGAACACTTTGGAAGAAGTTGTTGAAGAAGAGACCGAGGAAGTTGTAGAGGAGGAGAACGAATAATGGCTGCTATTTCCGCAAAGATGGTAAAAGAGCTGAGAGAACTGACCAACGCTGGTATGATGGACTGCAAAAAGGCCCTGACTGCTACCGATGGTGATATGGATGCTGCTGTAGAGTACCTGCGTAAGAGCGGTTTGGCTTTGGCTGCTAAGAAGGCCGGCCGTATCGCTGCTGAAGGTTTGGTAGCTTTCAAAATCAGCGAAGATAACAAAAAGGCTGCTATCGTTGAAGTTAACTCCGAGACTGACTTCGTTGCTAAGAACGAAATGTTCCAGACTTTCGTAGCAAACGTAGCTGCACAGGCACTGGCTACTGAAGCTGCTGATATGGATGCATTCAAGGCTGAAGCTTGGATCGAAGATCCTTCCATGACCGTTGCTGATGCACTGGTTGAGAAGGTTGCTGTTATCCATGAGAACCTGCAGATTCGTCGTTTTGCTCAGATCACTACCGAAGGTTGTGTAGCTTCTTACAGCCACGGCGGCGGTCGTATCGGCGTTCTGGTTGAGATGGTTTGTGATGAAGTAAACGAAGCTGTTCTGGAAGCTGGTAAGAACGTAGCTATGCAGATTGCTGCTTTGAATCCTCAGTTCGTAAACCGCGCTGCTGTTCCTGCTGATTTCTTGGCTAAAGAGCGTGAGATCCTGTTGGAGCAGGCTAGCAAAGAGAGCAACAAGCCCCTGAACATCATCGAGAAGATGGTTGAAGGTCGTCTGGCTAAAGAACTGAAGGAAATCTGCTTGACCGAGCAGGTATACTTCAAGAACGATGAGCTGACCGTAGGTAAGTACCTGAAGGAAGTTTCCAAGCAGGTAGGCTTCACTGTAGATGTAAAGAGCTACATCCGCTACGAGACCGGCGAAGGTATCGAGAAGAAAGAAGAAGACTTTGCAGCTGAAGTTGCAAAGCAGATGGGTCAGTAATTGATCTGAAAATGTAAAAATGAACTCCTTGAAGTGCGTTTGTGCTTCAAGGAGTTTTGTTTTATAAAAATACATTGAAATGTGAAATTTACAATGCTATAATGAATAATAACGAAGTGTGAGATTTTTTTAACAACGAAACACACCGAGAATGGAGAATGACATTATGTATTGTAGACAATGCGGAACTAAATTAGATGATGGTGTAAAATTCTGTGGATATTGTGGTACCCCCGTGGAACAGAAACAGGCTTCGCAACCTGTGGCAGTTCCTGAGCCGATCGTGGAGCCCGATCCTGTGATAGTTGCCGACGAACCGATTGCGGAGCCCGATCCTGTGGTAGTTGCCGCCGAACCGATTGCGGAGCCCGAACCCGTGGTAGTTGCCGCTGAGCCGATCGTGGAGCCCGAGCCTGTGGTAGTTGTTGCCGAGCCGATCGTGGAGCCCGAGCCGGTGGTAATTGTTGCAGAGCCTGTCGTGGAGCCCGAGCCCGTGGTAGTTACTGCCGAGCCGATCGCGGAGCCCGAGCCTGTGGTAGTTGCTGCCGAGCCGATCGTAGAGCCCGACCCTGTGGTAGTTGTTGCCGAGCCAATCGTGGAGTCTGACTCTGTGGTAGTTGTTGCCGAGCCAATCGCGGAGCCCGAGCCTGTTATGGAACCTGAGTTTGTGGTAATTCCTGAAACCTATAAGGAGCAGCCGCAGGTTGAATGGCAGGAACCGGCAGATGAGATGGAATGGCAGGCACCTGACGGGGAAGCGGTGTGGCAGGAAGAAGCTGATGAGAACCATGATTGGCAGGAATCGAACAATACTAATGAACAATGGTCCGATACGTGGTCTGAAACAGCGCAGACAAGCGGATGGAATTTACAGAATGTAAACGATGTGCCGCTGATTATTGAACCAAAGAAACGCAGTGTTGGTCTTACTATTTTCACCATTATCGGTGTTTTGGCTCTGACTGCTTTGATCGTGATTTGCGCAATTCTGATGAATGGCGGAGATGAAAACGATTATGATGATTTTTGGGGAGCTGGATACGAAGAAGAGCTTCTGGAAGATTTTGAAGACGAGTTGGAAGATGCGTTTGAAGAGTATTCTGAGTTTCAAGAAGAGTATGATGAGGAAGTAATTATAGAAGAGGAATCTGAGCTGATTGCTGAAGCTAATGAAGTTTCCCTCAGTTGTGGAGCTACCATACCTTTTGATGTAGACTCTGTAGATCTGGCCGGTATGATCGTGAATGATTTATATGGTATTGAACAGTGTACTGCGCTGCAGGCACTGCGCATTAACGGCGGTAGTTTGACTGACCTGTCTCCTTTGACAAATCTGACTCAGCTCAGCTCTTTAACTTTAAATAATGTGCCTGTGAGTGATATTCAAGTATTAAAGAGCCTGCCCAATTTGACATATTTGGACATTACTGATACGCAGGTTTCCGCGCAACAAGTAAAGGACTTGCAAACTGCAATGCCGCAGGTGGTTATTATTGGATATACTACCAGTACCTATGAAATTACGAAACAGGATTGTACCTGGATGGAAGCGGTAGAACTCTGTGAAGAAAAGGGTGGCCATCTGGTGACTATTTCCGATGAAGAGGAAATGAAAAAGGTGGAAGAAGTTCTGAAGAATACGGATCTGAAATACTTCTGGATGGGTGGCTATTCCCAGGAGGATACTTGGTATTGGATTACCGGTGAAACTTGGGGCGGCTATTTGAACTGGTTCCCGGGTGAACCCAGTAAACAGGATACTGATGGTACACTGGAAGACTGTTTGTGTCTTTGGAATGTGGATGACAGTGGTTGGACGATGAATGATCAGCGAAACGATTTGCCCTCTTTCACAAGTACCCAGGGACGTATCGGTTATATTTGTGAATACGAAGCCATCGCAGGCTATAAATAAGAAGTCATACATATTATAGAAAATAAAGCACCGTACAGGAGCGATTCTGTGCGGTGCTTTTTCGAAAGGAACATAAATGAATATTTATTTTGCACCCTTAGAAGGGATCACTGGATACATTCAACGACAAACTTTTGCAAAATATTTCGGCAGTGTTGAAAAATATTTTATCCCCTTTATACAGCCCAAACAACATGGCCATTTTACCAATCGGGAAAAGCAGGATATGGCTCCTGAACACAATGAAGGATTAACGTCGATTCCACAGCTGCTTACTAACAGCGTGCATGACTTTCTGTTAACCGCAGAGAAACTGCAGGAATTGGGATATACTGAAATTAACCTGAATTTGGGGTGTCCTTCCCGTACTGTCGTATCCAAAGGACGTGGCAGCGGACAACTGGCGGATTTGGTGGTGCTGGAAAGGTTTTTAGCGGAGATTTTTGAAAATGTGAAGTTGGAAGTTTCCATCAAAACCCGTATTGGGGTGCAGGATCCAAATGAATTTGAAACATTGCTTCCGGTATTTCAAAAATTCCCCTTAAAAGAATTGATCATCCACCCTCGTGTACAAAAGGAAATGTATAAAGGAACTCCCCATAAGGAAATTTTTGAATCCGCCATGGCGGTTAAAGAATTTCCGGTCTGTTATAATGGCGACATCTTCAGCAAGGCTGACTATGAGCAGCTCCTACAGCAGTTCCCTACTTTGGACCGTATCATGATCGGACGCGGACTTCTGCAAAATCCCGCTTTGGCACGAGAGATACAAGGGGGAGCGCCACTTATGAAGGACGAGGTAAGAGCCTATCACGACGAACTGTATGCCCGGTATCAGGAGGTTATGTTTGGAGAAAAGAATCTTCTATTTAAAATGAAGGAATTCTGGGTATATCAGATGGAGAGTTTCAATGATACAGTAAAGGCTACTAAAAAGATACGGAAATCCCAGAGAATCTATCAGTATGAAGAGGCGATAAACGAGCTTTTTGAAAAATGTGAACTGAACCATTGATAATAGAACGATATATGAAATTCATGATCCGACGTATCGTACCCAGACCGGTGTATAAATATATTGCCGCAGTCAGAAATTGATGATATAATTAATACAATCAACTCTTGGAAAAGGAGCGAACGAAAGATGTATCAGATTTTTAAGATTACGTCAAATCCCACTGTGGATTTTGCAGCAGAAGAACTAAAAAAATACATGAGAATGATGATGCCCCGTTGCGGCGAGATCGATATTGTATATGATCCCGAGGCTAAGGATGGTTTCCGGTTGGGCTTAATGAGTGACTTTGGACTGGATACTTCCGATGCGGAGGATATTACTTTAGATGATATCGTGTATATCGACACCGATTCTCAAAGCGGTGTGATTGCCGGCTCTAACCCCGGTGCGCTCCTGATTGGTGTATATCGCTATCTTAGATTTTGTGGCTGTCGCTGGCTGTTTCCCGGAGTGGATGGTGAGTATGTTCCGATGATCCCGGCTTTGCCGGCTGTCAATTACAGAAAATTGGCGGATCATCGATATCGTGGTCAGTGTAATGAAGGTGCGGAATATCAGACCGATATGATCGAGACCATCGATTTTACCCCCAAGATCGGTATGAATACCTACATGCTGGAATTTGATAATCCTGCTACCTATTACAATAGTTATTACGATCATAAAGAGAATACTGTACGTGAGCCGGAACCGGTAAGCCGCGATACAGTGTTGCAGTGGAAACGGCAGTGCGAAGTGGAGATCCAAAAGCGCGGTCTGAAGTATCATGACATGGGACATGGCTGGACAGCGGAGCCCTTCGGTATCAACAGTGACGCCGGCTGGCAGAAGGTGGAGGAGAGTGCAGTGCCCGAGGAGTCCAGACCGTTTTTGGCGATGATGGACGGCGAGCGTAAACTGTACAAGGGCGTGCCGCTGAACACTAATATCTGCATGTCTAATCCCGAGGCTAGGTTGAAAATCGCTGAATATGTGGCTGACTATGCCGAAAAGCAGAACAATGTGGATTTCCTGCACATCTGGCTAGCGGACGCTACACGCAATCATTGTGAGTGTGAGGAGTGCCGTAAGAAAGATGTGCCGGATTGGTATGTGATGCTGCTAAATGACATTGACGCCTCGCTGACCAAGCGGAATCTGGATACCCATCTGGTATTCATTGTATACACCGATACTTTCTGGGCACCTAAAGAACAGAAAATCAATAACCTGAAACGCTTCAGCATGCTGTATGCGCCGATCCATCGCTTGTACACCGAGACTTACGGAGAGGATCCGGATGCCAGCCAGATGACAGAATTCGCGCTGAATGCCAATGTGTATCCGCAGGGGATGGCGGCCTGTCTGGCGTACCTGAAGGAATGGCAGAAAGACTGGCACGGCGACTGCTTCTGCTATGAGTATCATTTCTGGCGCCATCAGTATTACGATCCCAGCGGTTTGTACCATGCCAAGCTGATCTACGATGACATTCGTGCTCTGCATAAGCAGGGACTGAGCGGTATTGTGGAGGATGGTTCCCAGCGCAGTTTCTTCCCTAATGGTTTTTCCTTCTATGTGTACGGTGAGACTCTGTACGACAGTACTGTGGACTTTGAAGTATTGAAGGAAGACTATTTTAGCCACGCCTACGGCGAAAACTGGCGTGATGTGGTTGCCTATCTGGAACAGATCCGCGAGAATTTGGACTTTGCCCACCAGTCGGGTCTGCGAAGCATCGACAAATCGATTGGCGCTCTGTATAATCCTGAATTTGCGCCCAAAGCGGCGAAGGTAAAGGGAATCACTGCTGCTTTTGCTCCTATGATTGAAGCCAATAAGAATCAGTATTATCGCGTTTCTACTGTGGCCTGGAGACTGCTGCGAGAGCATCAGGATATGCTGAACTATATTGCAGCTATTACCGAGCAGCGTGCTTTAGGCAACAATGAAGCGGCCGATGCCATTGGTAAACAGTTGATCGATGATTTCTCAAGACGCGAGATCTATATTGAGCGGTATTATGATCAGTATTTGTTTGTGCACTGTGTGAAGAACCGCCTGCTGTAAAAGTGATTATTGCGTAATGTCACATTTTGTGATAAGATAAAAGAAATATGATCAAATGTAAGAAAGGAAGCTTTCTATGTATAAACGTATTTTACTTAAGCTGAGCGGCGAGGCTCTTTCCGGTGGTAAAGGTTTTGGCCTGGATGCTGAGACCACCCGTCAGGTGGCTCGTCAGGTGAAGGAAGCAAAAGATCTGGGTACCGAAATCGCCATCGTAATCGGCGGTGGTAACTTCTGGCGTGGACGTAGCTCTGAAGGCATCGATCGTGTGAAGGCCGATCAGATCGGTATGCTGGGTACCGTTATGAACTGTTTGTATGTTTCCGAAATTTTCCGTACTGAAGGCATGGATACTGCTGTGTACACTCCTTATGCGATTGGTTTGTACACTGAGATTTTCAATAAGGATAAGGCGGTGCGTGATCTAGAGGCAGGTAAGGTCGTATTCTTTGCCGGTGGTACCGGTCATCCCTTCTTCTCCACCGATATGGGTACCGCACTGCGTGCAGCCGAGACCGAGTGCGAGATCATTTTGATGGCTAAAAGTATTGATGGTGTATATGACAGCGATCCTGCGAAGAATCCCAATGCTAAAAAGTATGACAAGCTGTCCTATCAGGAAATGCTTGCACAGAATTTGAAGGTAATCGATCTGCCTGCAGCTGCATTCTGTATGGAAAATAATATTCCCTCTAAATTGTTTGCATTGAATGAGGAGAAGAGTATTATTCGTGTAGTGCAGGGCGAAGAGATGGGAACCACCATCAGCTAAAAGTATATTAAGAAATATAATTATAAGGAGATTTTCTAATGGCAAATAAAGATATCGATCAGACCAAGATCAGAATGGAAAAGGCAATCACTAATCTGGAAGAAGAATTCAATACTATTCGCGTTGGTCGTGCTAATCCTCATGTGTTGGACAAAATTATGGTAGACTACTATGGTACACCCACTCCCTTGCAGCAGGTTGGTAACATCTCTGTTCCCGAGCCCCGTATGCTGATGATCCAGCCCTGGGACAGTTCTCTGCTGAAACCCATTGAGAAGGCTTTGAATATGTCTGAACTGGGTATTCATCCTACTTCCGATGGAAAGGTGATTCGTTTGTTGTTCCCTGAACTGACCGAGGAAAAACGTAAAGAGACCGGTAAAGAGGTTAAGAAGAAAGGCGAAGCTGCTAAGGTGGCTATTCGTAATATCCGTCGTGATATGATGGACGCCCTGAAAAAACAGAAAAAAGACGGAGATCTGACTGAGGATGACCAGAAGAATCTGGAAGAGAAGCTGCAGAAGATGACCGACGATTTCATCAAGCAGATCGATAAGCGTATCGAGGTTAAGACCAAAGAGGTTATGTCTGTATAAAAGCGCAGCTGGATACAACTGTGTATTCGCTAACCTGTGCTGCACCCCAAATTCCGCATAGCGGAATTTTCGGCGTAAGTTGGTTAGAAAGCGAACTTAGGAAGAATCAGTGGTTCTTCCGGGATTTCTTAGCGAAGCGAATAGGGCTGTCAGTTCGTGAGGCAGCCCTTATTCTTTGTGAATGGAATAAAGGAATTTGAATATGTTAATTAAAGGTATCGATACCGAAAAAATGCCTCGTCACGTAGCGATCATTCTGGATGGCAATGGACGCTGGGCAAAGAAAAATGGAAAGTTGCGTCAGCAGGGACATAAGGCAGGAGCTGACAATGTGGAAACCATTGGTGATGCCATGATCGAATACGGGATCCCGTATTTGACTGTATATGCCTTTTCCACGGAAAATTGGAAGCGTTCCGAGGAAGAAGTTTCCTATTTGATGGGACTGATGAAGCGTTATCTGATGCACAATAAAAAGGATGCATTAAAGAAGGGAATCCGTATTCGCGTCATCGGCGACAAAGAGCGTTTGTCGAAAGACCTGCAGCAACTGATCGAAGAAATCGAGCGGGATACTGCCGATATGGATAAGCTGAATTTGACCTTTGCCATTAATTACGGTGGTCGTGATGAGATCACCAGAGCGGTTCGCAAAGTAATGGCGGAAGTACAAAACGGAACTCTCAATCCGGAGGACATGGACGAAGCGCTATTTGCTTCGTATTTGGATACCAATGATCTGCCGGATCCGGATCTAATGATCCGCACTAGTAAAGAAGAACGAATCAGTAACTTCCTGTTGTGGCAGCTGGCTTACAGTGAATTTTATTTCACTGAAAAATTATGGCCGGAATTCACACCGGAAGATTTGTTAGAAGCTGTTAAAATATATGCCGGCCGCGAAAGACGGTTTGGAGGACGCAAAAAGGAGGATACGAAAGTATGAAAACTCGTATCATCAGCGGCATTGCTCTTATTGTGATCTTTGCTGCATTATTGGTAATGGGCGGACCAGTTCTGCTGGTTGCCTTGCTGGCGCTGGCCATTATTGGTCTGCATGAATTTTATAGTGTAGTTTCGAGTACGAAGCAGCATCAGCCTTTCCGGTATTTTGGAATGGGTACGGCGGCCTGCCTGTATATCTGCCTGTTGATGTTTAAAGATCAGCTTTGGAATGGTAATTTGATGATGTATCTGATTACCGGTATGATGATTATTGTAATGGGAATGTGTATTGCAACATATCCGAAACGCAGTGTGACGGATGCTGCATTGACTGTATTTGGTGTGATTTACGTGGCAGTTTTGTTTGCTTATGTATATTTGCTTCGTACAGTACCCGGTGGACAGTTTTATGTTTGGTACATCTTCGCTGCTTCATGGGGCTGCGATACCTGCGCCTATTTCTGCGGTTACTTCCTGGGAAAACATAAACTGGCTCCTGTACTTAGCCCAAAGAAAACCATCGAAGGTGCCATTGGCGGTGTGATCGGTGCGATCCTGTTGTGCGTGATCTATGGTATGATCATTGCAGAACCCACCGGTATCGACCGTGGTGTGTTGCTGAAAGTGTCGTTAGTGGTGGGTCTGGTTGGATCCATTGTGGCACAGGTGGGTGATATTTTTGCATCTTCCATCAAACGCAAAATGAAGATCAAGGACTATGGTAAATTGATTCCGGGACATGGTGGTGTGCTGGATCGATTCGATAGCTTGCTGCTGGTAGGTCCGGTCATTGTAATGGCTTTGGAGATCTTTAAAGTAATCTAAAAAGAAAAGGGGTGGCGTATTCTAAGGGGAGGCTCTTGGGGTGCGCCATTTTGTCCTGAAATGGAGGAACCTATGAAAAATATAGTTGTACTTGGCAGTACCGGCTCCATTGGAACTCAAACTTTGGATGTGGTACGACATATGCCGGATAAACTGCATATATCAGTGCTGGCCGCCGGAGGCGGACGACCTCAACTGTTGGCGGAGCAAATCAAGGAATTTCAGCCGGAAATGGTTGTTGTGTTTGAAACCAGTGGTTTGGCAGCAGTGCAGAGCATTTTAAAAGAAGAAAAACTGCCACCCATTCAGTGGTGCAGTGGAATGGAAGGCTTGATCGAAGCTGTGCAGCTGCCGCAGGTGCAGGTGGTGGTAACATCTCTTGTAGGCATGATCGGCATTCGGCCCACAGTGGCTGCCATTGAAGCGGGAAAAGATATTGCGCTGGCCAACAAGGAAACTTTGGTATGCGCCGGTGCCTATATTATGGAGCTGGCTAAAAAGAAAGGTGTGCAGATTCTTCCTGTGGATAGTGAGCATGGTGCAATTTTCCAGTGCCTGGCGGGCGTAAAATCGGAAGAGGTGCATAAGATTATATTGACTGCATCCGGCGGCCCTTTCAGAGGATATACCGCAGAGCAGTTGCAGAAAGTAACCTTGGAGCAGGCTCTGAAACATCCTAACTGGGCTATGGGTGCTAAGATCACCATTGACAGTGCAACTTTGATGAACAAAGGCCTGGAGATGATCGAGGCCATGTGGTTGTTTGGAAGAAGACCGGAAGAGGTGGAACCGATTATTCATCCGCAGAGCATCATTCATTCCATGGTGGAAATGGTGGATGGCAGTGTGATCGCACAGCTGGGTCCGGCCGATATGCGTCTGCCCATTGAAGTAGCTCTTATGTATCCGGAGCGAGGTGCTCAGGTGATCACTCCCATCGATTGGAGAAAACAGGGCGCGTTGACCTTTGAGCCCATTGATGAAACTGTGTTTACATCCATCGCCATGGCGCGGTATGCCATGGAAAAGGGAGGTTTGTATCCCGCTGTGTACAATGCGGCCAATGAGATAGCCGTGGACGATTTCCGGCAGCGCCGGATTGGTTTTACCGATATTTTTAAAACCGTGGAGAAGGCCTTGGAGGCCTATGATCGCTTAGGTAAGGCACAGCAGGCGTATGAGTTGGAAGAAGTAATAGGGATTCGGGATCTTGTGGAAGGTTGGATCCATTAAGGCGTTGAGTATAAAAAAATCAGCGCTATAAGCTGATTTTTTTATAGGGCTATTTGTGACGAAGCGCCACAAATAGCTTGGTCACAGGCGCAAATCGGATATTTGCGCCGCGTTCCTCGCACTAAAGCGCTTCGAAATGAGGAAATTGAATGAGCGTTATTTTAACACTTTTGGTGTTTACAATTATTGTAGTGATCCACGAGTGGGGACACTTTTGGATGGCACGTCGCAAGGGAATTTTTGTGGAGGAATTCGCAGTGGGTATGGGCCCGGCGATTTTTAAGCGCACCACAAAGAAGAATTTGGTGATTTCGGTACGGATCCTGCCCATTGGCGGTTTCTGTAAGATGAAGGGAGAGGAGGCTGATGAAACCGGCGCACCGCCGGAAGATGATGCCTTTAATGCCAAGTCTCCGGGGGCAAGAGCAGCGGTGGCTGCTGCAGGCCCTATGATGAATTTTGTGCTGGCATTTGTACTGCTTTTGATTTTTAACGCGATCTATGGCTATGCCAATACCGGGATTTCTGAGGTAGAGGCGGACTACCCCGCGGCACAGGCCGGTTTGGAAGTGGGTGACGAGATCGTGGGGTTAAATGGAGAATCGATCCATGTGTATGAAAAGATCAGCTTTTTGATGATGGATTATGCAGAGGGAGATTCCATTGAACTGGTGGTGAAAAAGGCTGATGGAGAGGAAAAAACGTTGGTGTTTGAACCGAAGTTTGATGAGGAACAGCAGCGCTACCGTATGGGATTCACAGTGGACGTGACGGAAAGTCTGGGAGATGAAATTGAAAAAGAAGGCTTTTTTTCAGCTATTTGGAATGTGATCGCCTATAGCTTCTGGTTTTTACTGTATCAGGTGGAGGTGACGGTACGCAGTATTGCGATGCTCTTCTCGGGAGCGCTGGGGTTGGATGCGGTGGCCGGACCCATTGGTATGGTAACTGTTGTGGGTGATACCTATGAGGCGGCTTCTTCCTATGGAGTGATGGCGGTGGTGAGCAGCATGGCCAGTTTGATGACGCTTCTGAGTGCCAACCTTGGTGTGCTGAATTTATTCCCGATTCCGGGATTGGATGGAAGCCGTATTGTTTTCTGTGCTGTGGAAAAGATTCGTAAAAAACCGCTGAACCCCAAAATTGAAAATGCTATTTTTCTAGCGGGTTTCGTGCTATTGTTTGGCTTCATGATCGTGGTAGCACTTAATGATGTGCTGCGGTTCTTTTAATGGATTTAGCGCTTTAAAGGGAGGATATCAAATGTTTAGACATCAAGATACAAAAGTGGTTAACGTGGGCGGTGTGAAGATCGGTGGAGGAAATCCCATTGCCATTCAGTCCATGACCAATACTAAGACAGCCGATGTAAAAGCAACCGTGGAGCAAATTTTGAGACTGGAGGCAGCGGGCTGTGAGATCATCCGCTGCACCGTGCCGGATCAGGAAAGTGCGGAGGCGCTGGCACAGATTAAAAAACAGATCCATATTCCGCTGGTGGCAGACATTCACTTTGATTATCGCATGGCCATTGCGGCTATGGAAAATGGGGCCGATAAGATCCGAATTAATCCCGGTAATCTGGGCGGCCGCGACAGATTGGAAAAAGTGGTTGCGGTGGCGAAAGAACGCCAGGTGCCCATCCGTGTGGGTGTGAACGGTGGCTCTTTGGATAAAGAATTACTGATCAAGTACGGCCACACTGCGGAGGCGTTGTGCATGAGCGCCCTGCAGAATGTACGCTATTTAGAAGAAATGAATTTTGACGATATCATAGTTTCCATTAAGGCTTCCGATGTAAACCTGTGCGTGGAAAGCTACGAACGTTTTGCAAAAGAGTGTAACTATCCGTTACATATTGGTATTACGGAAGCGGGTACGGTCATGGATGGGTCCATTAAATCTGCTTTGGGTCTGGGACTTTTGCTGCATCAAAACTTGGGTGATACCCTGCGTGTATCCTTAACAGGTGATGTGGTGGACGAAGTAAAGGTGGCTCAAAAGATTTTGCACTTTATGGGTCTTCGTAAATTTGGTATCGAATTTGTATCTTGTCCCACCTGCGGACGGACCAACATCAATCTGATCGAATTGGCAAACCAGGCACAGAAGGCGCTGGAGGGAATTCAAAAACCCATCAAGGTGGCCATTATGGGTTGTATCGTAAACGGTCCCGGTGAAGCCCGTGAGGCAGATCTAGGCATTGCCGGCGGTAAGGGCGAAGGTCTGCTGTTCAGAAAGGGTGAGATCCTGCGTAAGGTTCCTGAAAATCAGCTACTGCAGGCTTTGGTGGAAGAGGTAAAAAAGTATGAATAATGGCGTAAGGTCTCTGCTGGATGTATTTCCGGGAGCCTTTCGTGATGAGTCAGCGCAGTTAGCAGCGCAGATCCAGGTCCTCAAAGTGGAGGTATGCAAAAGTGAAGGATGCATGGAAGTTGAAATTCGTGCACCGCATCCTCTGGAAATTGAGGAACGAGGGCTGCTCATTGCCTGTATCGATATTTATTTGAATGGTAAGGTGCAGGTTAGGCTGACAGAATCGAAAATGGCGGCGAACATAGAAAGGCTCAGTGTACAGGAAAAGAAACGGTTGGTTCTCGAAAAATTAAAAGAGATCCAGCCTTCTTGTGCTGCCCTTTTGAACCGCATGCCCTTTCAATTTGAAAACGGACTCACAGTCACAATTCGGTCCTATGCCGCCCGCCTGTTGAAGGCCCGTGGGACCCGGGAGAAGCTGGAGGAGATCGTACGTTATTTAGGCATCGGCGGCCCTGTGCAAATTGTGGAAAACGACAGCGTGATCGAAGAAGCACCGGTATTGGATCCTAATGGAAAACAGGCTGTGAGTCATCCTGTGGGTGCTCAAATGCAGGCTGGACAGAGCGGCAATATGGCTGCAGCGGCGCAGCCGCAGACCCCCGATCTGCCCTGGGAGGATGGCCCGATGGCAAGTTCGCAGAGTGGTATGACCGGTGATATGTTGGCTGCGGGCGCTATGGATGGAGGAGTGTCCTTTGGTGGACCTGCGCCCGGAATGATCATTTCAGATGTTTCCGATGATGATATCCCGGTGGATACGGGGGATGATGCCTTTTTTGCGGCTTATGCCCAGGAGGCAGAGGCAGTGGCTGCTAGGGATCGGGCTGAGGCCATGGGTTCTTCTACTGCAGGAGCGATAGGCTGGGGAGACGAGGTGGCTGGCAGTTTCGGCGGCGATGGTACAGATGAGGAAGAGGATGCCGGCAAGCCGAAAAAGAAGAAAAATCAGGTTATGTGTGGTAAGCCCATCAATCCGAAGGACGAGATCACTCTGGCGCGCTGCGATGAAGAGCGCAGACAGTGTACCACCCGCGGTATCATCAGTTCCATTAATTGCCGCGAAATTCAAAATGGCAAGGGTATTTTGACCATTCGCATCACCGACTATGTGACCAGTTTGGATGTAAAGGCCTTTGTTGTGATGAAGACCTATAAGAGTAAAATGGAAGACCAGATGGTGAAGGGTGAAACCATTTTGGTAAAGGGAAGTCTGCAGATGGACAGCTATGTGCAGGATCTGGTGCTGATGGCCAATCACATCACCCTGTGTGCAGAGCCCTTGCAGATCAATGAAGAGAAGAAGAAAGAACTGGAGGGCATGCTGCTGGGTCGGCCCTTCCAGGGAGAACCGGTGACCATTAAATCGGTACTGACCGGCAATTATGACGGACCGGCTATTTTGCAGGGTGATATTTTGGCGGCTGAGGGTAAAGAAATCCGCGGCGGCCGTACCCTGATGACCATTGATATTACCGACTATACCGATGCTATTTCCGTGAAGGCCTTTTTTGAGACCGACGACTTAGAAGGTAAAGGCGGCATGATGAAAAAAGGCAAGCAGATCATGGTTAAAGGCCGTGTTCAGTTTGACGATAAATTCTCCCATGAGTATCAGATCACGGCAGATGCCATTATGCCTATTAAAGCATCTTTTAAGCCGGAGCGTAAAGATACTTATGAAGAAAAGCGTGTGGAACTCCATGCACATACAAAGATCAGCGAAATGGATGCGGTGGTATCACCTACCGATTTGGTTATGCAGGCCAGTAAGTGGGGACATCCCGCGGTGGCCATTACCGACCATGGCGTAGTACAGGGCTTTCCGGAGGCAATGGACGCTGCCAAGAAGGCGGGCATCAAGGTCATTTATGGTTTGGAAGCCTATTTGGTGGATGACTTAAAGACGGCGGTGCAGAACGATCATGGACAGAGCTTTGAGGATCGCTTTGTGGTGTTCGATATTGAGACCACTGGCTTTAATAAAAAAGAAGATAAGATTTTGGAAATCGGTGCAGTGATGGTGGAAAAGGGTCAGATCATCGATCGATTCAGTCATTTCATCGATCCGGAGCGTCCCATACCGGAACGTATTACGGAGCTGACTTCCATTACGGATGAGGATGTAAAAGGTCAGGGTACCATTGAGCAGGTACTGCCGGAATTCTTGAAGTGGACCGGCGACAGCGTTTTGGTAGCCCATAATGCGGCCTTTGATACAGGATTTATACAAAATAAAAATGCGGAGCTAGGAAATGAACCTTTGGAAAATACCGTTCTGGATACTTTGGAACTGGCCCGAGGTTTGTTTGAACTGCGGCGCTATACCTTGGACTCCGTCGCAAAGCATTTGGGCGTGTCGCTGGAGAATCATCATCGGGCAGTGGACGATGCGGAAGCGACAGCGGAGATCTTTATCAAATGTCTGGATTTGCTGCGGGAGCAGCATATGGAAAAACTTTCTGAAGTGAACCAGTACATTCACGATAATACCGATGTTAAAAGACTGCGGAGCAATCATGCGGTGATTTTGGTGCGCAATAAAACCGGTCTGCGCAATTTGTATGAGCTGGTTTCGCTGTCTCATTTGAATTATTTTTACCGTCAGCCCTGTATTCCAAAGAGTGAATTTATTCGCCTGAGAGAGGGCCTTTTGATTGGTTCGGCCTGTGAGGCGGGCGAGCTGTACCGGGCGGTGCTTGAAAATGATGGTATGGAAGTCATCGAGCGATTGGTGAACTTTTATGACTATTTAGAGATCCAGCCACTGGGTAACAATGCCTTTATGATCGCCGATCCGGATACTGCGAATGTGCAGTCGGAGGAGGATCTGCAGGAGATCAATAAGCGGATCGTGCAGCTGGCGCTGGAATATGATAAGCCCATTGTGGCCACCTGTGACGTGCATTTTAAGGAGCCGGAGGATGCTCAGTTCCGTAGGATCCTGATGGCATCGAAGGGCTTTAAAGATGCAGATAATCAGGCACCGTTGTATTTTAGAACCACCAACGAGATGATGGAAGAGTTTGCCTATTTGGGACCGGAACTGTGCCGCAAGGTGGTAATTGACGATCCGGTGCGTATCAGCGAGATGGTGGAGAAGGTACTGCCCATTCCTGATGGACAGTTCTCACCGGTCATTGATGAAGCGGAGGAGGAACTGAAGAATGCGGTGTATTCCAAAGCTCATCGTATGTATGGTGATCCCCTGCCGGAAATCGTGGAGGCGCGTATCGATCGTGAGCTGAAGTGTATTATTAAGAATGGTTTTGCAACGCTGTATGTACTGGCGCGGCGACTGGTAACCCACTCGGTAGCGGACGGCTATTATGTAGGTTCCCGAGGATCGGTAGGTTCTTCTTTGGTGGCGACCATGGCGGACATTACCGAGATTAATCCGCTGCAGGCACATTATTACTGTAAGAACTGTCAGTACAGTGATTTTGATTCACCAGAGGTTAAGGCAAAGGCGGGTATGTCGGGCTTTGACTTGCCGGATAAAAAGTGTCCGAAGTGTGGTACGCCACTGACAAAGGACGGCCAGGAGATCCCCTTCGAGGTGTTCCTGGGTTTTGACGGTGACAAGGAGCCTGATATCGACCTGAACTTCTCCGGTGAATATCAGCCCAGAGCTCATGCCTATGTTGAGGAAATGTTTGGTACGGGTCATGTGTTCCGTGCGGGAACCATGGGCGGTTTGGCGGAGAAGACGGCCTACGGTATGGTGAAGAAGTATCTGGAGGAGCGGGGCCAAAAGGCCAGCAACGCCCAGATCAATTATATGATTTCTGGCTGTCTGGATGTTAAGAGAACTACGGGTCAGCATCCTGGCGGTCAGATCATTGTGCCCTGGGGCTATGAAGTGTATGACTTTTGTCCGGTACAGCATCCGGCTAATGATACCACTACGCCGATCATTACCACCCACTTTGACTATAACCAGCTGCATGGACGACTTTTGAAGCTGGATATTCTGGGCCATGATGATCCCACCATGGTTCGTATGCTGGAGGATATTACTCAGACGAAGGCAACGGAGGTGCCCATCGATGATAAGGGCGTTATGTCACTGTTCCATAATACGGAAGCGCTGGGAGTAACACCGGAGCAGATCAACAGCCCGGTGGGTACCTATGGTATTTCGGAGTTTGGTACAAGGTTTGTACGTCAGATGCTGGTGGATACCAAACCCCAGAACTTTTCTGACCTGGTGCGAATTTCTGGCTTGTCCCATGGTACCAACGTGTGGGCGAACAATGCCCAGAATATTGTAGACCAGGGAATCGCGCCGATTTCGGAGTGTATCTGTACCCGTGAGGATATCATGATCGATCTGATCGCTCTGGGTATGGATAAGCTGCAGTCCTTTAAGATCATGGAGACGGTGCGTAAGGGTAAGCAACTGTCGGATAAAGATATCGATGATATGGTGGCCCATGGCATTGAGCCCTGGTACTTGGAATCCTGTAAGAAGATCCAGTACCTGTTCCCGAAGGGACATGCGGCGGCTTATGTTACCATGTCCCTGCGTATTGCCTATTATAAGGTGTACTATAAAGAGGCATATTACGCTGCTTTTTATACGATCCGTGCAGATGGTTTTGATTATGAGACTATGGCACGGGGCGAGGAGAAGGCACGAGAGGCCATTGCTGCCATTGACAACAAGCCCCGTGAGGAGCAGACGGCAAAGGATAAGGAAATCCATACGCTGCTGGAGCTGGTCATTGAATCCTACTGCCGCGGCGTAGAGTTTTTGCCGATTGACTTGTATAAGTCACATCATCATAAGTTCCAAATCATCGATGGTAAACTGCTGCCGCCCTTTGATACGCTAAACGGCATGGGTGCCACCGCTGCGGAGTCCATTGTGGAAGCACGGGAGCAGGGAGAATTCTTGACCATTGAGGATTTCCTGAGCCGCACCAAGGTGAGCCGTACCATGGCGGATACTATGAAAGAGCTTGGCATTATGGGCGATCTGCCGGAGACGGATCAGATGAGTCTGTTTTAATTGATGGATTATGGAAAAGCCTAGGAAATAAGCCAAAAACTTTACTTTTTTGCTTGCTTTTTCTGAATGAACGTGGTACAATAAGTTAAGAATATGGTAAATGAGAGGAGTGAGCGAACAGCTCACTCTTCGTTTATGTTTAAGGCTTGTAAAAGTCAAAAAGAAAACCATGCAATGTGCGCACAGCGCAAACTTTTAGGAGGTCATTTTGAAGAAACAGGAACTCATTGCGTATGTAGAATCAGTGGCATTGCCGCTGACCCAGCAGATGAACTATGAGCTGGTGGATGTGGATTATGTGAAGGAAGGTCCCAACTGGTACCTGAAGATCTTTGCAGACAAAGAGGGTGGATTTTCCATCAATGACTGTGTGGATCTGAGCCGTGCCGTGGAAGCGGAGTTGGAAAAGAACGATCCCATCGAAACTGCTTACATTTTAGAGGTTAGCTCTCCCGGATTGGATCGACCTCTGAAAAAGGACAAAGATTATGCCAGAAGCATTGGCAAAATCGTAGATATCAAATTGTATCAGCCGCTGGAAAGCGTGCCCGAGACTCATGAGGCCAGAGGTCAGAAGACCCTGCAGGCCGTGCTGACGGGCTATAACAGCGAAACGGAAACCGCAGAGCTGGAGCTGGAAGACGGCACCGCTATTGCACTGACAAAGAAAGAAATGTCCAGCATTCGTCTGGCCGTGATCTTCTAAACATATTAAGGAGGAAGCAAGAAAAATGAACGATTTTATTCAGGCACTGGAACAGCTCCAGGCGGAGAAGGGAATCGACAAGGAAGTTATTTTTAAGGCCATTGAAGATTCTTTGGTAACAGCCTGTAAGAAAAACTTTGGAACATCTCAGAACATTACTGTAAATATGGACCGTACCAAGGGTACTGTTGAAGTATTGGCTTGGAAGAACGTAGTAGAAGAAGTGACTGATCCTGCTTTGGATATTGCAGTGGAAGAAGCTGTAAAGATCAACGCCAACTATAAAGTAGGCGACATCTGCCATGTAGTGATCACTCCCAGAAACTTCGGTCGTATCGCTGCTCAGAATGCTAAGCAGGTAGTGGTACAGAAACTGCGCGAAGCTGAGCGCGGCATCGTATATGATGAGTATAAAGGAAAAGAGCGTGACATGGTGTCCGGTCTGATCCAGCGTAAAGAAAAAGGCAATGTATACATCAACCTGGGCAAGATCGAAGCCCTGCTGGCTCCCAAGGAGCAGATCCCCGGTGAAGAATACTCCATGAATCAGCGTATGAAAGCATACGTTCTGGAAGTAAAGAACGGTCAGCGTGGTCCTATGATGATGGTTTCCAGAACCCATCCGGAGTTCATCAAGCGCCTGTTTGAACAGGAAGTTCCCGAAATTCATGACGGTATCGTTATGATCAAGAGCATTTCCCGTGAGGCTGGTTCTCGTTCCAAGATCGCTGTTCTGAGCCGCGATCCCATGGTAGATCCTCTGGGTGCTTGTGTAGGTCCCAGCGGTAACCGTGTTAACACCATCGTAAATGAGTTGAATGGCGAGAAAATCGATATCGTAATCTGGAATGAAGAGCCCGCCCGCTTCATCGCTGCTGCCCTGAGCCCTGCTGAGGTTGAGCGCGTAGAAGTGGATACTGAAGGTTTCACTGCTACCGTTGTAGTACCGGATCATCAGTTGTCTCTGGCCATTGGTAAGGAAGGTCAGAATGCCCGTCTGGCTGCTCGCTTGACCGGTTACAAAATCGATATCAAGAG